>JAUIKE010000142.1 GCA_030430845.1 Bacteroidia bacterium | reverse complement strand
GAGCCACGCAGATTGGATTTACCTTGCCCGAAGATGCCGACATTACCTTAACCATCAATGATGTGAGTGGTAGAACACTGAAGGTGATCCGTGGATCATTTGCCAGAGGATACAATA
This sequence comes from Bacteroidia bacterium, assembly GCA_030430845.1. GTDB lineage: Bacteria > Bacteroidota > Bacteroidia > Chitinophagales > Saprospiraceae > JANQPA01. The sequence goes on along the minus strand of JAUIKE010000142.1, from coordinate 23,530 downwards.
CCGTAAACATCAAAGATCTGCCGGCAGGTGTAATGTACTACACCCTCAAGTCCGGAGACTTTATGGCTACTAAGAAGATGATTAAAATAGAATAAGGAAAGCGGAGCTCCGGCTCCGCTCCTCTTCCTGTTAAAGGGGCATTAGATTGGATCCAATCTAATGCCCCTTTTTTACTATATTGGCTGTATGGAAAAAATAAAACCGTTATTTAGCCTAAAAGGGAAAGTAGCCGTAGTAACTGGCTCTAGTAAAGGAATCGGCGAAGCGATTGCCAGAGGTCTGGCAGAGCATGGTGCCAAAGTTGTAATCAGCAGCCGCAAACAGGAAGCTATTGATGAAGTAGCTGCACAATTTAAGCAAGATGGACTAGAAGCTACAGGTATAGCTTGTCATGTAGGAAAAGCGGATCAAAGAAAGGCTCTCATCAAGCAAACCATCGAACAGTATGGCGGTGTAGATATCCTTGTAAATAATGCAGCTATCAATCCAGTATTTGGTCCGATCGAAGAAGCGGAAGAAGTAGCTTTTGACAAAATAATGGACGTCAATGTAAAGGCTCCCTGGATGCTGGCTAATTTGGCATTGCCCAGCATGAAAGAAAGAGGCGGCGGAAGCGTCATTAACATTAGTTCTGTTGAAGGACTAAAGCCTGGTTTTGGCCTGGGAATTTATAGTACCAGCAAAGCGGCTCTGATCATGCTGACCCAAAATCAGGCCAAGGAGTGGGGGCAATATAAGGTCCGGTCTAATGCGATTTGCCCAGGCCTGATCAAAACCAAGTTCAGTGCCGCTCTTTGGCAAAATGAAGCGCTCATGAAAATGATCAAACAAAACCTTCCCTCCAGCCGAATGGGGACTCCGGAAGAAATGGCTGGCCTGGCAGTCTTACTGGCCTCTGACGCAGCTGCATACATGACAGGTGGTGTATATACCGCCGACGGAGGATATATGATTGCTGGGTAGCTGGTGAAAATATTAGGAGCAAGATGGAAAATGCATCAAATAGTACTACTTATTATAGCCCTAAGCGAAAATTCAAGCTCTAGATTTTAACCCTGAATAATTAAAAATGAATAAAGCCACAACCAAATTTACTCCAAATCAACTTCAAACCCTGCTGGAAGAAGTGCAGGATTTTGTAAGAAAAGAACTCTTTCCTTTGGAAAAAGAAGCTTTTTCCCACAATTGGGAAAAACTCTTACCTATCTTAAATGAAAAACGGCAGCTGGTTAAAGAAAAAGGCTGGTGGACACCGCAGATTCCTGAAGTGTGGGGAGGATTGGGCCTGAGTGTCGAAGAGCATGGGCAACTCAGCGCTGTTTTAGGGCAGACTCCTTATGGCCATTACGTATTTAATTGCCAGGCTCCTGACGCAGGGAATATGGAAATCCTGATAGAATTCGGCACAGCGGACCAACAAGAAAAATATTTGAAACCCCTATTAGCAGGTGAGATCCGCTCTTGCTTCGCTATGACCGAACCGGAGTTTGCAGGTTCTAACCCTATTATGATGGGCACTACCGGAACAAAGGACGATGGCCACTACCTCATCAATGGACATAAATGGTTTACTTCAGGGGCGCATCAGGCATCTTTTTCCATAGTCATGTGCGTCACCAATCCTGAATCTGAGAGTCCATACACCAAGGCTAGTCAGATCATTGTGCCTTGTGATACGGATGGTTTTGAACATGTGCGCAGAATTCCGGTAGGTGGCGAAGAAGGCTTTGGCTGGGCCAGCCATTCTGAAGTCAGATATAATGATTGTAAAGTGCCACTGGACCACTTGCTGGGCGAAGAAGGCCATGGCTTTGCCATTGCTCAAACTCGCCTGGGACCTGGCCGTATCCACCACTGTATGCGCTGGCTGGGCATTTGTCAAAGAGCCTTCAATATGATGGTAGAACGGGCCGCTACCCGTAAAATTCGTAGCGGACGCGTATTAGCCCAGCAACAGACCATCCAAAACTGGATCGCTGAATGTAAGGCCGAAATGTATGCCGCCCGCTTAATGGTTCTGGATACGGCTCGCAAAATTGACCAAAAAGGTACCTACGAAGCTCGCGAAGAGATTTCCATGATTAAGTTCTATTGCGCTAATGTACTCCAAAAAGTCCTCGATCGCTCTATTCAGGTACACGGAGCCCTCGGTATGACCGATGACATCATGCTTTCCTACTGGTTCCGTCACGAACGCGGCGCCCGCATTTATGACGGCGCAGATGAAGTGCATAAGTCCAGAGTGGCCAAGTTGGTACTGAAGAAATATGGCTTGAAAGTTTAGAATTGCATGATTTGATGTGCTTTAAACTGTACGGGCGGTTGAGTGGGAAATCAGCCAAATCAGCGGCCAAAAAGGTCGAGCTTTTAGCACTTTAATTTATTGGAATGGAAAAAAAAGACCCAAGTAAGGAAGTACGAAAAGGAGAAGAGTTAAATATCCCTAATCTGACGGCTTTCCTCAAAGAAAATGGAATAACAAATACCAGTGACCTGGAAGTCCGCCAATACCCTGGAGGCTATTCCAATCTGACTTATCTGTTAAAAACTCCGGATCGAGAATTCGTCCTCCGCCGCCCACCCATCGGCACACAAGTCAAAAGAGGCCACGATATGGGCCGGGAATACAAAGTTTTATCCCGCCTTCACAAAGTTTTTCCCAAAGCCCCGGAAGCCTTCATTTTTACCGATGACCCTGATATCATCGGTGCTCCTTTTTATTTAATGGAAAAAGTGGAAGGCATTATTCTTCGAGTGAAGGAAGTCAAAAAAAGAAATATTCCGGCGGCTGATTTTGCTACCATCGCCGACTCCTGGCTGGATACTTTTGCTGAATTACACCAGGCCGATTACCAAGCAGCCGGCCTGGCAAATCTGGGCCGCCCCGAGGGGTACGTCGAACGACAGGTCCGTATCTGGAGTGAGCAATACCTCAAAGCCAAAACGGATGAAGTTCCTGTAGCCGAAAAAGTCATGAACTGGATGAAGGAAAATCAGCCTGAACAGTATCAGTTTAGCCTCATACACAACGACTATAAATACGACAACATCGTTTTCGCCGACGACCAATGGAAAAAGGTACGGGCAGTACTGGACTGGGAAATGTGTACCATAGGAGATCCCCTGATGGACCTGGGCACTTCACTGGGCTATTGGGTGACGGCTTCCGACCCAGATATCATGAAAGGGGGCTTGCCTTCTCCCACTATTTTTGAGGGAAATCCAAGTAGGGCAGAGGTGGTCGCTTTATATGAAAAAAAATCTGGCCGCCCGGCAGACGATCTGATTTTCTATTACGTCTACGGTCTTTTTAAAATAGCGGTGATTGCCCAGCAGATTTATTATCGCTACAAAAAAGGCTTCACGAAAGATGAGCGCTTTGCCCAGCTTAACCAGGCTGCCGCATTGTTATGTACCACGGCCTGGCAGGCGGTGCAGAAGGAACGGATCGATGATCTTTTCTAGACATGACATGTCTAGACATGTCATGTCTGGCAGGAGAGCTATTTTTTATAGTTAAGTGATTGATTTTTAATGTTTTGTGTTGTGTATAAAGGACATGTCATGTCTTAAACATGACATGTCTTTCTACTTTTTTTTAACACTTCATTAACGCTTTCCAGGGAAGGAATCCCACTCCACTGGGATCTAATAAGCGAAAACAAATTAATTCATCGCTTAAATCATCATTATGCGTAGCCAATGGATAAAAATGAGCCTGTTTGCAATGGCTTTGTTGTTTGTAGGAGTAAACTTGAATGCCCAGGGAAGAGGCCAACGCCCAAGCCCACCCACTGCTGAAGAACGTGCCAAGCAACTCGAAGACCTGGCAACAAAGTTGGAACTAACAGCTGAACAAAAAGCTAAGTTTACTGAATTGGAAGAGCAGTTTTACACAGAAGCACAGGAATTAAGAAAGTCAGGTGACCGCAGTACCATGCGGGATAAAATGACAGCCCTTCGCGATAAACGTACCGAAGCTGTAAAAGAATTGCTTTCCGAAGAACAATTTAAAAAGTGGGAAGATATTCAGAAGGCCCAACGCCAGGGTAGAGGCCCCGGAGGCGGTGGAAGAAACTAATAAATAAAAAAAATTAAGGCTCCCCCCGGGAGCCTTAATTTTTTATCTAAAGGAAGGCAACTCAGTCTTAAAAAACTTTAATCTCATCACCCTTCCATTAGATACTCTAAACCCAGTCACTCTGCCTACATCATCTCGCTGGAAAGTGAAGCTCATACCGCCTCCTGTAAATTGATCTTTTTGTGGGGTTGTGGATAGTGCTAGAGCGCCATTCCTGATCGACTTGACTACAAGGTCATTTTCCTGCGCATCTATTTGAAAATGATAGACGGTTTCAATCTCTGGGCTGTAATAAGCACCTGCAAAGGGTTTAAGCTGCTCGGCCGAATAGTACAAGGAAGGTTCAGTAGCTCTTTTTTCTTCTTCTTTGCTCTCAGCTTCCTCAATTGGTTCTAAAGAACCCTCCAAAAGGACCTCAACGATCTCAGCCATAGCCCCGTTACTAGTTCCATCTGCCCGATTGGTTTGGATGATAATGCCTAGTTCATGCTCCGGAAACCAGGCCATGAGCGAGCGGAAGCCGGCACTGGCCCCCGAATGTTGAATGCGCTTCAGACCTCGGTAGGTGTCAATGTTAAGACCAAAGGCGTATCGAAGGTTTTCACCGTCATTCAATACTCCTCTTTCCTGAATCTGCTGTATGACGGCCTTATTACCAACCTTAGGTTGCTGGAAATTCGCCAGCCATTTGGCCATGTCTTCTATATTGGAATAAAAGCCTCCCTGGCCAAACATAGAGCTGTTATCATATATTTCTACAAAACCCTCGTCAGTAGAGCGGTAAGAATCCGCCGTATTTGGAAAGATTTCTCCTAAACGATCCATGATATAGGTATGCTCCATTCCCAGCGGTTTAAATATCCTTTCCTTATAAAAGGCTTCAAAGGATTGTCCGCTTACTTTTTCAATGATGGAGCCGAGTAGCGCATAGGAAGTATTGCAATACAAATACCGATCCCCAGGCTTAAAATTTAACTCATGCTGTTGCATCAACAGGTATTTAACATCCTCTTGGCGAATGCCGCCTCCCGACCAGCCTCGCAACGCAAAAGCAGAATAGATCTCGCGCAGCCCACTCGTATGGTGAACCAAATGCCTGACCGTTACCTTGTGCCCGTAATCGGGTAGCTCCGGGAAAAATTTGTGAATGTCGTCATCCAGCGAGAGCTTGCCTTCGTCAGCCAGTAGCGCAATCCCAAAGGAAGTGAATTGCTTGGCCACCGAGCCGATGTCCGCTACCGTTGTAGGCGAAAAAGGAACCTTATGCTGCAAGCTGGCCATGCCGTAACCTTTACTGAAAATCAGATTCCCTTTTTTTACAATACCAACCGCTCCGCCGGGATTCTCTTCATTGTTCCAATCCTCAAAAAGAGCATCGATGGCCTGGATTTGGTCTTTGCTTAGTTTTTTTTGGGAAAATAGTGTTGTTGAAGCAAAGGTGATGATAAGGGATAAAAGAAATATTATCTTTTTCATTAGAGACTGTTTTGAGAATATTGAAGCTAGCGCGGCCGCGCCGCGCTAGCTTCAACTAATTATGTATATTAATGCTGATGAAAAAATACGACTATGTTTTTTAAAAAGACCATACAAGAGCCGGCAAATCGATATATGGACCGTCTTTTCGATATAAAACCCGGCTTTTCCAGGTTTAATCAGAAGTATGACATCTTCAATCGGGCAGCCTGGGACGATCAAGTAAACCCTAAAAAGTTTTTTATTAGCTATGATATAGCGAACTATGCTCCCAAAAAAGCGAAGGGGTTTGACCATTGGGATTATGCCTTCCGAAATGCCAGCTGGCACTTGACGGATGTAGTGGGGGAGTACAATCTGGAGTCGGAAGGTAAAGTGGAGGGCTTTACGGATTATTATTCCATTCAAACGCAGGGGCCTCCCACAAAAGCTGATTTAAAGTCTCCCGAAGAAACCACCGCTCGAATCAAACAGGCTGCCAGGATGTTCGGGGCGGGCAGTGTGGGGATCTGTCAACTCGATCAGCGCTGGATCTATTCCGATCATTTTAACCGCAAAGAGGGGGATTCCCAACCACTGGACATCCCGGGGTCCTACAAATATGCCGTGATCATGACCATCCCGATGGATTATGACTTAGGCAAAACCTTTCCGGCTGCTTTGAGCGGGGCGGCTACCGGACTTGGTTATGGAGTGGGCTTGCTGGCCGCCAACACCATGGCACAGTTCATTACTAACCTGGGATATAATGCCATCGCTTCTTTAAACGATACGGCCCTGAGTATCCCCATGGCCATCGAGGCGGGCCTGGGGGAATATGGCCGACATGGATTGCTGATCACGCCTGATTTCGGGCCGAATATTCGCCTGGCGAAGGTATTTACGGATCTACCGTTGGTACCGGACCAGCCGATCGAATTTGGGGTGAAAAAATTCTGTCAAATTTGTAACCGCTGTGCGAAGCAGTGCCCGGTGCGGGCCATTCCTGATGGCGAGCCTCAGGATGCGCCACCTAACATTTCCAGTCTGAGTGGTATCCGGAAATGGACCGTCAATGCCGAGAAATGTTTCAAATTCTGGGTGGGCATGAATACGGATTGCGCGATCTGTATACGAGTTTGTCCCTATAATAAGGATTACTCCAAGTGGTGGAACCGGATAGGAATTTTGCTGGCCAATAGCCCGCTGCGAAAATTGATGCTTTGGCTGGATGATCAACTGGGATTTGGCAAACGACAAGCCCCTAATGAGTGGTGGAAAACAGACAACAAATGAGATATTTCTTCCATATTGCTTACAAAGGTACCCATTACAACGGCTGGCAGCGGCAAAAAACAGGCCTGAGTGTACAGGAAGTACTGGAAACCAACTTGCAGCAGATCCTTAAGGAAAATATCAGTTGCATGGGCTGCGGACGTACGGATGCGGGGGTGCATGCGAGTCAGTATTTTTTTCATTCGGATATTGATCGGGAATGGGAGATGGATCTGCTTTATGTTTTAAATAAAAAACTGCCGGATGATATTGTAGTGTATGATGTACTGCAGATGGATGAATGGCCGCATGCACAGAAGGATGCCCTCAGCAGAACGTACGATTATTTTATCCATACTCAAGCCACTCCTTTTTTAAGCGAACTCAGCGCTTTTTACCCTTTAAAAGATTTTTATCCGGAAAAAGTAAAAGCAGCGGCCCAACTTATTCCAATAAATAAGGACTTTAGGGCTTTCTGTAAAACGCCCGACCGGCACCATCATACGGAATGTGAGGTGCAATCCGTTCGCTTTTGGATGGATGAAAAAAACGGGCGATTGCGCTTCCAGTTGACTGCTAATCGCTTTTTGAAAGGCATGGTCAGGCTCCTGGTCGGCAATCTTTTGGAAATAGGGCAGGGAAGGATGAGTGTGCAAGAATTTGAAAACCATCTGGCGTCGGGAGAGCGACCTGAATTTATGAACCTGGCACATCCGCAGGGGCTGTATTTGTCCAAAGTGGCGTATTCTTTTTTGACACTGGAGCCGTTGAGGACACTGAGTTTTTTTGACACTGGGACCACTGAAGGACACTGAGTTTTAATTTGACACTGAAAACACTGGGACCACTGAGCTTTTTGACACTGGGAACGCTGAGGTCACTGTTTTTTTTATACATTAACCTTGGAACCTTGGAGCCTTGGAACCCGTAACCATTAACCAACAACAATGAACCTACAAAAACTCTTCGGTAACATCGACATCTACGTATTCGACCAAATTCTCAAAGGCCGGTATGCTCAATGTAAAAAGATCCTGGATGCCGGCTGTGGCGGCGGCCGGAACATCGTGTATTTTCTGCAGCTGCCCGAGTATGAAGTCTATGGTGTTGATATCAAACAAGATGCCATTGATCACGTCCGCCAATTGGCCGCAAAAATATCTCCCCATACCCCGGCCGATCATTTTCAGCTGGGTAAAGTAGAAGAATTACCTTATGAAGACGAAACTTTCGACCTGGTGATCTGTAATACCGTCCTCCATTTTGCTGAGAATACAGACCATTTCGACCGGATGATGCGTTCTTTATGGAGAGTGCTGAAGCCCGGAGGCTACTTTTTTAGTCGCCTGGCGTCCAATATCGGCACCGAAGATCTGGTAAAGCCACTAGGTGATAGAAGGTATTTATTGGCTGACGGTACAGAGCGATTTGTAGTGGATCAGGACTTTTTGTTATCTTATACAGAACAACTGAACGCTAGTTTGTACGAAAGAATCAAAACTACCGTTGTCCAGGACCTGAGAAGTATGACGACCTGGTGTATCCAGAAGTAGTTAATTACTGGTGTTACGCACTGCAAAAAAATATACTATGAAAACTCCCAAAACAGTCGTCGTAACCGGTGCCTCCACGGGCATTGGCTATGCCGCCGCAGAAGCATTTATCAAAAGAGGTTGCCGGGTATTCGGCAGCGTTCGCAAACAAGCTGATGCCGATCGGCTCAATGAAGCCTTCGGCGATCAGTTCACGCCCCTCATTTTTGACGTAACCGATACAGACGGCATCATCCTGGGCCGTAAAATTGTAGAGCAGGAGCTTCAAGGTAGCGGCCTGGGCTGTTTGGTCAACAATGCCGGTATTGCCATAGGAGGCCCGCTCCAGCATATTCCCATTAAAGAGCTTAGAAGGCAGTTCGAGGTCAATGTAATTGGCCTGATAGAAGTGACCCAGCAATTCCTTCCGATCCTGGGCGCGCGCGATAATCACCCTACTGCACCCGGCAAGATCATCAACATCAGCTCAGGGGCGGGGAAAATAGCAACGCCTTTTCTGGGGCCCTACGTTGGTTCCAAACATGCTCTGGAAGGAATTTCTCATTCTTTACGCCGCGAACTACAGGTATACGGCATCGATGTGGTCATCGTCGGCCCCGGCGCCGTCAATACCCCTATTTGGGACAAAGCCAAGGACCTGCCCATCTATGAGGGTACTGCTTATTCCGAGGCGACGGCTATGCTCCAAAAGTTTGCTATCAAAAGTGGCAAGAAGGGCTATCCTTCTGAGTTCTTGGGTGAAAAAATTGCCGATATCTTTTTCCATCCGAGCCCGAAGGTGCGTTATGCGTACGTGCCGAAGAGATGGGAGCGCTGGATCATTCCGAGGATTTTACCTTCCAGGTTGTTTGATAGGATACTTGGAAAAAGGATGGGCTTGTTGAAATAGTCTTCTGGTGTTTTAGTGTTCTGGCTGCCTCTATCGGCGTGCATTGATTGCTAATAATTAGCCAGGCCTTTTTCTGAGGCCTCAGTATGGATTTGTATTGGAAGATCTGAAAAGTTCTTCGGTTCAAAGCTCCGGCGGAGCGTCCTATCGGTAACCAAGGACAAAATGTCTGCTGGAAAGCTCCGGCGGAGCGCCATATGCTCGCTAACACGGTTTTTATATGACGCTCCGCTGGAGCTTGAGAGACAGGGTACTAGACTTTGTTACCGATAGGACGCTTCTCCGAAGCTTTGGTTCTCTACGAACTTAACAACTCTGCGGTATTGGAGCGTCGGAAAATATTATAAGCAATCAATGCATGACTCTAGAGGCGGCCGGTAATTTGGGCAACCGTTTCCTGGGCACTTTGAACGGCACCGTCCATATAGCCAGGAAAATTTTTCGCTGTTTCTGAACCAGCGATAATCAAACGGCCATTGTAATATTGTTCTCTAAATATGGGATTGCCATTATTTTGATGTGGTAAAATAAACTCTTGGTAAGGAGTAAAGGTATAAGCTTCCTGATTCCAAACACATTCTTCATAAGACAGAAAATCTTCAACTACCTCTCCATAATATTTTTTCAATTGATTTAACACCTGGCTTTTCCGTTCTTCCTTGCTTGCTCCATGGAAGGCACCATTCATAAATCCTTTTAAAGCAAAACCATCATTTTCAAAAGTACTGTGGTCGTACATTTCTGTAATGGGACCTACATTACTGAATATGGTTCCGCTGGTGGTTTGACTTTTCCAGAAAGCTTGTGGGTAGGACAGCCCAACTTTGATGGATTCTCCCATCCAGGTGTGCGTATGTTCGGCAATGTCCATCAAAGCATCCGGAAGGGAAGGGGTAAACTGGATGGAGGTCACTAGTAGCTTTGGCGGTAGCGTAGTAATAAGGTGATCTGCCTCCATATCTTGTTTGGAAGTGCTAATTTGAACCTTTGCTCCGGTAAAATGAACGGTTTTCACTTCCTGGTTCAAATAGATCTGTTGCTCGTCAAGATAACTAGCCAGTTTTTGAATGAGCTGGGAAGTACCTCCCTTAATCCTAAAGCTGGGGTCTTGGTTGTCAGGTAAGCGTACTAATTGAGGAGCAGTGAAAGACATGTGTTCATAAATAGCCCGCTCGTCCATGAATTGCTCAAAGATATCCAGATCAAGTTCTTCTAGTAATTTTACAAGGTGGCTATGCTTTTTCCCGAGCCAGGTGGCGCCTAATTCAATAGAAGATCCTCCGTCGAGGTATTGGGTATGTATCCGGCCGCCCAGGCGATCTCTGGCTTCTATGAGGGTGGCGGAAATGCCTTGTTTTTTCAACAAATAAGCGATGGTGAGGCCAGTGAGGCCTGCTCCGATGATGACGATGCTGGTTTTTTCTTTTTGCATTTTTATAAATTAACTGGACTACATTCTTCAGAATGTCCGGACAACATGCTTCAGCTTGTTGAATCAATGACATCACCCTAAACGCGGAGAAATGGATATTGTTAGAAGTATGCTTCCAATTTTTAATTACATTTCTCCCCAGTCTTCTCCGGATAATCTCATAAGTTCCATTCCAATTTGGTAAATGCCTTGGTAGGTTTTTGGAGCCCATCGGTAAATTTCCCAGTTTTTCTGAATCCAACCATGTTGTCCCGGCCAAGAAGAATAATCTTTTTTTGTACCTTCTAAAGTCCACCATGAACCATCCAATCCGTCCTCATAAATATTTCCTTGAAGACCCCAAAACTCATTTTTTTCTACCTCGTCTATTAACCTTTTCCACTGTAGATCTGATAAGGTTTTTTCTTTGTTCTTTAGGAGCCTTACACAGGTTGAATCAAATGTTCTGGTTCCAACATAAAAGTTGCACTCAGGGTCCTTGAAATAACTCTGGACAATCAGCTTTTTTTCGCCTTTTTTATTTTGGGCAGTTAGAAGAATGACTTCATCGGAAAAAGACCGATCAACCTCTAAGCGATAAGCCTCTATGCTATCTGCAATAGTGTATTCAGAAAAATCATCAGCATTTAGAAGAGAAAAAATAATTTCTTGCTGTTTATGGTATACTGTATCTACCCAAGTTACACTTTCGAAAAAAGTGGTGTCATGATTTATTATTCTTTCAATTTCATGTAGGATCTTATTTTTTTCAAAAAAGTAAGCGGTCCGACTCTCAATATCTTCTTTAAATAACTCCAAGGCCCTTTCCGTATCAAAAGATTCCTCTTCCGGTTTGTCAGTTGTACAGGAGGGAAAAATGCAGATAAAAAGCAGTAGGAGATAAATGGGGCTCTTCATATGGATTAATTTTTTGACACTGATCTACACGGATTGAACAGGTATAGGCGCTGGGAACCACAGGTTTTCGCGGATTCAACAGAAAACACTGAAAAGATTTTGGACCATCGGGCCAAAATACTTCTGTGAAATCAGTTAAATCTGTAAAAATCTGTGGTTCCCACCAAATAAGCAAAAAACAACAATAATTAGCACACCATAAGCGCGTGGCCTCACTAAACATCTTTCATCGACAACTGTATCCTTTTTCGCTTCAAATCCACACTCATCACCCTGACCTCGACTTCCTGATTCAAACTCACCACCTCAGAAGGGCTTTTGATGAAACGATTGGCCATCTGGGAAATGTGCACCAGGCCGCTTTCCTTCACCCCTATATCTACAAAAGCACCAAAATTGGTGATGTTATTGACAATGCCGGTCAGCACCATGCCTTCTTTGAGGTCTTCGATGGAGGTGATGTTCTTGTCGAACTCGACTGGCTTGGCTTCGCCCCGCGGGTCGAGGCCGGGCTTGGCAAGCTCTTTCATAATGTCGTTCAGGGTTGGTAAACCGACCGTTTCGGAAGTATAACTCCTCAGGTTGATCTTCTTGCGTAAAGCGGCGTCCTGGATGAGGTCCTGGATGCTGGAGCCGAGATCTTTGGCCATTTTTTCTACAATGTGGTAAGATTCCGGGTGTACCGCCGTATTGTCCAGCGGATGCTTGGCCTCCCGGATGCGCAAGAAACCGGCACATTGCTCAAAGGCTTTTTCGCCCATGCGCGGCACCTTGATCAGCTCTTTGCGCGACTTAAACTGGCCCTGCTCGGCCCGGTAGTTCACGATATTCTGCGCGAGGCTGGGCCCGAGGCCCGACACGTAGGTCAACAGATGTTTACTAGCCGTATTCAGGTTGATACCGACCGAGTTCACACAACTTTCCACGACCTGGTCGAGGCTTTCTTTGAGCTTAGTCTGGTTGACATCATGTTGGTACTGACCCACCCCGATAGACTTAGGGTCGATCTTGACCAGTTCGGCCAGCGGGTCCATCAGACGGCGGGCGATGGAAACGGCTCCGCGGACCGTCACGTCGTGATCCGGGAATTCCTCGCGGGCAATGTCCGAGGCTGAATAGATCGAAGCGCCGCTTTCATTGACCAGGAAAATTTCTACCGGACGGTTGAACTTCAGTGTCCGGCAAAAGGCCATGGTTTCGCGACTGGCCGTTCCGTTCCCTACCGCAATGGCGTCGATGTCCATGGTGGCCGCGATGTGCTCGATGGTCTTCTGAGCTTCTGCCGTGCGGGATTGGGGTGGGTGCGGGAAAATAGTGGTATTGTTCAGTAAATTACCGCTCTCATCCAGCACTACGACCTTGCAACCCGTCCGATAACCGGGATCCAGGCCGATAACACGTTTTTGTCCCAAAGGAGCCGACAACAGCAACTGGCGCAAATTGGTGGTAAAAACCTCGATGGCCTCCTCATCTGCTTTATCCTTGGAGATGTTCCGGAACTCCGTCTCGATGGAAGGAGCCAGTAAACGCTTGTATCCGTCTTCAATAGCCATTTTGACCTGCTCGCCCGACTCACCAAAACCTCTGACGAATTTTTGCTCCAACCGATAGATGGTGTCTTCATCATCCGGACTGATGAGCACGCGCAGGAAGCCTTCGTCCTCACCACGACGGATGGCCAGTAGCCGGTGAGAAGGGCACTTTTTAAGGGATTCTTCAAAATCGAAATAATCCCGGTATTTAGCGCCTTCTTCTTCTTTCCCTCTGGCCACTTTAGACCGTACGGTAGCGCCTCTTTTAAAGGCCTGACGCACGAGATTGCGGGCTTTTTCGTCTTCATTGATCTGCTCGGCGATGATATCGCGAGCACCCTGCAGGGCTTCTTCGATGGTGGGCACTTCATCTGTGAGATAAGCTTCGGCCAATTGATCGACCCGGTCGTTGTCATTTTGTTTGAACAGCCGTTCGGCCAGTGGTTCGAGACCTTTTTCGCGGGCTTTGGAGGCCCGGGTGGCTCTTTTTCTTTTGTAGGGCAGGTAGATGTCCTCGAGCTCAGTCATGTTGAACGTCTGCTCGATGCGCGCCCGGAGTTCGTCGGTCAGCTTGCCTTGCTCTTCAATGGATTGGAGGATGCTTTCCTTTCTTTTATCCAGGTCTTGGAGTTTCTTCCATTCTTTTTGGATATCGGCGACCTGAACCTCGTCGAGGGAGCCGGTTACTTCTTTTCGGTAGCGGGAAATAAAGGGGATGGTAGCGCCGCCTTCGAGCAATTCGAGCGTATTGCGGATGCTTTTTTCGGGCAGCTGGAGTTGGTTAACGATTAATCGGATGTATTTGGTGTTCATGTAGAAGCTTGTTTTTTTGTTAAGGTAACATATTTGTGATTAATGCTTAGGCCGAGGGCCTAAGCATTAATCACAAATATGTCTGGATTTTCCAAAAATTGGCTTGCAAATGTAAAGAAGCTGCTGTTAATTTGAAAGCGTGTTTTTTCCACAATTAGTATATTCATCCCATGAATGCAAGAAAAACTTTTTTCCTTTTTAACGTTATCTGGCTCCTTTTTCCTATTATGAGCAGCGCTCAAAGCAATTTTTGGAAAAAAGATGCCTTTCAAAAGTCGAATAGCTACCAATTAAAGGAAGAAAGCTTTATAAAAAAACTAGCAAAAGCGCCCCATGAGGATGATTTGTTATCTCTCCAAGATGCACTGCTGCTCGATTTTCCCACTCCCGAAGGCGAATTTTTATCCTTCCGCCTATATGAAACGCCTTTATTTGAGCGTCTACCCGATAAAGGTTTTCTCCGCTACAAGACTTATACGGGGAGGAGCGAAAAAAATGGAGCGTACCATCTAAAGATGGATGTTACACCACTCGGTATCAGCGTTTTTATGACGGATGAAAAAGGGGAGGCCTGGTTTGTCAATCCGATAGGTGGAGGAAAATATCAGTTAAACAGGAAAGAAGTCAGTGCAGAACCTGTGGCCTGTTTTTCCCCAAACGATTTTATTGCAACACACAAAGAAAAGAACAACTTGAACTTCAGCGGTGAACGGTATACCTACCGCCTGGCCCTTTCCGCCGCCGGCGAGTATACCCAGTTTTGGGGAAGCAGAGACAGCACCCTGGCTGCCCTGGTCCGGACGGTGAATCGTATGAACCTCCTCTTTGAACGCGACCTGGCCATTCGCCTGCAGCTCATCGACGATATCCAATTCATCATTTTTGATAGCCCACTGAGCGACCCGTATGAACTGAACGGGAATCAGGGCGTCGCCAATCAGCAATTCCTCGACCGCAATGTAGGGGAGGACGAGTACGACCTCGGGCATGTGTTGATGGTAGATGAAGCCGCTACCGGCTTCGGTTCGGTCGGGAGCGCCTGTGTTCATGGCCGGAAAGGCAACGGCTATTCTGTATTACCCGATCCCTCAGATGATGCCTATATTATTGATTTTCTGGTTCATGAAATTGGCCACCAATTGGGCGGCAATCATACCTTCAGTCATTGCGGATCAACTTCCTCCGGAGCTATTCCGGTTGAGCCCGGTAGCGGTTCTACGATCATGGCCTATGGAGGACTATCTTTCTGTGGAGCGGATAATTATGTGGAGCATGTCAGCCCGTATTTCCATTCGGCCAGCATAGAAGAGATCTATCAATTTACGCGAGTAGGAGAGGGGAGTAGCTGCCCTACCGTGACGGGCTTCCCAAATACCGCCCCTGAGATTCAGTTGAGTGATCATATGGGCACCATCCCTTATTTGACGCCTTTCGAGTTGTCGGCCACAGCTGTCGATCCGGATGGAGATACCCTAAGTTATGCCTGGGAGCAAATGGATCAGGCTGTACAGCTTCCGCTTGGGCAGATCCAGGCTGGCAGTCCTTTATTCAGAAGCCGCCCTCCGGTGGCCGATTCATTTCGGGTTTTCCCTTCCCTGACATCTCTAATGGCCGGAAAAAGCCTGCCGGAAGAGCAGTTGCCCGATTTTACCGGCACTTTGAATTTTCGGTTGACGGTTCGTGACCACCACTTTAGAGGAGGAGGGGTGAGCTGGAAAGAAACGCAGCTGAATATTACGGATCAGGCCGGGCCTTTTCAAATTATCTCTCCTGCTGAAGAGATGCTGTGGGGGCTGGGAAATAGCCAATTAGTCCAGTGGGAAGTAGCCAATACCGATCGGGTGCCGGTGGGAGTCGATCAGGTGGATATTTATTTCGTATATGACTCTATAGGCTTTCTTCCCGAATCTACGGAACGCTTGACAATGAAAGTAGCGGGGCCTTTACCAAATAATGGCGAGGCCTTCATTGAAATACCGGACACCCTGGAGCCAGGCAAGGGGAAATTAAAGATAAAAGCACACAACGGCTTGTTTTTTGACTTAAGTGACCATGCCATTACGCTGACCTTAACGGTGTCTGATGATGAAAAAACGCCGGTAGCGGAAAACATTCGCATTTTTCCTAACCCGGCACGGGATTATATTATTATAGAAAAAAGAGGAGGAGGGGTAGAAGCTGCTGTGCTTGAATGGATAGATGTATATGGGAGTGTTTTGGGAAGGAGTGAAGTTTCGATAGGAGGGGAGACGGTAAAAGTTAAGGTGCCTGAAAATTTAGTGAGTGGCTGGTATTTGGTGAGAATACAGGATAGATCATTTAAAATATATAAGCATTAAAAAAACCTTCGCAGCTAACTGCGAAGGTTTTTTTTGATGCTTGCTTATAGAGCTCCCTTTAATTTCCAAGGTGCGGCCTCATATACCATTTTGTAAATTACCTCAAAAACATCCTCCGGATTTGGTTTGCTGAAGTAATCTCCATCCGAACCATACGGCGGACGATGGGCTTTGGCGGTAATGGTTGTGGGCGCACTGTCCAGATACTGATAGCCACCTTGTTTTTCCAATACTTCGCGCATCATAAAGGCCGTGGCGCCGCCGGGTACATCCTCATCCATGAACACGACGCGGTTGGTCTTCTTCAACGATTCGACTATTTGGTGCTCCAGGTCGAATGGGAGCAGGGTTTGAACATCGATCAGTTCTACTGAGATACCTGCTTTTTCCAATAACTTCATGCCGACTTCGGCAACACGCACACAGGTTCCGTAGGTAACCAAGGTGACGTCCGTTCCTTCATGTAGTACCTCGGGCACTCCTAAGGGCACGGTATATTCACCGATATTAGAAGGCAGTTCTTCCTTGAGGCGGTAGCCGTTGAGGCATTCAACGATCAGGGCCGGATCATCTGATTGCAGCATGGTGTTATAGAAACCGGCGGCCTGGGTCATATTTCGAGGTGTCAAAACGTATATCCCTCTCAAGGAGTTGATGATCATTCCCATGGGGGAGCCGGCGTGCCAGATCCCTTCCAGGCGATGCCCGCGGGTACGCACGATCATAGGCGCTGCCTGAATGCCGTTAGAGCGGTAGCGCAAGGTAGCGACATCATCCGTTAGGGGTTCCAGACCATAGATCAAATAATCGAGGTATTGGATCTCGGCAATAGGGCGCATGCCGCGCATAGCCATCCCGAGGGCCTGCCCCATGATGGACCATTCGCGGATACCGGTATCAAAAACGCGATCTTGGCCATATTTTTTTTGTAAGCCGGCAAAACCTTGATTGACATCGCCGATTTTACCGACATCTTCTCCAAAAGCGAATACGGCGGGATCTCTTTGAAGCGCAATGTCGAAGAAGGTGTTCAGGATCTCGTAGCCATTCTTTTTGATCACTTTTCCATCCGGATGTTCGTATTCAGGGCGGACGACCGGCACATTTAGAGCGCTTTTCGGCGTTTCGCTGTATAAGTTGGCATGATAACGGGTTTCGGCTGTTGCATTGATTTCATCTAGCCAGGACTTCAGCGTCTCTTTGGCGGGATGATCTATCCCCAGGAGGGTGAAATACATCTTCCTGGCATTTTTGGTGATTTCGGACACCAGGGGATTGAGCAGCCGGCCCAATTCTTTTTTAAGGGTATTGATCTCAGTATCGCTGGGAAGTTGAGCATAAATATCCTTTAGTTCCTGTAGTTTCCTGAGCGTTGGATCATTGTAAGCATTCCAGGCTTCTTCTTTGGCTTTTTTGACGAAGGATTTGGCTTTTCTACGGATGGCTTTCAATTCTTCTGCAGTGGCCAGGCCTTCGCTTTTGATCCATTCTTCCATTTTGAGGATGCAATCATACTCTTTTTCCCATTTAAGCCGTTCCTTGCTTTTGTAACGTTCATGGGAGCCGGAGGTAGAGTGCCCCTGAGGCTGAGTTACCTCGATAACGTGTATAAGCGTTGGGATGTGTTCTGTTCTGCTCAAATGGATGGCTTTGCGATAAGTTTCTATCAAGCCTATGTAATCCCATCCTTTTACTTCGAATATTTTGATACCCTTTCCTTCCTCGTCGGCCTGCATGCCGCTGAGGGCTTCCGAAATACTTTCTTTGGTAGTTTGATACTTCTTTGGGACGGAGATCCCGTAGCCGTCATCCCATACAGAGACGGATAAGGGGACTTGTAACACACCGGCAGCATTCATGGTTTCCCAGAAAATGCCTTCAGAGGTACTGGCATCACCAATGGTACAGAAGCAAACCTCATTTCCCCGTACAGAGAACTTGGTACCTTCACTGAGGTCTTTACTTTCTCTGTATTTTTTAGAAGCAAAGGCTAAACCCAAGGCGCGGGCCATTTGTCCTCCGGTACAAGAAATGTCGGAAGAAATATTAATGCTATCTGTGTGATTGGTCCAGTTTCCATCAGCCTGGACGAGTGGAGTAGCGAAGTGATTATTCATTTGGCGGCCGCCTGAGAAGGGGTCATTTTCAGCGTCGGCGTAAAGCTGGGCGAAAAATTGTTGTACGCTTGTGAGTCCGAGGGCAAACATCAGCGTTTGGTCCCGATAATATCCTGAGCGGAAGTCTCCTTTTTTGAAAAATTTGGCCATGGCAATTTGTGGTAATTCTTTGCCATCACCAATAATACCAAATTTGGCTTTGCCCGTTAAGACTTCTTTTCTGGCCAGCAAACTGGCTTCCCTACTGATACAACAGATCTCAAAATCCTTTAAAACAGCCTCCTTACTGAGTTCTACAGGTGTTATTTCCATAGCATCAGTTGTATCATTTACGATTGAATTTTCTAACATAAGTCATACAGATTAATTTGGTTAAAGCTTGGAAAGGGTAATTTGAAAGAACATTTTTTGGCTTCATTCTCTTTCTGAAAAGAGAGCGATTTGTACAAAAATATAAAAAAAAAGACAATCCCTTTTACAATAATTACAAGATAAAGGGCGTATTGTTTGCGAATTCTCTAATAGTGGAGGGGGCTTTTAAAAAGATTGGCAAAGGAAATTTTTTCTTTTTTAACGAACCCTTAATTTTCGTTTTACAGTCTGTTAATTTGAGGTAATGGGATTTGGATTAACGTTGTATTAACGATTTCGCCCAGATAAAACTTTTTTTTTGCTTCTTTTTCGGCTACTTTTGTAGTATTCAATTAAAAAGTCACTAAAATTTGTCCAAAATGAAAAAAATATTCTCTGTATTAGTACTGTGTTTGGCTTTCGTAACCCTGACTTTTGCTCAGGCAAAAAATGAAAAAACAGAAATGAAAGCCGAGCAAGTGAAAGAGCAGGTTCAAGGCCCTCAGATTACTTTTGAAAACAAAACCATTGACTACGGCGTCATCGAGCAGGAGTCAGATCCTTACAGAGTATTTGCTTTTTCCAATACCGGTAACGAACCATTGGTGATCACAAATGCTAAAGGAAGCTGCGGTTGTACCGTGCCTCAATATTCCAAGGACCCAATTGGACCTGGTGAAACCGGCGAAATTAAGGTTCGCTATGACACTAAGCGTCTTGGAAAATTCATCAAAACTGTCACTTTGACCACCAACCAAGGTGAAGAAAAAGTGGTTCTGACTATCAAGGGAGAGGTGAAGAAAAAGCCGGCTGAACCTGCTGCTTTGCCTGCTAAGGAAGTGAATCCTTTTAACAACAATAACTAAATGAAAAAGTCCTTTTATTAGGCTTTTTATCTAAAAAGGGGATGCGGCTGTTAGTCGCATCCCCTTTTTTAATAAAAAAACCCTTGCTTGAAAAAGCAAGGGCATCTAACCCAAACAAATAAACACAAAAACTACTTTTAAGAATTATTACAAGTATAATACCTTTTGAGCAATAAGACAATTATTTGGGGATTATTTAAATGTGAATTACTAAACAATTTTGCGAAAAATCAGTTGCATGCAACAAGAGAAGTATCCTTTATGATTGGTACCCATGTTACTATCTCCCTTAATAAATGATTTTGTAAACGATTCGCTCCATAATTGCAGGGATTTTTTAATTATGCTTTCTGCTGACATTAATTCATCAAATTAAATAGAAAAACCACATATGTTATTTGTTTTGTCGCCATCCAAAACCTTGGATTTTGAAGAACCCAGATTCACAGAATACAGCGAACCTGACTTTTTAAACGAAAGCCAGGAGTTAGTTAACATCCTAAAAAAGAAAAAGGTAAAAGACTTAAAATCTTTAATGAGTATTAGTGATAACCTGGCTGTGTTGAATGCCCGGCGTTATGATGCTTTCGAACAGCCTTTTACACTAAATAACTCCAAGCAAGCCGTGCTGGCCTTTAAAGGAGATGTTTATACCGGGCTGAATTCCGACGTACTGAATGAGGAAGACCTCCGTTTTGCACAGGATCATCTCAGAATACTATCGGGTTTGTACGGACTGCTCCGGCCTATGGACCTTATCCAACCCTATCGCCTGGAAATGGGCACCAGGCTCAAAAACAAAAAAGGCAAAGACCTTTATTCCTTTTGGGGCGATAAGATCACGTATCAGATTAACGAAGCGCTCGTGAATCATGAAGAAAAAGTGCTCGTCAATCTGGCTTCTAAAGAATATTTTAAAGCTGTTAATACGAAAAAACTAGAGGGGGACCTACTCACGATCAGTTTTAAGGAATACCGCGACGATCAATACAAAGTCATCGCTTTCAATGCCAAAAAGGCCCGCGGAATGATGAGTCGTTACATCATCCAGAACCGGATCGATGAAGTCGAAAAATTAAAGGCTTTTGACTGGGAGGGATACTTTTTTAATCCGGATCTGTCGGATGAGAGGGAATGGGTATTTACCAAATAGAACAATAAGGCGGCCGGAGGACCGCCTTATTGTTCTATTAGTTTTTTAAAATCCCTTAATGTTGTCAAAAACCAGCTCTTCTGATCATAAGTCTCAAAAACTGGAACTCGCTCTCCCTTTTCAGTCAAAACCTGAAGGACATGATCCTGCTTTAACATCATTTCTAACTCCAGGGCAAAAGCATATTGCTCCTTAAAACCGGCTTGGCTGCCCATTTTTAGCATGCCCTCTTCTTCCTTGTTGGACCAGTAAACTGTCAACGGCCTTTGAAAGTCTGCTTCATATTCATTGGTCCGGATCAACAAATAAGCCTCATCCTCCATCCAATTATCGGCAATGACCGGGTAAATCAAGGGAGAAGAAGCATTCATTTTTATTTTTCTCAACTGAAATAGATCCACTTTTGTACCGCGCTGCTGAGAGGAGGTGTAGTAACTACTGCGCATATTTTTAAAAAACAAATGGGAAGGAACGGTCGTAGAAAAAATGGATTTCTCTTCAGCAGATGGCTCTGTGGTAATATTCCCACATGAAAAAGAAAACAGAAGCAGTAATGGTATAAAAAAGCGAAATTTCATTATGTTTAGTTTTGATCCGTAACCAAATATTAGAATAGGCCGTCCGGCCAATCTCAACTTTAACAAAATGCGTATTCTCAGGTTTAGCCTAGTCCTTCTGTTTACTGTCATTTTTATTTACATGGCCAATACCACCGGCCCTTTCGGTACTCAAATTCCGGCCCTGGGCTCCTTTTTCAGCCCTTTCCATGGTTTTTGGAAAAATGCTGAAAAGGTAGATGGGTATCAGGATGAAACCTTCCAATTTGAGGGGTTAAGTGCTCCGGCCAAAGTAATCTTGGATGAACGCATGGTGCCCCACATCTTTGCGGCCAATGAAAACGATGCCTTTTTTGTGCAGGGGTATATGCATGCCCGACACCGTTTTTTTCAAATGGACATCGCCACCCGCTCTGCAGCCGGGAGGATCTCTGAACTTTTAGGGCCTGGAGCTTTGGGGTACGATAAAATGCAGCGGCGCAAAGGACTGGGCTGGGCCGCAGAGAATGCCCTGGAAGCATTCAAGGAGTCGGAATCGGATCGATCCGCAGTCGCAGCCTATACAAAAGGCGTAAACGCCTATCTTGCTTCACTAAGTCCGGAAGATTATCCTCTGGAATATAAAATCCTGGGCGTATCACCGGAGCCCTGGACGGAATTGAAATGTGCCCTGTACTTCAAATCATTTGCGAATACCCTCTGCTTTGCAAATAATGATCTTAAAACAACAAACGCCCGCGCCTTTTTTGGGGATTCTTTGTTTACAGAACTTTATCCCGAATATAACCCTCAACAATCTCCTATTATCCCGAAGGGAACACCCTGGGACTTCGATCCACTGTTGCCGGATGATGCTGCCAATGGTGAAGCTCCCATCGGAATGCTGCCTTATGAATCCATGCCCATGTCTCCGCCTTTTATCGGAAGCAATAACTGGGCCGTGGCGGGAAACAAGACAGCTACCGGCAATCCTATCCTCTGCAATGACCCGCACCTTGATTTGACTTTGCCTGCTATTTGGTACGAACTCCAGATCCATACGCCCGATATCAACGCATATGGAGTGAGTGCACCGGGCCTTCCGGGGATCATTATTGGGTTTAACGAAAACATTGCCTGGGGGATGACGAACGTCGGCTGGGATGTACTGGACTGGTATACCATTCAATGGGGAGATGAAAACCGCTCTTCCTATATGCTCGACGGCCAGCCCGAAAAGGTGAATTATCGGGTCGAAGAGATCTATGTGAAAGGCCAAAAAGAACCGGTGATCGATTCGGTGAAATATACCGTCTGGGGGCCCGTATCTTACGAAAGTGAAGAGAGCGAATATGACGGCATGGCCATGAGGTGGGTGGCACACGACCGGCCGGAAGGAAAAGCCTTTTATGAAATGGGGACGATAATTAATATGATGAAGGGGAAAAGCTACGACGACTATCGACGGGCCCTGCTCGGATTTGATGCCCCCGCTCAAAACTTCGCCTTTGCTTCCAATGAAGGCGATATAGCCATTACGGTTAACGGTAAGTTTCCCATTCGCAGAAATCAGCAAGGTCGGTTTATTCAGGATGGGAGCACTTCCAATAATGCCTGGAAGAATTTTATTCCCAAAGATCAGGTACCCTCCGTCAAAAATCCGGAAAGAGGCTTTGTTTCCTCAGCTAACCAACGATCCACGGACGAAACCTATCCCTACTACTATTGGGGCAGGAACTTCGATGATTATAGAGGGCGCTATATTAACCGACGCCTGGAAACGATGGATCAGATCTCTATTGAAGATATGATGGCCATGCAGAACGATAATTACAGCATCTTTCCAGAAGACGGCCTGCCGCCGCTCTTGCAATTGCTGGAGGGAGCCGAGCTGACAGAGCAGGAAAAAGCGCTTAAAAAACTATTAAGTGAATGGAATTATCGATTTGATGAGCAGGAAAAAGCGCCGGCATTGTTTCTTTCCTGGGAAGAGAAAATGTATCTGAAAACCGTAGACGAAATAGTGGCGCAGGATGAAAAAACGGATATGGAGTACCTCCAGGGCTGGCGTTTTTTCGAATTGCTGGAGCAACAACCTGACCACCCTATTTTTGATGTACAGGAAACGGAAAAAGTGGAAGATGCCCGCGAGCTGGCACTGGCTACTTTCAAGGAGGCTTGCGCAGCGTTTGAAAAATTGCCGGCAGAAGAACGTCAGTGGAATAAAGTAAAGTCAACTTT
>JAUIKE010000141.1 GCA_030430845.1 Bacteroidia bacterium | reverse complement strand
CCTGGCGAGGCCCTGTAAGAATAATCGCCTTACCTTTAAACAGATCCGACTGTATTTTTTCAGAAACAATTCGTTTTATCATGTAATTTATAGATTATAATCAAAAACAACTATAATTTTTACGGATTACAATCTATAAATTAATATTTTCAACGGAAATAACAATCATATCGCTATTCCCTTCGAATGGCGTTGCCTCCAACAAAACTATTCATCCCTAAGGGCATCCACCGGATTAATGGTTGCGGCCCGCAGACCCTGAACGCTCACCGTGAACAGCGCGATCAAAACAGCTACCAGGCCGGCCAGTGCAAAGATCCACCACTGCAACTCGACCCGGTAGGCAAAATTTTCCAGCCAACGATTCATCGCCCACCAGGCCAGGGGAACCGCCAAAACAATGCTTACCAGCACCAGTTTGATAAAATCTCTGGACAACAAACCGATAATGTTCGATACACTGGCTCCCAACACCTTCCGTACCCCAATCTCCTTGGTCCGCTGCTCGGCCGTAAAGGCGACTAAAGCAAATAGCCCCAGGCAAGCCACGAAGATGGCCAGTCCGGCAAACAAAAAGATGACCCCGGCCAGCCGTCTTTCTGTATGGTACAAAGTGGCCAGGTGCTCATCCAGGAAGGTGTAGTCAAAGGCAATATCAGGCACTACTTTGTTGTAGGCTGTTTGAAGCTGGCTGACGGCATTAAATACCTGGTCACCCCTCAATTTTACCATCAAATATTGGAGCCACTCGCTGTTGCGATTGTGAAAAGCGAAAAAGCCGATTTCATTGCGGAGCGAGCCGAAATGGAAATCCTCTACTACCCCAACGATTTCTGTAGGTCCCAGATCCGCCTCAACTCTTTGTCCGATCGCTTCTGATGGGGTATAACCTAAATACTCCACCGCAGACCGATTTAGCACCACCTGTCCGATAGAATCTTCCTCTACTGGCCTTCGGAGCGTACGACCAGCCAGGAATTCCATGCCTAGTACATCGAAAACTTCCGGATTGGCGCGGCAAGTCCATAACTCAGCTCCTTCTTCGCCTTCCGGCGCATTGGGACGGTGTAGGGAACGGCCGCTGGCAGAGCCGCCGGGGATAGTTTGCGTCAGGCCGGATCCCAGGACGGGAGCCAGGCCGTTGATTTCTCTTTCCAGGGTTTCGCGAGTTTGCCGGTCCTGTATGCCCGATATACGAACGGCTACGACTTGCTCGGGTTCGTACCCCAGCTTTTTATTACGGATAAAATTGAGTTGCTGGTAAAAAACGACGGTAGAAATGATCAAGGCGGTCGATACACAAAATTGAAAAATAACAAGTCCCTGCCTGACCAGCCCAGCCCCGGCCTTGCCCTTAAAATTCTGTTTCAAAACTGCCAAGGGCTTAAAAGAAGACAAATAGGTCGCCGGATAAACTCCGGCCACTGCCGTAACGCCCAGCCAAACCGCTCCGGCCATCAACCAAAACCAGGCTTCTCCCAGAAAGGAAAGAGAAAGTTGTTTCCCGGACAACTGATTAAAAAATGGAAGGCTTATCCACAACAAAATCAGGCTCAGCACAATACCCGTAAAGGTCAGCAGGGCGGTTTCGATATAAAACAGGCGAGCGATGTGCCAGGAGGTAGCCCCCAGGGTTTTGCTCACCCCGATTTCTTTGGAACGTTGCTGTGATTTGGCCGTGGCCAGATTCATGTAATTGATACAGGCCGTTAGCAATAACAAAATTGCCAGGGCTATAAGAATGCGCACCTGCCGAATATCGCCATAAGGTTCTCCGGCTACGGTAAAGTCCTCCGAATAAAGATGTAAATCCCGCATTGGCTGAAGCTTCAGCGAAAACCAGCGTCGATTTTCGGGTACGGCCGCTACAAGTGCCTCCTCAATCTTTGCTTCAACTCCAGAGGGCTCCGTTTCTTCATTCAGCAATAAAAAGGTTTTGAAACTCGCATTTCCCCAGGAAAGGCGATCCGGCTTTCCCAGTGAGATGCTATGAAAAGAGCCGATCAAGTCAAAAGGGTAATGGGTATTCGAAGGCAGGTTCTCAAAAACGCCGGTCACTTCCAGGTCGTAGGTACCGTCAACGCGGATCGTTTGACCGATCGGGTTTTGATTTCCAAAATAGCGCTGAGCCGTTGAAGCGCTCAGCACAACGGTATTGACCCGGGCCAGGGCCGTTTCCTCACTTCCCAGTTGTAGTGGCAGGGTAAACACTTTGAACAGATTGGAATCCGCCCAGAAAAAGTGATCCTCGGTGAAATTTTGCTCGTCTGCCCGCACAAAAGCCGTCTCTCCAAATTTGTGTGGAAAAACCCGGACAGCCTCTTGCACCTCGGGAATACGCTCTTCAATCATTGGAGCAACTGCATTGGGCGCAGCATCCAGTTTAAAAGGCACTCCGTCGAATTCGGCTTCCAGGTTTACACGAACGATGCGATCCATTTTTTCGTGAAAGGTTTCATAGGACAGCTCGTCCTGTACATATAACACGACGGCCATGGCGGCGGCCAGACCAAAGGCCAGGCCCATAAGATTGATCAGGCTAAAGCCGCGATTTTTGCGCAGGTGACGCCAGGCGATTTTGAGGTTAGTGGAGAACATTGGGTGATGGTTTTGGTGGAAAACTGTATTAAGGAGACGGTCCTGCAGGAGATAAGGTTACAAATTGGGTTTTAGACCTCAAAAGTCTGGTAGACTTTTGAGGTCTGGTAACTTAAGGCTTAATAAATGACTTATCCGGAAACTTCGGCGCAGCCGGCACCTCCCTCGGATCTTTCCTGATTTCCTCTAACAAATACTTGATGGCCGCCTCCAATTGTGCATCTTTTCCATTGAAGGTCGCATGCGGCAGGTTGTCTACCTCCATATCCGGCTCCAGGCCGTGGCCTTCGATCAGCCACTCCCCTTCCGGGCCGTAGACGCCCATCATCGGGGCGCGGGCCAGGCCGCCATCCGTCAGGCGGTTCGAGGAGCTGAGCCAGATCTCGCCTCCCCAGGTACGCATGCCGATCACCTTGCCGAGGTCCAATCGGCGGAAGCCGTCGGCAAAAGCTTCTCCGTCAGAGGCGGTGTTTTCATCCACCAGCACGACGATGTGCCCGCGGAAGGCATACTGCATATTCCAGTAAGGTTTTTGGTCGCGTACCTTCCAGTACATCCAGGCTTGGCGCATGAGTTTTTCCAAAATAAAGCTCTCGATATTACCGCCCCGGTTGTGGCGGGCATCGATGATGAGCCCCTGGCGATTAAAGACCGGGTAAAAATCGCGGTACCATTGCGAGAGGTCGCCGCTGCCCATGGCTCGAAGATGTACATAGCCGATCTTCCCTTCTGCTTTTTCTTCCACTTCCAGTCGGCGACTATACTCCCAATCGTTGTAGCGGAGGTTATACTCGCTCGACAAAGGCTCTACAATCACGTCCTGGCTTTCTCCGGACTGTGCAGACTTAATGCCCAGCCGGACCTGCTTGCCGGCCTGGTTGCGCAGCAAAGCTCCAATATGCGGCACCGAAAGCGCAGATACCCCATTCACATGCTCGATCACATCGCCGGCCGAAACATTCAAGGATGGGTGATCGAGCGGAGAGCGCTCGTCCGGATAATCGGGGTCTGACTGGTAGATGTAATCGATCACATAACCGCCTTTTGCTTCCGAACGCATCAGGCGAGTTCCCAGGCTCGCTACCCGGATGTTATCGTCGCCGCTGCGGGTATCGCCTCCGCGTACACTGGTATGCAAAGCAGATAATTCGCCGACAAACCGACCGATCAGGTCCGACAATTCAGCGCGGGTGGTCACTCGATCTACCATAGGCAGGTATTTCTCGTACATGGCATCCCAGTCGAGGCCGTGCATGCCCGGATCGTAGAAATAGTCGCGCTCCATGCGCCAGGCATCCTTGAAAAGCTGGCGCCAGTCTTCGCGCACATCCATCGAGAAAGCCCAGTTGCTGAGATTCACGCGACCGTCGTTCAGGTTGTTAATAGAGCCGGTACCGGCATTGAGGACGTAGATGCTTTGCCCTTTTCTGACCATTAATTTTTTACCGTCGGCCGACAGGTCAAAATTGCGGATGTCTTTTATGGCTTCTTTAGGTTTGGGATCATCATTGTCAATCGGCAGCACCATCAGATGGGTATCACCGCCCAGGCCGGTTTCCCGGCTGGTGAAATACAATGCCTTAGCATTTCCTCTGAGGGAGCTGTAATTACCCGGTTCGATCGGTACTTCCTGCAAGCGGCCCTGGATACCTTCTTTATCGATTTTCACCACGACTTCGCCATTTTCTTCTTTTTTCTTATCCTCCTTTTCCACCAGCTCATTATTCGGAGAAAACGGAGACCGGATTCCTTTCACCAGAGAAACCTGGTACAACTTCATTTTTTTATCAAAATAAGGCTCGGGCTGGCGAGACCCCCAGGGCGAACCTACCAAAGAACGGAAGTGACGATCAGAAAGGAAGTAGATCCATTTTCCATCTGCGCTCCAAACCGGGCTGGAGCTGTTGGCCCGATCAGTAGTTAAAGGAAACTGCTCTCCTGAAGAGGCATTGTAAAGGTGGATCTGTCCAAAATCATTATCTGCCGACTGGGTATAGGCCAACCAGCGGCTATCCGGCGACCAAACGATGCCGGAAGAGCCGTCGTAATTTTTTGTGGAGATCTTTTTTTGTTCTCCATTTGCTACATTCAGTAACCACCAATGGTTGTCCAGGTCGGTGTAGGCCAGCCATTTCCCATCCGGAGAGGGATGGCCTCTGAACCGTAAGGTGGTGCCGTCATTAGTCATGGCTTTATGCTCGCCGATCCCAGTGGCTGGGATTTTCACAAACTCAAACTCACCCGACTCATCCGATAAAACAATAATGTCTTTCCCGTCTGCTGAAAAGACTGCATCACGATAACGCACGCCTTCTTTTCTGGACAGCTGAACCAGACGACCTTCTTTTACCGGTGCCACGAATACGCGACCGCGAGCCGTTAACACGATTTGTTCGCCATTAGGGTGCAGGTCAGCAGAAGTCAGGTATTGTATCGGGTTGTCCACCCATTTTTCGCGAAGCTGCTCCAGGTCGGTGGCCAGGCGGATGGGCACCATTTTATCTGCCCCACTAGCGATATCGTATAACCAGATGTCGGCCTTCCATCGATAGGCGATTTTTCCATTATGTAAAGAGGCATATCTTACATCAAAATCCTCGTGTCGGGTATGCTGTTGCAGATCTTTGCCATTTTCATCGATCGACCATAAGTTCATCGTACCATCCCGGTCGGTAATGAAGTACACCCGTCCGTTCCACCACATCGGATGATGACTTTCGCCAGTATAATCGGTGGTGAGTTTGACGGCTTCTTTACTACCCTCTTTAAACTTCCAGATCTGGCGGGCGGTTCCGCCTTTATATCTTTTTGTCACATTGTTGTGATACGAAGGGCGAACGAAAAACACGGTTTTCCCATCCGCCGAATAGCTTGCCTCACTCGCCTGATGCAGTGGGATGCGCGTATGTTCTTTAGTTTTCGGATTGATCTTAACCAGTTGATAATCCGGCAGGGTCGAAAAATGCCGGGTAGCATAGACGACTTCCCCAGCAGGCGTCCAGGCATTGACATAAGACGGATCTGCCTGGTAGGTCCAGCGAGTAGGCAGCCCCCCGGTGATGGGCATGGTATACACTTCTGTAGGACCTTCGTAGGTAGCAGAAAAAGCAATGGTAGAGCCATCGGGAGAAATACGCGGATAAGTTTCCTCTCCATGATGAGTAGTCAGGCGCTGGGCCAGTCCTCCGTTAACGGAAACCGTCCAGAGGTCTCCTTCGGCGGCAAAAACAATGGTAGAGCCGTGTATCGCAGGATGCTGGTAATAGCCTTCAAAGCCCTGGGCCTTGGTTATTTTTGGTAAAAAAGCAAGGCAGCAAAGCCAAAAAGCGAGTGTAAAAAAGGTAATGGATGAATGAAATGGGTGGCTTCTTTTTTTCATAATTAGTTGGATTGAGTAGAAGGTAAAAGGTAATTAAAGAAAAATAGGAAATACCCCTCAAAATGTGAAACATACAATGGAAATGATGACATAAATCATTTACAAAAAAGCAGGATAATGGTACATTATCATTGCCGGAAGCCTTTTAAGGATACAGGCATTGAAAGTTCACAAAAGATTCTTCACTGTAGGTGGGGAAAGCAAGCTACTTTCAAAGCTCGTTCTGAAAAAGGCTTCCGGTTATCTCAGTTTTTGTTAACCAAAAAAACCGATTATGTCACTTATCAAATCAAAAATGCCGAGCTGGCCTGCTATGACCGATTTCTTTGATGATGATTGGTTAAAGTTCAAGTTCAATAAAGAGGACTGGATGCCGGCGATTAACGTCATTGATAATGAAGGTGACTATGAAATTGAAGTGGCCGCACCCGGCCTTAAAAAGAAGGATTTCCATGTCACCGTGAAAAATGGCGTACTTACCGTAAGTGGAAAAACTGAAAAAGAGGAGAAAGAAGAAAAGAAAAACTTTACTCGTAAAGAGTTTAGTTATAAGTCTTTCTCCAGAAGTTTCACATTACCCGACGATGTTGATGAAGACAGCATTGTTGCTAAGTACGAAGACGGGGTTCTTCGGTTGATGCTGAAAAAAACAGAAAAGGCACTACCACCGAAGAAAGAAGTGAAGGTTTTATAACAAAAGTTGGCCGGCTCTGCCGGCCTTTTTTGTTATCTTTAAAGACAGATAGCCTTTAACCTTCTCTCAATGGAAAAAGACGATAACAAAATCAATCAGCTCAAAGATCGCCTGGATGCTCTGGCCGACCAGCACCAGCGATTAGCTGAGGAAATGGCGAAGCTTACCAATGAAATCCAACAATTAAAATCCACCTCCTCTGATATCCCCAAACCACAATTGACAATTTCAGAAGAAAGACAGCCACCCCCCATCCCCAAACAAACTGAAGCCATAAAAGCTAAAGAAGAAGCTAAAAGGGAAAACGCTGCGGTAGTTGATAAACCTTCTCCAGAGCAAGACGAGCCTTCCTTAATACAAAACCTCAACCAAAACCTGGAAGACTTCATCGGCACCAACCTGATCAGTAAAATTGGTGTTGCCGCAATCGTCATCGGAATGGGTATCGGGATCAAATATGCGATTGACAACGAACTGATCAGCCCAAGTATGCGAATTATTATGGGATATGCGGTTGGCGCTGTTTTATTGTTTTTATCGTATCGGTCTCGCCGGAAATATAATGTATTCGGAGCGGTGCTATTCAGCGGGGCCACGGCCCTGATGTTTTTCACGAGTTATGCGGCTCACATTTATTATGACCTGCTATCACAAGGCCTTGCATTCGGCATCATGGTGGCCCTCACTGTGTATACGGTTATTGAGGCGCTGCGCTTTAATCAGCAGATTGTGGCGCATTTTGGCTTGGTAGGTGCTTATGCGGTACCTTTTTTGTTGGGAGATGACCCTGAAGGCATCACCTTTTTATTCACTTATGTGGCCATTGTTAATCTGGGGATATTATGTATTGCCTTTTTCAGGTATTGGAAATCCCTGTATTATGCTGCTTTTGGTTTTACCTGGCTGATTTTTTACAGTTGGTATCTGTTCAATTACGAGGAGGCCTCACATTACAGTCTGGCTCTGACCTTTTCGGCTATCTTTTTCGGTATTTTTTACCTGGCCTTTCTTGCCTATAAGTTAGTAAGGCGCGAAAAATATGACACCTCTGATGTGGTGATGTTACTGCTCAATTCCTTTTTCTTTTATGGCTTGGGGTATGTGGTACTCCAGGATCATGAGATTGGGCAACATCAATTGGGGCTTTTCACTATAATCAATGCCCTGATCCATCTTGCTGTAAGTGCGTTGGTTTGGAGTTTTCGACTAGCCGACCGCAATCTTTTTTACCTCGTGTCAGGTGTCGGTTTGATATTTACTGTTATTGCTGTACCGGTTCAGTTTGAGGGCAATTGGGTGACGCTGCTCTGGGCCGGCGAAGCTGCTTTGCTGTTCTGGATCGGGCGTACGCGAGCTGCACCAGTATATGAGAGTTTGGCCTATGTGTTGTTTATACTAGCTTCCGGCAGTCTGTGGAAAGATTGGGGAGCGTACAGTTTTAGCAGTACTGAGCAGTTTGTACCTGTATTCAATATATATTTTCTGACGACGCTATGGGTGGCAGCTTGTTTTGGGTTTTCCATGCAGATCAATCGAATGGTCAAGTATTGGGGACATGAACAAAAGAAAAAAACAGAAAGTCAGTTATTAGGATTTATACTACCACTTCTTTTCCTGCTGACCCTATACCTCGGGATTCAATTCGAGATAGCCTATTATTTTGACCGACTTAAGGTAGATGCGGCTCAAAATGCGGCTGCGCTGTCACAATTTAAAGTGATTTGGCACATTAATTTCACCTTGTTGTTCCTATCGATTTTATCTCTTGTCAATATTTTTCGATTGCAAAACCTTGTTTTGGCGGCTCTTAGTCTGACTTTAGGCCTGATAAGTCTTCTTCTATTCATGACGGTATCTCTTGGGGAGTTATTTGATCTACATGAAACCTATGCTAATCAAGCCGCTAACCTTCAAGGGGGCATTTGGCATGTACTAATCCGATATATATCCTATTTCTTAGTCGGAAGCTTTTTGTGGACAATTTTCCGCTTAATGAAGCAGCCTTTTCTTAAACTCAATCTTCGAATTCCTTTCGATCTGCTGCTGCATATTACCCTCCTTTCCATACTTAGTCTTGAATTACATTGTTGGATGAAAAGCCTGGGGGTTTCCGATTCATATCAGGCAGGTTTGAGTATTCTGTGGGGCGTTTATACCCTGATGCTGATTATTCTTGGTATCCGACAATCACAAAAGCACCTGCGCATTGCTGCGATTGTGTTGATTGGAATTACCTTATGTAAGGTGGCCATTGTGGACCTGGCCGATCTGGATACGCTCAATAAGACCATTGTACTAGTTATTTTGGGCGCTTTGTTATTGTTCGTTTCTTTTCTGTACAATAAGTTTCGGGAAAAAATTTTCAAGTAAAAAAACAATGAAGAGGCTGTCTCGGGGTTGTGTAAAAAGGCCGAAGGACTTTTTACACAACCCCGAGACAGCCCCATTATCTGAATTGAATGCAATCTATTTGAATCTCAGCTAATTTCAGGTTTTAAGCTTGAAGAAAAATTAGGGAACAAAAATTACTTGCTCAAAATAACCCGTCTATTCACAACACCTCGCTCACTTTGCAGGCTCAGGTTATACACCCCTTCCGGCAACTGACTCATATCGAGCTGGTGGCGGTGCACTCCTGCAGCCTCTCTTCCCAGTCGTCGACTCATCAGCAGGCGTCCGTTGGCATCTAACAAACGCAAAGTAAGGTCGAGCGATTCCGCTAAGCGATACTGCAGCCGAAGGAGGTCCCGAACGGGGTTCGGAGCGACCTGGAATTCGTTCAGCACAAGTGGCAGTGTGTTTGCACTGGTCGTCTGTGCTTCAAAAACTTCTACGGTGATAGTATTCTGACAAGCGTTCGGCGCCGTGACGGTCAGCTCATACACGCCCACCAGATCCACAAACGGGCTTGCTTCAGTACTGGTAAAGTTGTTGGGGCCGCTCCATTCGTAGCTCAGGTCGGCTACAGAAGAGCTAGTCAAAAGCTGGACGGAAGTAATCTCCGCAGACAGGCTGTCAGAAGCGAGGCTCGTTACATCAGGTACCGTTGTGTCTTCCAAGACCTCTACATTGGCCACCACCTCACAGGCTCCTTCCTGAACGGTAACCGCATACGAGCCCGGCTGGTCCACCATCGGGTCTTGAAGATCGGAGGTGAAATTACCGGGGCCGGTCCAGGAGAAGGTCGCGGCCGAGGCGTTTGTGTTGAGCTGAATGTTGGCGGTCGAGGCAGCACAAGTAATCGTATCGGCTGTGGCCTGGGCCATTAAATTACAAGCTACTACTCCTGTACCGGTAATCACGACAGCATTCGAGCGGGTATTTTGAGGCAACGAGGCTTCGACTTCTATGGAATACACTTTTTCCTCTGTAGGTGTAAAGGTGATCTGTACCAGTTGGGTGTCGCCTGGGGCGATGGTCAACTCTTTGGCATCCTTTGGAAGCTGAATGATCTCAAAGCTAAAACGATCCGGAGAAAAAGACCGATCATACAAGTCTGCCTCAAAGGGAGATAATTTTAAAGGGGCATTACCCTCATTAACAAAATAGAGGGTATCAACGTGGGTAAGCCCGACCTCTACCTCACCCAGGTCGAGCGCTTCTTTGGGTAGCAAAACAGGGTTGCCGTTGGCATTTCTGCCTTTTATCACAAAAGACAGGGATTCATTTATTTCTTTAAAAAATAACTCCAGGCTGTGTTCAAATGCTCCCAGGCCAACCACTCCTACTCCTAAGGGCCCGTAATCGACCGAAGAATTCACGGTAATCTCCAGCGGAATGCTTTCTCCCGGAGCAATGGTTTTACCCGCAGGGAAAGCATACAGAAAATCACCGGTATCGGCTATGGAGTCGATGGTGATGGGAATGCTGGAGGTATTCGACACATTAATGGTACGAGTGTCTGTTGTACGTACCGTAAGGTCAAGGTCTCCAAAATCAACTGTATCCGCATTGGCGGTAATGAGGTTATCCTGGAAATAAACGGATAGGATCAGGAAGTCTGAGCGGGCGGCAGAAGTATCACAATCGTTAAAAAAGCGGATCTTGAAGTTTTCGTAAACATTCACACCTGAGGCCTTGATGATCTCGAGGCGGTAATCCTCATCACAAGTAGCCGCTCCGACGGGGAATTCCTGCAGGGTACCGTCATTGGCAGAGATGGAAGCACCGCCAATTGATACTTTGGCCCCTGCCTTATTCGTGTTGGACAAGAGCTGCGCGACATACCGACGCTGCTCCACGGGGTTGTCATTGCATAAGGTAATGGACACGACGGCCGTGTCAGCCGAGCGGGGATAAACGACGGTCATCGTATCTGGCTGGCGGGAAAGAATCCGCATTCTATGCTGGCCTTCCAGGCCTTGCTTGTCCGAGAACTCGATCCGGGGCTGGTCGCGCTGCAATCCACCCTCATAAGGGCAGCTGGTCTGTGATTTTTCGTCCAATACAAACATGGGCGTCCCGTAGATCGGGTCGTTGTACACATCCGCTACGATCTTATCTCCGCCCTGATCATCCTGAATGACGTAGGCAATTTTGTTGGTATTGGTCGAATTAGAAGACTGAGTAGCTCCAAATTTTTTCTTCGTGGAATATTTAAAGCCGGCCGAATAACCGGAGCCTGCTACCTCCACCTTGGCTTTGATGCCGAAACTGTTGTTGATGTAATGATCCGTCCTGATCGAGCGCCCCTCCATAACCTGCACGGTATGAGACGCATCGAATCTGGTACCGGGTGCTGCTGTAATATCGATGCCTGTAACTTTAGAAGTGGACAAGGCCTCTATTTGGGCCAGCGAGTCCAGTCGCAAAAATTCTCTCCAGGCATCCACCTGGTACTGAGCGGTAGCGGCCGCCCTTGGCCCTACATTATTGGAATCGGCAACAATGGCCAGCTGGTTTTCTATATCCGTCTGAATGGATTTCCGGCTCATCAGGCGCGTACGGGTTGTCCCGGGGATCGGCGTATATACCATTTGAGTATCCACGCGGAAACCTCCACAACCGGCGGAATTGTCATATTCGATCACCTCCGCTATCCCGTATTTTAAATCATAGCCCATGGTTACATACACATCCGAAGCGGCACCGGCACTACTGGCTAATTGCGAGGTCGAAATCCGCTGTGTAGCCTCAAAACAAGTACCTTCATTGGTTTTATCTACCTGAATGTCCCCAACCGTGCCACTGCTGGAAAAAGTAGTGGAAAATTCGAAAGAGGAAGTCACAATGAAGCCGGCCTCTCCGGCAATCCCAATTTTTAATTCCTGAGCAAGCGAACCGGAGCGGTCGAGTGTACTTTCCTGGCTAATAGTCTGGCAAATTTTTTCACCTTTTTCAATAGACGCAAAAGACTTTCCGCCGGGAGGGTCCCGCAAAACCAGGTAAGGCAACTCAGGGTCGGTGGTGTAACCAAGCGAATCCACGATATCGTTGACAATACCGGAGGCCCGTAAGGGAAATTCAATGGTGTATTTACCAGGGAAATACTTTGTAAAGTCAGGCCCCGGCACATAATAGCGGCCGCTGCCTTCCAGGTTTAGGCTTAATCGAAGGTCTTCATGCCCATAGTTCACAAAAATGGGAAATTCAGTAAAGTAAAGATCGGCTCCAGCTGCATTGGTTATATACTCAAAGGATAAGGGGACTTTATTGATCGTACCGGGCCAAGTCGAATTATCGGTAGGCGTAAAGCTTAAGGTATTGGACAGGCTTGGGTTATCAAAATCTCCGCCGATGGCATAGATCTTAATTTTCAGGGAGTCTCCTCGCTCAGCCAGGCCAAAATTTTCGGCCGACAAGTCAAGCGACTGATTGTGAGAATTCATTATAATTTCATGTTCTGCTGATCCGCCGATTGAGGTGGTGCCGTCACAACTGCCTGGTATGCCAAAAACGGCAAATTGACTCCAGAAAGAAGGGACCACATATCGGTACTCCCGCTCCAGTTTGGTCTCTTTGCCCTGGTCATTATAAATTTTCTGTTGGCCGGCTCCTTCTCTTGGGACGATCCGGAAATAGCTGTTCAGGCCAAATTCATCCTGCATAGGTGAGTCCGCATCCAGCGCCAGGGGGTTGGTGCTATTGAAGGCGGCCGGCTGGTACATGTATTTATTTTCTTGTTTGTTCAGGAAGCGCACCAGAGTCGGGTCAGTAGGGTGTGCTTCTAGTTTCCAAAGTCCCAAATCATGGATTCCATTATTGAAGGGCCAGTTGTAGATCTTTTGGGTATCCCCTCCGCAACATTCTACTGCCTGCAGGAAGTTGCCGGGCTTTGACTGGCTTTCGATCGTATAATATCCATTGTCTTGCTGCGTAAACTTCCATTTCATATCCGACTGTGTTTTTCCGGAACTTGCCCAATCGGTAAAAATGGTAAAACGATCAGAGTTGACCGCGACGGTTGCATTGGTAACAGCATTTTGTATGGAAAAATACTCTTGGCCGATGGCCTGGGAAGGCAACAAGACTCCGCAGATCAATATAAGTGGGAGTAAGCTTCGGTAAAAGTGTACATCTGGTTTTGGCATTAAAATCATAATATAAAATTGTTCAATTGGTGAAAAAAGGTTCATTGGCTCCATATTTCAGGCAGGGAATTAAATAGGGTGTTTGTTTTGTATGGAAAAAATGAGGTACTGCCTGGAAAATAAGGTCAGTCTCAAATTTAGAGGTAGAGAAAAAAAGGCGGGTGAACTATTGTAACCAATGCTTGGACTATTGTAACAATGTCTTAGACCTGACCCTGATTTGATTTACATTGGAAATACCGGGATAGAGTTTTATTTTTACTCCATGCCTGTTCAAAGAGTTCTTTACTTTTTCAGCTTACTCTCCTTATTTCAGGTGCTACCTGCCTCAGGACAGGATTTGGCACCTGCCTTTCCGGACATCACCAACTTTGTCAAGCCTGAGCAGCTTACGGTAGAAGGCGTCAATGACATCATACAAGATGAGCGGGGTTTCATGTATTTTGGTGTCGACCAGGGCATACTTGAATATGACGGAGTAAACTGGCGGTATATTCCAGTATCTGAAGGTATTGTACGAAGCCTCGGTTTTGATAAAAAAAAGATCTATGCGGGATCGGTGAACAACTTTGGCTATCTACAAGCTGACCGTTCCGGAATCTGGCGATACATTCCCTTAATCGATTCTTTACCTGCTAATGAACGAAGTTACGGCGGCATCTGGTTTTTAACCTCCACTTCGCGCGAGGTTGTGTTCAATGCGCTGAAAAGGGTTTACATCCTCCGGGGCGGTCAAATTGACACCCTACAGCCCCCCACTACTTTGATCCATAATTCGGTTTTTCAGGATACGATGTATGCCAGGCTCGCCCATCGAGGGCTGGTCAAGCTGGCAGGCGATTCTCTTCATCTCCTGCCTGGTGGGGAGGACATTGCCCAAAAAGGCATCGCTGCGATTATTCCTTTGGCTGATGATCAGAGTGCTTCCCCTGCACACCCATGGGTCCTCATACACCGAACAGATCCGCCAAGCCGGTACGACGGACGAAGTTTTCGTCCTTTTCCATTAGAGCAAGCTACCCGACTAGCCGAATCTCACCCATACAAGGGCCTGCGCCTGCCCAGCGGCCATCTGGCGATCGGCACATACCTTAAGGGATTGTATATCTATTCACAGAAAGGCAAACTTTTATTTCACCTGACCCGAGAAAATGGCCTGATCGGTAATTCTATTCAGAGCATGTTCCTGGATCGGGACAACAACCTCTGGGTCGGCTGTAGAAATGGACTTTCCAGATTATCTTTTGGTGATGCCGTTTCTTATTTTGATTATCGAAATGGGATGGACGGCCGTGGAAATCACCTTGCCCTGTATCAGGGGAAATTGTATACAGCCAATAATAAAGGCATCCATCAACTTCATCCGGACGGACAATTCCGTCCAGTGCCATTTGTCAAACACTTAAGTTGGGAGTTACTGGAATCGAACGGGCACCTGATAGCCGCCACCACAGATGGCATTTCCTGGGTGAACGGCCCGGTCAGGAATTCCCACCGGCTCCTGAAGCCTTACTTTGCTTTCTGTTTAGCTCCTTCTTCATCTAATCCGCAGCGAGTATTTTATACCCTCGCCGACTCTATTGGCTCCATCAGGTACCTTCCGGAAAGAGAGGATTGGGTAGATGAAGGTGCTTTTCAACGCCTGAGCCAAACTGGGCTTCAATTGTTAGAATGGCCGGCCAATCACTTGTGGGTGAGAACCGATTCGAGCTTAACAAAATTTCAGTTAAAGGAACAAGAAGGGGGAATCAGTGTGGAAGACGCAAAAAGTTATCATACCGAGGACGGTTTTCCCGGTGACATCATCAACTTTTTTACCCTAAATAAACAATTGTATGCTTCCGGCACTGAAGGATTGTTTTGTTACAATCAGGAGACAGATCGATTCGAGCCTTCGGTTGACATTCCCGATCCTAAAACCATTCATCCTCAGGCCAGGTATATTTCAAAATTAGTGCAGGGGGAGTCCGGTATATACGCCTTGGTCGAACCCCATCGGCAGTTATTGTCTTTGAAAAAAAGTGCCGGCGACCAATATCAATGGAGGGCCTTTCCCCGCGCGCATACCTTCTCTGCTGATGGTCATCGCCTCTATCTTGATGAGACGGCAAAGGCCGATCAGGCAGTCCTTTGGTTATCCACTCAGAATGGATGGCTTCGTTATGCCCCTTCCAGTACCCAAAACACCTCCGATCTTTTTCATGCATTCATCAGAGAATTTCGGATGCTGCCCGATTCGGTCATTTATCAGGGAAGCAGAGAACTGCTCATGCAAACAGCCTTGCGGCCCAGTACGGCCACCCTGCGATTCAGCTATACCAGTCCGATCTATAAACATCCGGGTACCACCCGGTTCCAGTACTGGCTGGAGGGTTTTGAGAAAAACTGGTCGGTGCCCACTTTGGAAACCACTAAAGACTATACCAATTTGCGACATGGAAGATACACCTTTCACGTACGGGCGGTTGATCTGGATGGCTATTTCAGCCGGGAAGACTCCTACTCATTTGTTATTCTGACGCCCTGGTATTTGAGTTGGTGGGCCTTTGTATTATACTTTTTGCTTTTGGGTAGTTTGATCTGGGGTGGGATAAAAAGCCGGGTTTGGTATTTGGAGCGGAAAAACCTTGTTTTGGAAGAAGAGGTCAGAAGCCGGACGGTCCAATTGCGGCAGCAAACCGAAAAGCTGAAGGAATCAGAACAACTTAAAACGCGTTTTTTTGCCAACATCTCTCACGAGTTCAGAACTCCTCTGACCATAATCGGCGGTATGGTGGAGCAAATCCGCCAGAAAAGAACGGCTACGCTCGATCAAAACCTCAATCTGATAGAACGCAACAGTAACATCCTCCTGCGTTTGATCAACCAATTGCTGGACCTGAGCAAACTGGAATCCAGTCAAATGCAGTTGCACCCTACCAGAGATAATATCATTGGCTACATCGATTATATTGTCGAATCTTTTTATTCGCTGGCAGCATCAAAGAATATCAAGCTTCAGTTTGAAGCTGCTGTAAATGAATTGGAGATGGACTACGACCCCGCCAAATTTCTACAGATCCTCTCAAATTTGCTTTCCAATGCCCTGAAATTCACCCCATCGGGCGGGGAGGTCATCGTTCGGGCAGAAATAGATCAAAACACCTCTGACAAGCCCCTTTTCCTGATGGAGGTTCAAGACAATGGAATTGGCATTCCTCTGGAAAAACAAGCTTATATTTTTAACCACTTTTACCAGGTCGACAATTCCAGTACCCGACAAGGGGAAGGAACGGGCATCGGCCTGGCCCTGGTAAAAGAACTGATTGACCTAGCGGGAGGAAACATTACCGTAAACAGCCGGCCGGAACAGGGAACAAAATTTTCGGTACAGCTACCTATTTCGCGAAAAGCAGAAAAGGCAGCCTCTCATTATGAAGAAGTAGTCCCCAAACTAGAGCAAGTACCGGTAGTTTTATCCGAAAAAAAGGCGGACGCCCCTCTTCTAAAAGAACAGGAAGAGACGGAAAACCTTCCATTGTTACTCATCGTGGAAGACAATAAGGACGTAGTCACCTATCTTCGAGCCTGTTTGGAGGAGCAATATCGAATCCGGGTGGCTGAAAATGGGCAGGTCGGTATTCAGCTTGCCACTGAGCTTATTCCGGATATCATTATTTCTGACGTCATGATGCCGCTGAAAAATGGGTTTGAAGTGTGTCAGGCTTTAAAAAGTGACGAAAAAACCAGTCACATCCCTATTATTCTACTCACAGCCAAAAACACTTTAGACAGCCGCATGGCAGGCCTGGAGCGAGGTGCCGACGCCTACTTAAGCAAGCCCTTTAATGAGCGAGAATTATTGATCCGCCTAAAAAAGCTGGTCGAATTGAGAAGGCGATTAAGAGAGCGCTATAGTAGTTTAGCTGCCCCGGAAGGGAACCTGGATCTTCCTCAGGAAGATGCTTTTATCACAAAAGTTCGCGCCTTAGTATCCGACCGGATCGACCAGGCGGAATATACCATCGAGGATCTTTGTAAAGACCTGGCCATGAGTCGCATGCAACTTCATCGGAAACTCAAGGCCTTGACGAACTGCTCCACTGCTATTTTCATACGGCGAATTCGTTTACAACAAGCACATCATCTCCTTGAAACCAGCCGGATGAATGTTTCTGAGGTGGCCTATGCCGTAGGTTTTAATGACCCGAAATACTTTTCAAGAGTTTTCGCAAAAGAATACGGAAAAGTACCTAGTGAAGTAAGAATGAACTAAAACAAAGGTCCCGGTAGCGCCGTCGCACTACCAGGACACTTTGCCACAGAAACTAAATTATGAAAATTCATCATAGGGCTGTCTAAACCGGAAAAGGCAAATCGGCCCTTATTCTGTTTTCAATGATGAACCTCTTTTGTCATTTGTCGACCATGTATTTTTGGGTAGGTGTTCTTGAAGCTTGTTTGATATTTGCCCTTTAGCGGGCAAACACCAAACAAGCAATTTATAAAAGTTGGAGTGATCCAACTTGTTATCTGATGTTACGCACATAGGCTTATGTGTCGCTGCGCCCAGACGGCCCGTATGGCTGCAGCTTTTTGAAGGCCGCTTTTTTTGCTCGGGCTGACGCCCGAGCTTATGAAGCTTTCGCCGCAAAGCGGCTATTTAGCTAGTTCCTATAAACCGCGAAGCGGTGATAGCTTCTAGCCTTCGGTGCCAACCGCAGGCAGAAAAATGGGCGCCAATTAAAGCTGCAGCCATACGGCCCGTCTGGGCGCAGCGACACAATGAACATTTTTTATAAGTGCGTAACATCAGTTATTATTTATTGAACTGGATAGTTAGCAGACCATTCGAGGTACGCACCATCATAGACCTTCACATTTTTATATCCGAGGATATTTTTAAAAGCAACAAAGGAAGGTGTCGCACGCACACTGGTCCGGCAGTACAGAATCAGTTCTTTATCTGGTGTAATGCCATGTTTTTTGGCAATAGCAGTTAATTCCGCGGCGGACTTAAAAGCACCGTTTTCAGTCAGTAAATCTACGTAGTTGATGTTGATGGCACCAGGAATGTGGCCGTCACTATTGGAAGCTGCTCCACTGTACTCGTCAGCAGTTCGGCAATCGACTAATACTACATTGCCTTTATCCTTATTAGCTTTGACGTAATCTAGTTCTGCCAGGATAGCCGGATTAACACTTGCTGTGAAAGTAGCCGGAGTAGCTTTGCCTGGTGTAGAAGTTAACGGAACTCTCGCCTTGCGCCAATCTCCCATGTCCTTATGTAACAGTTTAACATTTTCGGCCCCTAAGTACTTCAGTATCCAGTATACCCGAGCGTTGTACTTCTGAGAACCATCGTCGGTCACTACTACAGGGGTCGTTTTGGTGATGCCCAATTTTCCGAAGAAAGCGGCCAATACACGAGGGGATTCAATGAGTCCGGAGATATCCCCTTTTTTGTAAAGGTCGTTATGGTCGACAAAGAGGGCATCTTTTATATGGGCTGCATCGTAATTTTTGCGCTTATTTACGTCCAATACAACTAGGTCGTCACTGTTCTTTTTCAAGTCCATCAACTCCTGAGCACTGATGATATCGGTTTGAGCACTCACCGCAGCAGCTATGAATATCAGGATACTAAGTATGGAACCAAATATTTTTGAAACTCTCATTTTAATATTTTTTTATTTGACAATAAATAAAGGTGCAATGTTAAGAATAGCTTTCCCCGCTGTTCGGAGAGTATTATTCTCCAGAATATACGCCGCCGCGGGCGGCGTATATTCTGAAGCTATTGTTGTTCATGCACTTTTTTTTAAAAAGCGACTTGCAGCTGAACCAACAGCGCATCGTTCGGAACTTCTACATTTCCATTCTCTTCTGCTTTGTACAGGTAGTTGACCTGAAGGCGGGTCCATTCATTGAAGAAATAGTTGACACCATAAGTGATCACATTCTGAATATCACCAACAGATTCGCCGGAAATATTAGGATCATAGCGTTCGAATTTCACGATCGGTTGCACATTCCACTTAGTCATGTATCCTCCTTGTACAAAGAAACCTTTGCGATCTACAGAGCCTTCGAATAGTTCTACCGGATCTCCACATCCACCACCGGTGGTGTAAGAACCTACGTCAGAACCATCAATGTATTCTGCTTGCAGGAAGAAATTATTGTAGTTAATTTCTGCATCAAAACCGATACGGGAGCGCTCGTCCTGAGGGCCTGTTTCATCTACGCCCGGGTGTTTACCAAAACGATAACTTACACCGACAGTCAGGAATTCCACAGGATGTATGGTTACTCTACCAATGATGTCCTTGTAGCGGTTGTTATCCTGGATGTTCATACCGTTACCATTCATGATAGCCAGGCTATAGCCGAAGAAATTACGGGTAGTAGAACCCAGGAAGCTAAGCGTATCCGTGCCACCTGAGATCATGACACCAAAGTCGCGGAATGGGCCTGCGAGATCGCCTACCACCTGAGAGCGGTTGACAGTATATAATTTATGACATGCTGTGGTAAGCTCAAGTCCAAACGGGTTTTTGAACTGCCCGAAGGAAATTTTTGCCCAGGGGCCTAATCCGTTATAAGTAATAAAGGCATCAAGAATAAATGGGCCTCCAAGTGTGGGGCTCATTTCTGTCATAACATAATAACTGAAATCGTAAGGAATATTTCCCACCACCCCAACACGGGCGCGGTTGAAGTAAAAGCTGCTCTCTTCCAGGTTAAGCCCGGTCAGAGCATCTGTTCCTCTGAAATCATATCTAAATTCCGGTTGTATATATCCCACTACATTGACACCGTCTTCCGAAGTAGCATCCATACAGCCCTGGGCCCAGGAGTACTGTGGGAAAAAGAAGGCAGCGATAAATATGATAAATAATACCTTTTTCATGGTACGGGATTTCTGTGGCTGGGGTTTTGTAAAAACTCGTTCCTCGTTTTCACAAAACCTAAAAAGTTTTGTTTTAGGGAGTTTTTGAAGCCCTTAGGGGGCTTCAAAAACTCCCTAAAAGAATCTTTTTGCTGAGGAATCCTGACAGTAATCGTCAGGAGGGTGAAACTTTTTTACACGACCCCAGATATTTAATTAATAATTTTTATTGTGGAGACGGAGGATAATAGGTTCCGGAAGCATCGTAGTAACCAAAGTTGTTTACACTTCCGGAGCCTTCTCCTTTCCAGGATTTCTTGTTTGCATCACCAGCTGTGCCTACCACTAGTTTAGAGTGGGCAATACCGTTTACACCAAACAATAAACTGCGCGTATTGTAGCCCATCACATTCAGCCACATAGTGGTGATGGCAGAGGTTTGTCCTGTGTAGCAGTAAACTAGATTGGTTTGAGTAGGACTCAGATACTTCAATCCGCTTACTTCTATTTCTGCATTTAATCTATGAGCTCCGTCAATGTGACCATAAGCATCCCAGGCTTCGATCGGCCATTTATTTACGATGTAGAAGTTTTCAGGATTGGCCAATACTTCGGTACTGCTGGCACCCCATCCGCTTTGCTGCAAAGCTGTGCGTACTCTGGCTTCCAGAATTCCGGCGCCATCGGTCAAGCCGGTAATAAATCCAGGATAGTCAAACTCCTGATCAGTGGCAGGATTACCAACTTCTACCCAATTAGGTGAACTGATGTCCTTGGCATTGTTTTCCCATTTTCCAGCGAAAGCACTGTGCCATCCGGACATACCCCACTTAAGACTCTTAGCTGGATAGCCCATCAATTTCAGAGCACCAACAGCGCGTGCTGCTGTTTGGCCTGTATAACACACCACAAGGATGTCTTGGCCATTGGCATTAGCCGCTTCTTCCAGCACATTGGCAAGCGTAGTATTGTGTGCATCTTTAATATGGCCGGCATTAAAATCGTCTGTACTGCGTAAATCAATTACGTAGTAGCCGGGCACTGAATAATCTGCCGTATTGACATTAAGGCCGCCGGCAGAAGTGACCCATCCAACCAATATGTCGTTCATATCCAGCTGATTTTGAACCACATATTGGGTTAGTGTAGAAAATTCGTCTACATCCGTAGTTACCGGATCTTCTTTACAAC
The DNA here is from genome assembly GCA_030430845.1 of Bacteroidia bacterium. Taxonomy (GTDB): domain Bacteria; phylum Bacteroidota; class Bacteroidia; order Chitinophagales; family Saprospiraceae; genus JANQPA01. The sequence goes on along the minus strand of JAUIKE010000141.1, from coordinate 2,494 downwards.
CAGTGAGGAATAATACAGGTAAGAGGCCTAAAATGAGCACTTTTTTCATTAAGTTTCTCATGGCAAACAGATTTAGTTAAAAAATTTGGCATACTGCTACCACTCCCTCTTCAGATAAAAGAGGCCGATCGTCTGTGGCAATTCTGGTGAAAAAGGGGAAATGGTAGTAAGAATGCTTTAAATATGATTATATGAAAATATGTTCATATTTTATATCCTAGCACAATCTATTTCCAGTGTGGTACTCTTCTAATGACTTTCATCAACTTTTGCTGTGATTTTGGTCACACTTTTTTTTTATCTATTGGAATAGCCTGAAACTCTGGATTTGGCACATTTGTCCAGGAAAAAAGAATTGTCATTTTAGGGTAAAATGTAACAATTACTTGGAAGCGTCCTAGTACCTCCAACTCGTCAGATCAGCTCCGGCCGGAGCACTTTCTTCCATTCTCTTAAGCATTTTAGGTACATACATCCAATTGTATCTTAGGCGGGTCAAGTGATTGGGGTTATCATGATCGCCGTTCCAGCAATGTCCAAAACCGTCGCCAAAGTCAACTTCCCCATCGTAGTAAGGATCTGTTGTTTTTTCGAGAAAGTCTTCCATCAATTTGGTAGCATTGTTGAGGTAGGAGTTGTCCATGTCTCCCATGTAGATGTTGATCTTACCTTGAAGTTTAGGGCCAAGCGTCGCCCAGTCTCGCTCCATGATGTATCGCAAGTCATAGTTTTCGATCATATATTGTACCACTTCCTTGTCGATCTCGCCGGTTTCCTTATCCCAGGCATGCTTAGGGTAGCCATCCTCCCCTTTCGGACCAAAAACGGTTAACCATACATCCCGCTGCCCACAGGAGCGCCCCTTAGTACCGATGACCTGCTCTTTTTGCTGGACATCGCGCAGCGTGGTCGTCACATAGCCCTCGGTGGTTCGGCTGCGCGGGATCTCCGCTTTCTTCCAGTGACTTTTGACGTAATAGGCATTTTCATCTTCAAACAAATTCAATAAGGTATAGGCCCTGAAATCGATAGGGTCCGGACAAGCAGCAAAGCAACCATTGTATTCATCCGGATAAAATACCTGGTTGGCCAGGGCGATCCAGCCACCTGTAGAGCCGCCGTAAAGGAATCGGGCCCAGCCCTCCCCTATTCCCCTGAATTGCTGCTCGATGTAGGGGATTAGCTCATAAGTTATGGCATCGCCGTAGGGGCCTGTGTTGACCGAGTTGACGGCATAGGAGTCGTCGAAAAAGGGAATCGGATGTTGAATTTCGATGATAAGCATACGCGGAAAATCCTCGCTGGTCCATTTTTGGTAAAAATCGTAGGCCTCCTGCTGTACTACCCGGTTATAACAATCCACATCGAAGCGGGCACTGTAAACGCAGGGCTCGGTCGTATCAGGCGGCGTGGTGCGGAAGCCGCCGAAGTCGTGGGGGTAATGACCATGAAAAACGGCCAGCGGGTAGCGGGCCTCCGGATGCTCATCAAAACCCTCGGGTAAAAGAATGTGTGCCCCCAGGTAGACGTCGCGCCCCCAGAATTCTGACAGCAGATCGCTTTTCATTTTGATGTGCTTGATGTATTTGCTGTCTTCCGGTTCAGGAATGGGTGGAATTTCTTCTTCCAGCTGAATGGAGATCGTATTATTTTTATTTGGATCAAAGTTTATTTTTTGTGGTTTGCTGATCAGATTACCGGGGGTTCGGTTCCATTGGATGCCTTCGCCTTTATCCATAGGCGGCAGCAGGAGCGTTTCTCCGTCCGAGCGATTGTAAGTTTCGTATTTGTACAGCACGGCTTGTACCGTATACTCGCCGGCAGGAATGTCACTCAAACTTTTGAGCGGATAGCCAGGTACATCGGCATTAAATAAGGCCTGGTCACCTGCTTTAAAATCCAGCACATCGATGCCGAATATCAGCTGTGTTTCGGGGCCGTTGGAGATCTGGAAGCGGGGTTCGGTACTGTCGTCATTGGAAATGAGCAGGATCATACGACCGTTGATCGGGCTGTCGGACAGGGAGGCCGGATAGGAAATACTAAATAGATCCGGATGGCCTGGTGAGCAGCCCGTAGTTAGCATTAGGAGGGACGAAAAAATCAAAATAGCCAGAAAGAATAGAGGTGTGTTGATTAGTTGAATAGCTGTTTTTTTCATGCGATATAGGTTTTCAATAAAATAGGGAAATTTATTTATAGGGTTGTAGCGGCACGCTCACCCTCGACGGCATCTCCGCTGTTCGGTAAATAGTCCAATTCGGGGCCGGGCCTTCCTTAGGTACGCGCTCAAAGGAAGCCTGATCTGCCCCGCCTATGGCAATCCGCAAGCTGTGGCCTTTTTTGATCAGAGCTGAAGTACTGTATAAGCCCAGAGAAACTAATTGTGGTTCATTTATGGGCATGGGTTCGGCATCTTTTTCCAAAAAACTGTGGTTAGGGCCAAAAACGGTATGCACGGGTTCTTCTTCTGATACTTTCCGGTGCTTCAAAT
>JAUIKE010000360.1 GCA_030430845.1 Bacteroidia bacterium | reverse complement strand
TTTTCCCATTGGGAATCGGTTAGCCGCTCATATTGAGTTTGCATAAAACTTGTTGTGTTGGTCCACTACAAGTTTAATAACTGATTCCCTTTTATTATATACCTGCAAATTTTTAAACATGCTCTTATCCGCTTCTGAAGGGAAGTGTTTGGAAGGGAAAAAAAGTAAGTGGGCGAGTTTATGTAAAAATATCTTCTTGGAGAAAAGTAATGAAATGTAAAGGCCAGGCCCTGGAAAGAAACTAATTGACTCAAAAAATAGTTAACTTTATAAGACAATCAATCACTATGACAACAAGTATAGAACAAATCCGTCAAGAGATCGACAAGTATCTGGATCAGGTAGATGAAGGCTTTCTTAAAGTAGTTCATGCCATGTTGACTACTTATACTAATGAACAGGAAGAAGATCCGATCATCGGTTATGATGTTGATGGTACTCCCATGTATGCCAGTCAGGCCAAAGAAGAGTTCCAGAGGCGAATAGCAGCGGTAGAACGAGGAGAGTACATCACCATAGAAGAACTGAGAAAAGAATCGGAGACATGGCTGAAGAATACAAAATAGTCGTTACCATGGAAGCTCGCCAAGGGCTAAAAAATATCGTTGAATACCTAGAAGAAGAAGTCTCTTACACAACAGCTGAAAATGTTAGAAATGGCATCCTCGAAGCCATTGAAAGCCTGGCTAGAATGCCTCAACGGCATAGCCTGGTCAAAGAGATTAGTGATGAAAAGACGTTGTATCGCAGGATATTGAAATGGCGTTATCGGATCATCTATGTGATCAATGAAGAAAAAATAGAGGTAAGAGTCATTGATATCAGTTCGGGGAAAAGAGGTCCTGGACACCTGGAAGAAGTCAAAAAACGCACTTGAATTAAATGAAAAAATTATTTGTATTCTTAATTTTCACAATCGCAGCACTTAATATTTGTTACCCACAAAATGAAATTTTAGTTTTATTTTCAAATGAAAACAGTGGTGAAAATTATCCTTTAGGCTTGCCTGTCAAAGATGATTCCTTGAATTTTTCAATTTGTATTAGTCAAAATGAAAAAATAAAAAAGAGCATTGGCAGTCATTCTTTTTTATTCAGTCTGAGTGATGACACGCTGTCCCTTAATTATAAAAACTTAGATACCATAATTCAAGGAAAGTTTTTTATCCCTAGCATTCCTGAAGTAACCTACATTCAATCAGTTGATCCAGAGACTTTCAAATCAACAATTGTTCCGAAATATTTTTTTGAACCGATAAAAGTGGGGAAATGGCTTTATGCTAAAAGCAATAATAGGTATTACAAAAGCTATGATACGGTATTCGATGATAAACCCAAACCGTCAAATTGTATTATGTACAAGAGTCCCAGAAGGATGAAACATCGGTAAGGGGTTGTGTAAAAAGTCCTTCGGCCTTTTCACACAACCAATAATATATTTTTTGGAGGTGGGTAAAAACGAGGAACGAGTTTTTACACAACCCCTTACTTTTTTAGTCGGAAAGTCCACTCTCCGCCAACAATATCAACAAAGCATTCTGTACCCCCTTATAGCCTTCCTGATTCACCCAATACTCCAGCAAGGAATGCCCCCAGCCTCCGGTGCCTCCGCGGCCGATTGTTACGGCAGGAATGCCTTTTGAGATTGGGATGTTAGCATTGGTGGAGCCACGGGTCAGACGAGGCTCTACGCCGAAATATTCAGAAACGGCCATTGCTCTTTGGATGAGAGGCAGATCCGCAGATAACTCGCCTGACGGACGGTTACCGATCTCCTCGATTTCGAGCTGGAGCGGACGTCCGCGACGACGGATTTCATTCTGCTCTTCCAGGCCTTTCTGCATGGCTTCTTTCATGATATTAGCGATGGAATCTAGTCGGGCCGGACTGTGCGAGCGCATATCGATCTCCATCCAGGAACTGAAGGGAATCGAGTTCACGGAAGTTCCACCCCCCATTCGCCCAACATTATAGCTCGTACGCGCTCCATAAGAGGTGAATTTATCCGCGGCTTCTACGAAGTGGCGAATACCGGCCGCCGCCGCATGATGCGGGTTGGCCAGGCCGAAGGCGCCCCAGGAGTGTCCGCCCGGGCCTTTGTACACCACCCGGTATCTTAAGGAACCTAATCCTTTATTATTCACACGGCCCAATTCCCCTCCATCAATAGAGATCCAGGAATCAATTTTGGGGCCGTCTTCGCTGAATAGGTACTTCACCCCGCGCAAGTCTCCCAGGCCTTCTTCACCGACGGTGCCGACAAAAAGCACGTCTGCTTCCGTTTTAATTTTATAAGCGTTCAAGGTTCTGAGTACAGCCAATACCATGGACAGGCCTCTGGTATCATCCCCTATCCCTGGTGCGAAGAGCGTGTCTTTATTCACCCGAACCTTTACATCCGTCCCTTCGGGAAAAACGGTATCTAAGTGCGCATCCAGTACCACGGTACGGTCTCGTTTGGTGCCTTTGCGAAGCGCCAGTGCATTGCCTTCCTCATCAATCCAAATAGAATCAACGCCCAGCTTTTTCATCATTTCTGCAAAGGCCAGAGAACGATCATCCTCTCCAAAAGGAGGAGCCGGAATTTCGTTTAATGTAATGTTATCCTGAACGGTGACATTGTCATTCGCTTTTATAAAACCCATGGCGTTTTTGACCTTCGGGTTTTTCAGTATTTGTTCGACCTCTTGTTTGTATTTTGGGTCGATTTCTGCTTTTTCAAGTTCCTGTGCCTGTAAGTTTATCGTAGCGAAGGCCAGGAACAAACAAATCATCGTAAATAGCTTCATTGTCTTATTTGTTTAATTGTTTTTTAGAGCGATGAAGGAAGAACTTCATTTTTCCTTCACCGCCTATCTCTTATCTATTCTGCCGCTCCTTGGAAAATGGCGTTAAAAATTAATTTATAAGTACCGCGAGGTTGCCCTCTGAATTGAGGTCGGAAGCTGAACAGCACGATATTGCCCTTTTCGTATTTCACATCTAACATGGCCGCCTTGTTTTTCAGATAGCGCTCCTCTCCCATCGCCCAACCGCTCATGAGCAGGTCTTTTTCGGCAAACTTTACGATGACATCCACCTCCGGATCGGGTGCTTTTTCAATTTTTTCTTCCCCTCCTTCACCCCGGTAAGACGGTTTCACAATGTCGAAGGCCCGACTTTGCGAATAAGAGGCCGCCACTTCCGGCTGTACCCCAAAAGTCATAGGGTGCTTTTTATCCACCTTGGCCCGTATCAGGGAGCCGGGAATGAAGAATTGATTACTGGACAAACGACTAGTAGCATTTCTGACGGGAAGCCCGAATTGCTCAATGGCAAAATCACTGGCTTCATCAAAAGTGATGAGTGTGCCTCCGTTTTTCACATAATCAGATAGCTTGGCCACACCATCAATGCCCAGACCTCCGACGTATTGTTCGGGCATAGTCCCTTTACTGTGCCCATTCATTATTCTGGTGCCTGACTGATCAGGGATCACAATGGCATCGTATTGAGACAGGTCTCTGGAAAGAACGTCTTTATCGTGCAAGGTATCCAGATCAAAAGAATGCTGTTCAAACATCCAACGGCTCCAGCCTTCGTCCATATTGGCCACCCAGCTTTTGTACATGCCTAGCTTAACCTTATGGAGCGTTTGTGTTTTTACTTTTGGTTTTTTATCCAGCCCCACGAAATCTATTCCTTTGGAAGCACTCATTTTTTCCAGCGTAGCTTGCACATTTTTCCCCTCTACCCAAAAAAGACCAGGCTCCATTTTCATCCCGCCTACTTCCAGCGTATCGTGGATAATATTTACGGAAAACCCAGCCTTTAGCAATTCATTAACCGCCGTATAAGCTGCATTTTCCTTGTTGCTGAATACAAAGCCTGCTTTTCCACTTCCTTCCATATTTCCTTTTTCCACTGTAAGGATGGACTTCAGTTCTTTTGTGGATGCCTCAAAGCTCGTATCAATGCGATCTACCTGCACGCCCATTTGCATGGGAAGCGTCCAGCCGGCCAGGTCATAAGGAGGCCGGGGAGGGCCGCCAGGGTAGCGATACTGATCGGGATAATCTTGTTCCTCCATTAAATCCACCAGGTAGGGCCGGAAGGCCTGCGCACCGTAAAAAATAATGGAACCGGCCTGGTATTCTTTTCCATCCACTGAGAAGGCCGCCGTCGCTTCATGCGCTTCTAAGCCCCCACGCTGAAGGATCTCCACCAAATTGCGAGCTTCACTAGCATCCCATTGTTCTTTGGGGACGA
>JAUIKE010000359.1 GCA_030430845.1 Bacteroidia bacterium | reverse complement strand
GAAAAAAACTTCGTTTTTTTCTTAAAACAACCTCCTAAACAAAATTTTCGGGGGTGGGTAAAAACGAGGAACGAGTTTTTACACAACCCCCAGGACAGCGAGCTTCAGCTTGCTTAAATTCGGCGGTTTAAAAATGAACGCCAATCAGCTTGCCAGGATAGCAGACTTCAGTTTGCTTGCTTTCATAATTAAAAATTGTATTATCTAGGCAAACTGAAGTTTACCCTCCTGGCAAACTGAAGTTTACCCTCCTGGCAAACTGAAGTTTACCCTCCTGGCAAACTGAAGTTTACCCTCCTGGCAAACTGAAGTTTGCTGTCCGGTAAGTTAATGAACAATAATTTTCCTGCTAGCATTCCTCTCGACCGAAAGTAATCTTACCCAATACACCCCTGGAGGCCAGTTTTTTACCTCCACAATTTCCCGTAAGGACTCTTGGAACTCATATTTCCTAAAAAACAGGTTTTTCCCATTCAAATCCGAAATGGTAAGGGTAGAAGTAGTAGTCGGTTCCAAATTTGCATCGATCAGTATAACATTAGATGCAGGATTGGGATATGCGACCACCTCCAGAGGGCGAAGTTTTTCCAAGATGCTTTCTCTGTTCACCACCACAAAACCGAATTCGGTACATCCGTTTTGATCAGTGATCTGGATCCTGTATTCACCGGAGGCAAGCTCGTTAGCCGCTGGTGTAGTTTGGTGGCCCGGATCATTCCATGAATAGACATAAGGAGGTATACCGCCTTGTACTTCCACTTTGGCCGTCCCGTCGCTGTTCATCATCACCTCAGGAGTTGACACGATGCTCAAGCTCAATGCAGGCGGCTGCTTCAGGTCTATTGTTCCAACAAGCGCACAATCGTTATCATCTGTTAGCGTTACGGTATGGATGCCGGCAAAAAGAAAGGGCGATAAGCGGCTTGTATCACCTGATGCCCACTTAAAGTGATGTTTTCCATTGCCACCATTAGAGGTGATATTCACCAGGCCGCTTTGTTCTCCATGACATTGGATAGAATCCAGGATGTGTAATTCCATCTGAAGAGAATCCGGCTCCTCGATGAAGTAGTCATGAATACTCAGACAAGCATATTCGCTATTGGAGACAGTGACTGAATAGGGGCCGGAGGCCAGCATGGAAATGTGATTCCCTTTTTCGCCATGCTTCCAGGAGTAGGTGAAATTTTCTATTCCGTTTTGGGCAGTTAGAAGAATACTTCCATCATCCATTCCAGCACAGGTGATGGCATTCAGTTCGGTTTCCAATTCAGGGAGTTGGAAGCTGTCGGCTATTCCATACAGTCCCTGATCGGCCTGGATGCTGTTGTCCCAATCCCCCAAAAAACGCCACCAGTTACTTATCTCGTGCTCACCATAAGGGATGTTGTTTTGGAAACCTGGAATATTCTGCATCCAGTAGATGTACCATTGTCCTTCCGTTCGGTCGGGGATGGCATTCTGGTTCTCATCCGGCCAGTTGTATTGGATCGATCCCCAGGTATCTGCATTCACTTGTTTTTTCTCACCGGACTCATCAGGTTTCCAGTTTTCAATGTCCGATAAGAACAAACTGTCATTATTATAATCATAATGCTCAGTGGTATTTGGAGGCATATGGGTCCAGCCGGCGCGCCCTTTCCTCAAAAAACTGGTCTCGCTGCAGCCATAAGCCGGATTGGAGCAATCGAGATCAGGATCGTGTTTAGAGCCTACGAATTTTCCCCAAAACAGGGCCAGGTTATTGTCTTGTTTCAGATTCACGTGGCCTAACTGGGCTTCAATCTGATGCCCATGATTATGTACAGCCTGATTTTGAGTTCTGCCGAAGTTGTAGTTATACAAAACATAGGTATGGTCATAAACAGGGAGGTCATCCTGAAAGCGGAAGCTGTTGGATACATCCCCGGTGGTCGGGCTCGACATATTGGACTCAGCTGGAACAATGTCGTCATTATGCCATCCCCACAGCCAAAACTCTTTAACGCCTTGATTGTTGACATAATCTTCGCCATTAAAGCGGTCTACAATTTGGTAGTAGTCCGGGAAATAAGCATTTGTGAAATTTCCGCTGGCTTTGCCTTTTGGCAAGGGTTCATACACATTGATGATATCGACCACTTTATATCCCATATAAGGGATCGCATCTGGATCTTTGTATCCGTGATATTTGCTTCCTTCTGTCAGCATAAACTTTACCCTGCGATCGAAGGTGTGGATTCGATCCCGCAGCTGATCAAGGGGCATGGGCCAGTTGATGTCTCCGCCGTTTTCTGGATCCAGGTGTTGCCCGTCCAGCGTAGGCATATAGCGAATGATGACCACGGGCACTTCTTTTAATACGCAGGGCTCTGTTTCAGCCAGGTAGGGGTCTACTGGTTCAAATTCGACGGGGCGTACAGGGGCATTAACCTTTACGACAAACCGTACCGTATCACTTTCATTGGTGCCGGTAATCTGGCTGAGCCCGGCCTGTAGGGCTTTGATTCTGGATTCGCCGTTAATTTGAACGATTCTGGCAACATCCGGATCGGACAGGGTCCAGTTAAGTGCATTAAACGGAATGTCTTTATTGCCCTCAGCAGACTGGCCTTCCAAATAAATTTTTTCCCACCAGCTTTCCAGCAATTGGAGTGTGTCAAAAGCTACAAAAATATCCCCCTGCCTGGTAATTTCTTTTTTTATGGTTTTAATGGATTGAAATTCCTGCCCCTCCACATAAGTGTAGGCAATTTGTTCGGCCGTTTTGGGCGCACCATAGATCTTAAATTCATCCAGGGCCGCGTGGATGGCTCGGTTAGCAGCACCGATGCGGAAAGTCGGGGCATTGATAGAGGGTAGTTCGAAATCGAAGCTCCTGGAAGCCTTCAACTCTCCGTTCACATAATATTGGATCAGTCCTTCCTGCCAGGTGACCGTCACGAAGTGCCACTGATCGGACGACCAGTCTTGAATGCTGTGATCGGTACCCAGTTCGGGCAATCCATCGCAGGCGAATCGGTTGAAAATGGTTCGGAAGCCTCTAAAATTCCGGAAGATCAGGATGCCGCCGCAACCACCGAATTCGAGTACATAGGAATCTTCCGTATCGGTATCCCAGGATGGCTTAACCCAAAATTCCAGCGTACCCGATTGGGCATCGATGTGATCGGCTGCGGAGTATTCAATAAAGCTGTTTTCTCCCAGGAAAGCGGCCTGCTTGTTGATCCCTTGCTGATAAGTAATGTTGTTAAAAGCAGTGGGCGTTTGGTCCGAATGGCCGCTGATGTTTTCGTCAAAATTCAAATGGAGTAAAAGTGTGGTGTTGGGGTCAGTGGTTTGAGCGAAGCTGCTGAATGTATGACACCCAAGGAGTAACAATATGGTTAAAACCTGTCTCATAGCATAAAATTTTGGGGTTTAGAGTATAGGTTAATAATCTACGGGTTTTGGGGCAATTCCCCGGCACCAAGGAGGGCTGAGGAATGATTGTTTTTGTTTTTTTTCGTTCTTACGCTATTTTTAGTTCGATTTATATCTTCCCAGAAGGGTTCTTCCCATCTTCGTGTCGGGGTCAATCCTTTTTACATTATAGCCTTCCGGAGAAACGGAAGTATAAGCCTGATTATCTGGAAAATCACTTTGAACATCCCGGATGACCCGCTCTACTTTGTAATCATCATTATAGCTGCTGCTACAATTACCATTGTATTGACCCTGCCTCCAGCAGCCGGCTAAGTAACCATGGTAGGGAGAGACCAGGACGCCTTGGCCATCCCACCAACCATTGGCAAAATTACCGTGATAAAAGGAGCCGTCTCTAAAATAAAAGGTTCCGCGTCCATGGGCAATGCCGTTCGCTACTGCTCCTTGGTAATAACCGTAAGGGTAGTAGATGATCCGGTTGCCGAAATGGCCGTTTAGTTGGGGACTATAGACCTGAGCCTGTGTCTGGTGAAAAACACTACATAAAACCAGGACAGAAAAAATGAGCATGATTTGTTTCATTGTTGTGGGTTTAAGTTATTGAAAACATGTTTTGTACTGACGTACACAGAGGGAAGTACCGCTGCGCCCAGACGGGCCGTATGGCTGCAGCTTTTTATTTATCAGCTTTTTTTAGCTCGGGTTTGCACCCGAGCTTATGGAGCTTTCGCCGCTATGCGACTTTGAGCCTAGCTTTAACCAGCCGCCTTGCGCATAGGCATCAAGATAAAAAAACGTAATATAAAAAAAGCTGTTTGGCAGCTTAATATAAAAATCGTAAGCTTAAAGCCAAACAGCAAAAAAATGATAATACAGACAAT
>JAUIKE010000140.1 GCA_030430845.1 Bacteroidia bacterium | reverse complement strand
AGGAAGGTTTGAAAAAAGCCAGTGATCACAACATCGATCTAATCATCAGCGATGTAATGATGCCGGAAATGGACGGTCTGACTTTTTGTAAAAAAATAAAATCGAATATTGCTACTAGCCACATTCCGGTTATTTTGCTTACTGCCAAAATCCTGGAAGAAAGCCGCATCAAAGGTTATGAAGGAGGGGCTGATTCATATGTAACCAAGCCTTTTAATCCCGACCTGCTGAAAGCTCGCATTGAGAATTTGCTCCACCAGAGAGAAACACTTCGCACGGCCTTTAACCGCGATTTTATGCTCTCCCCTGAAAAAGTGGAGCTTACCTCTCCGGACGAAGAGCTACTTCAGAAAATAGTAGACATCATGGAAGAGCATCTGGAGGATACTGACTTTAACGTCAATCAAATGTGTAAGATGGTGCATCTTTCTCACATGCATTTTATCCGGAAGGTCAAACAACTGACAGGTAAAAAACCTATAGATCTGCTCAAATCCTTCCGCCTCAAACGGGCTAAGGACTTGTTATTACAAAATAAACTCTCCATTTCAGAGATCGCCTACAAGGTCGGATATGATTTGCCTAATTCCTTCAGCCGAGCATTTAAGAAGGAATTTGGTATGAGCCCGAAAGAGTTTGTTACTACAGAGCTGGCAGAGCAAGATTGAGTCAATAAGCAGTTGTTTTGCCCATCCGGGCAAAACAACTGCTTATTTAATAATTCTTTGAACCTTCAATTAACTCCTTCAATACCATTCTTTCATTTTCATTCGGCATGACAAGAGGAGGCCTTACATCGCCTGCACTTTTTCCGATCAGTTGAGCCCCGGCCTTGATCAGGCTCACGGCATAGCCTGCTTTTTTACTTCTCAATCGAACAAAGGGGATGAAAAAGTCATTGATAATTTGCCGAACCGTTTCCTGATCGCCTGCCCGTAAAGCTTTGTAATACCGCAAAGCCAGCTCCGGCACAAAATTAAAGACAGCAGAAGAATAGGTGTTGACCCCAATGGACAAATAGGCTTCCGAAATGATTTCTGCAGTGGGCACCCCTCCGATGTACACCAATCGATCGCCCACGGTTTTTATTGTATCATTCAGGTTCTGCATATTCCCGGTGCCGTCTTTCAATCCGATCAGGTTCGGGCAGGCGGCAGCCAGCTCTTTGATGTGCTCGGCGGATAAGATGCCGTTGGCCCGGTTGTAATAAATAACGGGTAAGCTGGTGCTGTTAATGATGGTTTTAGCGTAAGCTATGACACCCTCCGGAGGGCAGCCGGTCAGATAGGGGGGCATTAGCAAAAGACCGTCAATACCTGCTTCTTCTGCCATTTGCGCATACTCTATAGCTTCCGGAATACTACGCCCCAAACTGGAAATCACTGGCGCCTGCTGATCAATAGTCTGAACGGCCGTGTTGATGATTTGCTGGTATTCCTGCCTGGATAAGGAAAAGAATTCGCCGGTTCCTCCTGCCACAAAAACAGCGGATATGTCATGCTCCAAGAACCACTTTAGTCTTTCGATATAGGTCGATTCGAGAAAGTGTCCTTGTTCGTCCATGTCGGTGATGGGAAAGGATAACAAGCCGTCGCTGAGGGCTTTTTTTACTTTTTCTATAGTCATTTTAATATTTTTTGAGTGCTTCTCTGGGTTTTTAAAGATGTTGTGAAAAAAGCTTTTCGTTTTTCAAAATGTGTAAAGCTTACCAGTTCTTGCGTTATACATCGCCCTTCGCCCTTCGCCCTTCACCCTTCGCCTATGTCAAAGGTCCCGGATTAAATAATACCAAATCATTATGAATACCCAAAACATCCGCCGCCACTTTTTTCCTGCCACTAGCTACCTCCAAGATCAGATGAAATAATTCCCAGCCCATTTCTTCCACTGTTTTGTCACCACTAGCTATCTGACCGGCATCCAGGTCGATGAGGTCAAACCACCGTTGGCTTAAGGAGGTATTTGAACTAATTTTTATGACGGGCACCATGGATAAACCGTAAGGCGTACCCCGGCCGGTCATGAACAGGTGAACGTTCATACCGGCAGCTAATTGTAAGGTGCCGCAGACGAAATCACCGGCCGGAGTGGCCGCGAAGCTCAGGCCTTTTTTCCTGATTTTTTCGCCCGGACTTAATACATCCACAATCGGGCTTGTACCGGATTTGGCAATGGAGCCCAGGGCTTTTTCTACGATGGTACTCAGCCCTCCTTTTTTATTACCTGGAGTCGTGTTGGCACTGCGGTCTGCCTCGCCATGCAAAAGATAATCATCATACCACTTCATTTCATCAATCAGGGCCTGTGCCACCGATGCATCGCTTGCACGCGGGACCAGGAGGTGGATGGCATCTCTGACTTCTGTTACTTCCGAAAACATAACTCTACCGCCGGCCCGCACGATCAGGTCGGCAGCAAAGCCGGCTGCTGGATTGGCGGTGAGGCCGGAAAAAGCGTCACTTCCACCGCATTGCATGCCTACTACCAGTTCGGAAGCCGGGCAGGTTTCCCGCTTTCGTTCATTGAGCCTTTGCAGGTGTTGTTTGGCTAGCTCCAGGCTGGCGTCGACCATTTGCTGAAAGCCCTGGAAAGCGGGGTCCTGCATATAAAGGATGGAGGATTTTTCCGGCTGTTTTTTCGGATGGGGCTCCATTATTCTCTCCGGTCTTAGTTTTTCACACCCCAATCCTATGACCATGACCTCTCCTCCAAAATTCGGGTTGGCGGCAATATTCTGGATGGTTTTGATAGGAACCATAGCGGCAGGAGCATCGATGGCCACCCCGCATCCGTAGGTATGATTGAGGGCGACCACATCATCTACATTGGGGTAGGAGGGGAGTAGTTCCTCTTTTATTTTTTTTACTACATACTGAGTGAGCCCTGCCACACACTGAACGCTGGTAGAGATACCCAGCACATTTTTGGTGCCCACGCTGCCGTCTGGGTTTCGGTAACCCTGGAAGGTGTAGCCTTCGAGAGGAGGTGTTTCAGCAGTAAGCTTGGAGCTAAATGGAATATCCTTCAATTCGGGAGGACGGGGCAAGCTCATTTTTCCTTCATGCACCCATTCGCCCGGCTGAATGTGTTGGGCAGCATAGCCTATGATCTGGCCATAGCGGATGATGGGAGAATTCTTTGGAAGCTCATTTAAAGCAATTTTATGTCCCATAGGGATAAACTCCTTTGAGATAAGTGCGTCTTCCAGCATGCTGCCTTCCTGAATGCCTTCTATACTGGTAACGATAGCGACATTATCGGTTTCCGCTGTTTTTATAAGAAAATTTGTTTTTTTCATATGACTTATGCAAAAGGAAACACCGCCGAAAGTACCATCACTGCCGCCAAACCAGCCAGTGCCATCACCATCAGCAAATAAGAAAAATGCTTGATCGTTTCTTCGATTTCCATGCCGCTCATTTTGGTGATGATCCAGAAAGCACTGTCGTTCATCCAGGCGAATATTTTGGAGCCGCAGCCGATAGCCAGGGCGATGTAAACCGGATGAAACTTAAGCCCCATGGTTACCACACCGCTTAGCACCCCAATGGCCGTAACCATGGCGACAGTCGCAGAACCTTGAGCAGAGCGTACGACGGCGGTGATGATAAAAGCCAGTGGTAAAAGGGCCATTTGATAATTGGCAGCCATTTCGCCGACTTTAATTCCAATACCGGTTTGCTGTAACATTTGACCGAACGCCCCTCCTGCGGAAGTGATCAGGATAATCATACCGGCACTGGTAAGCGCTTCGGTCAGGTATTTTTTGAAGGCTTTGGTGTCCTTTATTTGTCGCCAAAGCAGGATCATAGCAATGATGGCGGATATGAACAGGGCGATGTTGGCATCGCCAAGCGTCGAGAGAATGTTGACGATGTTCCCTTCCATCAGCATATTGGAAAAGGTGTTTCCTGTGATTAAAAGGATGGGTAAAATAATGGGTAAAAGAGATAACCAGATATTGGGCAGTTCCCGGTTTTCTTTTTCCGAAAATTGCTTCAGATCTTCAATGCTGATATCTGGCGTGTCACGCATGGGAAGGTCCCATCTTCTGTTGGCCCATAAGGCATACAAATAACCTGCCGTAACCGTAATGGCACCAACCACCAAACCTCCAATGATCATGGCCCCCAGGTCGATGCCGATTTCTTCTGCGACGAAGAGCGGACCTGGCGTGGGAGGAATCAGAGAATGGGCCATGACCCCGCCGGCAATGATGGCCATCAGGTAGAGACCAAATTTTCGAGGATTGCGAACGCTGGCCGATTTGACCAGCGGAATCATTAAGTAAAATACGGTATCAAAAAATACCGGAATCGCTAGGGTGAAACTTCCCGACAATAAAGCGACTCCGGTATTTTTTTTACCGAATAAACCAAGCAGTCCTCGTATGATGCGCTCGGCTCCTCCGCTACGCATCAGGGCCGTACCGATGACGGAAGCCAGGGCAATCAAAATTCCGATCTTTCCACTGGTGTTGCCAAAAGCGGTGGCCAGGCGTTTGCCGACCGAAACCTGAGAAAAGGCCAGCGCCTGGGATTCTGACATGCCGGAATGCGTCGCATAAGCGATGATTAATTCAGGAGGAGTGAGTAAAGCCGTGAACAGAGCCGCTAAAAGAAGAGAAATGGCAGCGTGTAACTTCAAGACAATGATGCAGAACAAAACCACTGCTGTTCCAATCAGGATGATGATTATTGGGTCCATGATATTTGAGGTGCTTCAATTTTTTTTAAAATAATAAAAAAAATGGACTGGCTCTATTTCAAGTGGAAGCAACGATGTAATTCTACTTATTATCGGCTACCGGGTATTTTTTAATTACAAGATATTTCAATTCTGTATCCCCAATATTTCGGATTCCGTGAAGGGAATTGGAAGGGCAATAAAAACTGGTATATGGAGTGCCGGTAGTGGTTTCACCGTTTAAATAAAATTCAGCGGTTCCTTCTAAAACAAAAAAGAATTCATCTTCGGGATGACTATGAGGGGCGTGCGTCGCTTTGTGAGGAGCCACCACACTCATTTTTAAGGTTCTTCCATCCAGGAAATTTTTATCAACAAACCAATATTGATATCCCACTTTGGTCGAGTCTATTTTTCCCGGATCGAAACTGTTAACGCAATTTTCAATAGAAAACTTGGGGTCGTTTGATTGCACATCATTTTGTTGAGCATTTAATTTATTGAAAGCAATTAGCCCAAGGATTAATACTGCAATTATTTTGATGCTTTTCATTATGCTGTTTTTAGGGTGGCTTAAATGGCTATGGTAAGCTATTCCATGAATTAGAAACAGGAGTTATCCCAATATTTAGGGATAGCTCCTGTTTCTTTTATTCAATCAATTCTATATTTGCTTTTCTTAAAAGTCTGATCTCCAGCGAGGATCTCCAGCCGAAGTACGTCCGGTAAAGCCTGAATCTTTAAAGAAGAAATTGAGGCCGTCATAAGGATCCACCCACAGGTCGGCTGCAGTGCCGGCATAGGTCACGTCCGGTAATCCCGTTAGTTCATAGCCAGAGGATGCGGCAAAATTAGCGGTACCAAAGTTGTTGGACAGGTTAAAGGTCGTTTCACCCAGTCCTTCTGCAACCATTCTTACGTCATAGTTGCCAGATTCGCTTTGATCCCACCCGTGACCGAAGATGCAGTTGGCAATCGTAATGCCATTGACGACATTGTTTTTGCCATCACCACCCCGGTAGCGGAAAAACCGTCCTCCAGTAGTTGTGAATTCATTAAAGGTACAATCTTCCATGATGATGGATTGACTGTTCTGTCTGGACTGTATGAAGGTATTTATTTTACTGAAGGTACTTCCGCGGAAAGTAATATTAGAAATGGAGGCTTTGTTATCTCCATCGGTATCGGCAGTGAAAATACCGTAGCCACCAATATTATGGATGATGCTATTGATGAGGTTGTATTCATCAACCATCACCTCTCCTCTGACTCGGATAATCCCTCTAAAGCTATTGATAAAGCAGTTCTCGAAGGTCAGCTCTCTAACGGTCGTTAATGCACCTCTATTCGGGTTGAACACATAGTCTCCTCCGGGATCTTCTCCTCTCAGTTCCAGATCGATGAAGCGGATGTGATCAATGGCTGCGCCTTCCACGAGGTTCCAGTTGCCGGTCGTAAAGAGCACCGCTTGTTCTTCTACAAATCCGTAAGCTCCCTGAATGGTAATGGAACGGTCCAGAGACTCACTTGGAAGATTATAAACGACGCCTTTTTTAAGCAGGATGATATCTCCGTCATTGGCGGTTACCATGGCGTTGACTACTGCATCGGGATCTTCGGTTTGCGACAAGTCGATCACATTTTCAGCATTGCGGTCAATGGCGGCTTCCAGTGTAAAGTATTGCTCCCAGCCGCGAAGGGTGGCTCCGCTATAGATGGCTAATTGATAGCCGGTCATGGGATCCAGTCCTTCAACGATCTTTTCACCGGCGGCTTCTTCTTCTGAAGAAACCGGATGCTCACTGAGCGGGTTGGTGAGTTTGAGATCATCGGCGGTGAAGACTTTGACGGAAGTGACCGCAGCACCGGCCTTTATCCAGGTAACTCTGGCAGCTACGTCGATTACATCACTTTCTGCCGGGATATTAAGGATAGATGGAAAACGTTGCGTTCGCACATTTCCCAGATCCGCCACTCCGCTATTGTATAGGGGGTCATCGGCATGAGCAAGGGCTCTTACTTGGTAGATCGTATTCCAGAACAACTCTTCCCCGTTAAGGGTAGTCGCATTGATTTCCACGTAGTTGGTGTCCGTGTCGATGGAATAATCGATGGTGGCAAACGAATCCCTACTTACCTCAATAGTATAAGAAACGGCCTGTTTGATATTCCCCATATTAACAATGATGGTATTGCCCTCGGCCATCAGCGGCTCGTTCAGTACAGGTCGGAAAAGCCGGGTTCTTTCGAACATCATCTCATCTTCATCATCACAACTGACAATAACGAGCAGCGCCAGCAATGCAAATAATAAGGGACGATATTTAAATTTATAATTAATCATTTTCCTTTATTTAATTGATGTTGCGGTATTGGATGAGCGGCCTGGCGCTCATCCAATACCACATTATTTGATATCATTGAAACATATATCCGTCGTTCGTTAAAGTACCCTGACTGGCTTCTATAGCTTCAGACGGAATAGGGAAAATATAACGTACCACTCCAGGAACGGGACCGTTGTAATAATTTTCCCAATCTCGGGTGATCCATTCGTCATATCCTCTCACATCATCATGCAAGCTTAGCAGGAAGGACTCTTGGTTCCAGGAATCGTCAGGTGGAGCTACGATTTTTCTGTTAGGATTCAGGATAGTGAATTTGCCACTTTGATCCCGCTTCCAGTACATATAATCCGGTAGTTCTGAAAATTCTCCACTGCCGGTAAAGGCAGCATCTGCCATCTTCTTAAGGTTTTCCACTGTTTCCGTTACCTTTTCAGCATAGATGTTCCAGCGGATCAACTCATATTTACGGATCATTTCACCACCGAACTCCCAGGCTCTTTCATCCACTATTGCCTCAAAGAAAGATTCCTTTCCGGCAGCTGCCTGAGCGATATAAGCATCTACTTTTT
Organism: Bacteroidia bacterium; assembly: GCA_030430845.1. GTDB lineage: Bacteria > Bacteroidota > Bacteroidia > Chitinophagales > Saprospiraceae > JANQPA01. The sequence goes on along the minus strand of JAUIKE010000140.1, from coordinate 16,557 downwards.
CTCCCCATAATTCCTCGTCGAAGGCTCTTTCACGTACTCTGCGTAAAGCATCTTGTGCAGGACCCGTTGGTCCGTTCAATTCATTTTCTGCTTCAGCAAACATCAGCAATACATCAGAATAGCGCAACATAGGCCAGTTAATACCGGTACCTTTAGCAGTGGAAGGTCCTGGAGGGTTGTCGAGAAAATAACGACTCCACTTGCCCTGAGAAATATTCGTTGGACCTTCGATAAAAATTTCTTTGAATTCCGTGTCTACCTTGTACATTCCACAAGTAACATCCCTACGCAAATCAGTGGTATCAAACGAGAAGTAATAGGTTGGAGGCATAGCCATGTAATTACTTCCGGAACCATAACTGTGCAGGGCGGTGGCTCCACCGTCAACACGGATGCCAATGTTCCAGCCCACATCACCATTACCAATGGCAAAAGGCACTTCAAATAAAATATCGTCATTAACAGGAGCGATGAACTTACACTGATTGAGGAACACCTGACGGAAGTCCCTTGGTAGCGGACGATCGTGAAGGTTCATCAACTTTTGCGTATAATCTTTAGCTATCTGATAATAATCCAGGTAATCGCTTTCACGAACCATCTGCATGTCCGGAGTGAGGTAATAGCCTCCTCTTTGTAAGGCAATTCGGGCGATCAATCCTAAAGTATACTCTCTGTTTACTTGCTCAATACCGTTTGGCAGGTTCTCCGCCCACATCATTTTGTCCTCAACGTCGATCATATCCTGAATGACCTGCGATAAAACTACATTGCGATCTTCTCTGGGCAGGAAGAAATCATTACCCGCCTTTGGCGCCACTCTTACATTAGGAACATCCCCAAAATAATAAGTCAGCATACTGTACCAATATGCTCTGAGTGTGTAGGCTTCCCCTAAAAGATGATACATCGTATTCGAGGTAGCAGCATCTGTAGAATTTAGTGCATCACTGGCTTCAATACCCTCAATGGCAATATTGGCATCTCTGATGGCAGAGTATGCTGCATTCCAGAATTGGCGAAGGTCACCATTGCTGGACAATGCGTCCAGATTCCAGATCTGGTAACGATCCCCTGAGCTGGTCCAGCCGCTTGAATGTTCGATGTCGGTATTGCCCGTCATGTTATTGGACAAACGAGAACGGAACCCATCCACCATGAAGGACGTATAAATGGCATTGACCCCTTTTCTGGCATCATCTACATTCGAATAAATGTAATCCGTGTCGAAGGTAGATATGGAGTCTGGTTCCAGAAAGTCCTCACAACCAACGGCCAGGATGATAAACGTGAGTGCTATTAAAATATTTCTGGCTTTCATTTTAATTTGTTTTTATTCAATTTAGAAAGTTACGTTCACTCCAAAAGTATAGGACCGGCTTCTTGGGAAAGAAGAGTAGTCTACACCTGGAGTCAGGGCGGAATAAGTAGAGCTTCTGGTCGTACTTACTTCCGGATCGTAGCCTGAGTAATTACTCCAAAGCTTCAGGTTATTACCTGTAACATAAATTCTCAACTGAGACAGTCCTAGTTGCTGAAGCAATGAAGAAGGAAGTGAATAACCTATGGAAAGGTTGTTCAGACGCAGGAACGAGCCGTCTTCAATGGCCCAGTCATGAATAGTGGCCTGTGCAATACCGAAAGAACTAAGCGACCAGATCTCCTTACCGGCATTTAACTGTGCCAATTGGTTCAAATCAGTTACAATACCACCTGGAGTACCGGTATAACTTCCGTCTACATCCAAATAGGAATATCTGTTGTCAATACTCATGGTCGTCAGCACGTTTCCGTAATTTACCCTTCTAAACTGGTTGTATTGGATCTTACCGGTATTGTAAATGTCATTTCCATAAGACCAGTTGAAGAATACATTCATGTCAAATCCTTTCCATCTGGCATCTAGCCCGAATCCACCCTGGTGTTTTGGCAGTGCATTACCGATGACTTGTCTGTCTTCACTATTGATGACTCCGTCGCCATTCAGGTCTTTTAATTTTAGAAAACCTGGGCGGATATTCGTATTACCTACCGTTGCACTGGCATCGGGAACACCTTCATTGAGGACATATCTCATGGTACTTTCGTCATACGCGGCAAAGTCACTGGTAGTATAATAACCATCCGTTACATAGCCATAGATATCACCGACTTTTCCTCCGACTTGGATATAATAGTCATCTCTGTCTCTTAAGTCTGTACTGGCCCAGTTAGATTGGAAAAAGCGTTCGTTGGTGCCGTCCAGCTCTTCAATTTTTGCACTGTTGAAGCCAATATTAAAGTTGGCTGACAAAGAAAAGTCTCCCCTGTCAAAAACAACCGCAGAAAGCCCAAGTTCCACCCCTTGGTTGGAAGTACTACCAATGTTATTCCATTGTGTTGAAAATCCAGTGTTGGACGGAATAGCCGACTGTAAAAGTAAGTCATTAGTGGTGTTCTTATAAAGATCAAAGCTACCAACTACTCTTCCGCTGTAGAAAGAGAAGTCTAAACCAACGTTCCGGTTAATGGTGGTTTCCCATACCAGATCTGGATTGTACAAGGTACTTTCACTAGGGTTATAATATGGATTGAAAATATTCCCCCATCCAGGACCACGGTTGGTAGCTCCTTCAAACAGGAACTGCGTGGCGGTCGCATCGATGCGGTCGTTTCCGGTTTCTCCATAACTGATTCTCAGTTTTAATTCATCGATCATCCGGGAATTCAGCAGGAAGTCTTCTTCGGAGATTTTCCATCCTAAGGCAATTGCGGGGAAGATACCCACCCGGTTACCTGCACCAAATCTGGAAGAAGCATCGGAGCGGATCGTACCTGTGATCAGGTATTTATTGTTTAACTGAATATTTGCCCGTCCAAAGAAGGAGATCCGGTTCGAGTTGGTAAGATCCGAGGTTTCCAGGCGATCCAGTGTACCAAAGGCCATATTGGCAAATAGTTCTTCCGGAGTGATACTTTCACGGAATTCCTTGGCCCGGTAAAAGCTGTTGGTACCGCCATTAGAATAGATCTCATGACCGGCAATGACATCTGCCTTCAAATTCTGGCTAGGTGCATAATTATAAGAAATGGTATTCAACCATCTGTAGGAGTCTCTTTCGTTATTAGAGACCTGCCCCAAAGGTAAACTACTACCATTGTTGAAAGATTCGCCGGTTAGTGGACCGTAAAAACGCTTGCTCTCATCAAAGCGTTTGGAAGTCGTAAAGGTACTCTTTACATTCAGGTCATCAATGATGTTCCAATTCAAGGCTGCATTGATGATATAGTCGTTGGTGGTTCTTTTCCTCCAATCTTGCTCGGCTAATTCCGTTGGGCTTACTAAACCGCGGATGAAGGCCTGAAAATCATCGTTGGGATCAACGGTATTCAGGTCAATATCCAATTCGTCAGCAATACCGTTAACGGGGCGAGTCTGCACGGCATCCTTGATCGTCAGCTGTGAACTTCCGGACGTCCCGGCTCCGTCTACCACCGTATTGGTAATTCTGGCAGAGGCATCGAAGCTAAGTCGATTAGATAGTTTTTGTATAAGCTTGAAGTTGATGGCATTCCTTTGGAATCCTGAATTTAGAAGGATTCCCTCATCATTGTTATTGGTTAAACTTAAGCTCATTTTAGTGGTCTCCGTACCTCCTGAAATTGAGATATTGTGATATTGTGACAGAGTGGTAGCTCCGAAAAGTTCTTCCTGCCAGTCGGTCCCCGGGCGTTGCTGGTAAAGTTCCAGGTCGTCATAGACCCCAAAGAAGCGCTCAAACCTTTCCAGCGCTGCTTCTGACTGGACTGCGGCATATTCGTAATTGGCAAGTACAAATTCGTAAGGAGACAAAACTTCATATCGTCTGTCTCCAGCTAATTCTTTGGTTTGTAAAAAACCGTTGTAGGAAACATTTATTCTACCTGCTTCCGGGGTCTTGGTCGTGATGACAACTACACCATTCGATGCCTGGGCACCATAAATAGCAGTAGCTGCTGCATCCTTCAATACGTTGATGGTTTCGATATCCGTAGGAGGAATATCTCTGATGGTGTTTACAATAAAACCATCTACAACGAAAAGCGGTGAGTTATCCTGGGTGATCGAACCGCCACCTCTGACCCGGATCACGACTTCCGCATCCGGAGAACCGTCGGTGGTGAATACGTTGACCCCCGGCAATCTACCTTTCAGGGCATCTGCAGCACTGGCTACCGGGACTGATCTGATCTCGTCGGCGCGCAAAGTCGCTACCGAGCCCGTCAGGTCTGATCTTCTTACGGTGTTATACCCCATAACCACTACTTCATCTAGTACGTTTGAACTGGTGGTCATGACTACATCAATGACGGTTTGATTACCAACAAAGATGTTTTGAGGCGTATACCCAATGTAAGAAAACAGTAGGGTGTCCTGAGGACTGACCTCAATAGAATAGGTTCCATCTACGTCAGAGACAGTTCCTTCTGTGGAGCCGGCTATCTGAACGTTGACTCCAATTAATGGGACATTTTCGTCGTCCAGGATTGTTCCGGTAATGGTCTTTTGGGCTGTTCCTAAAGTGCAACTGAGGAATAATAGCACCAAAATACTTCCGAAGATTTTGTTTTGATAAATTCTTTTCATGATAGAAAATTTCGTAATGCTTCAAAATCGCAGCTTAATATTGTAAATCTAGGATTAGGTTTTCAGACTCATCATGCATAAATTAACATTGATAAGGCAAAATCTAACATTTCGAGGTGGACAAATTAAACTGTTGATTGTGAGTTGCTTGGATAGGTGAGCTGGAAGAATAACTCCGCTTTTTTAGTGAAAAAAGTGAATTAATGCTCATTTTTCAGTTGTACCTCTACTATACTATTGATATACTTTTCAACTGTTTGAGCATCCTTTTCTTTTCGTTTTGGATCCAAACCGTTTTTCTTTTCCCAGTCATCCGGAATGCCATCCAAATCAATGTCTTTCGGATAAGGCAGACTTTTGAGTTCCGGCCAGCCTCCTACATCGTTTTGAGAATCAATGATACCAGGGTAGCCATTTTTGGAACCTTTAAAAGTAGCTGTTCCCGTTTTTACTTCTTCGACTACTCTGACGTCCACGGCATCTCTTCGCAGGGAAGCGCCGGCATTTAGCAGTACTTCCTGATATGCTTTTGGAGCCGGAGCAATCTGCTTGGGATCCATGCCGAATGGAGTAGGGGAGTAGACCGAATCCTGAAACTCAGTATGGATGCCTCCGTTCCAGTTATCTTTTGTTATTTCCGGATATCCATCCACATAATTCCCTGAAACATACAGTTTTCCCATTGGCTGGAGGGAAGGATCCATGATTCGGTTCCTTTTGCTTTGGGGGGTGGCAGGGCCGGCTTTGTAGTAGTTGTTGACGATATTGGCCTGTCCAGCCTCGTTTCCATATACGCTATTGCCACGCCAGTTATATATGACATTATTGTAAAAATCTAATTGCCGGTTGGGAATGTCGCCGGTCACCGTCAGGCCGGAAATTCGAGGATTTCGACTTTTGTGATGGGCGATGAGGTTGTGGTGAAAGCTAGCCCGGACCCCCCCCCAAATACCGCCATAGCCATGCTCTCCTTTTTCGTGGACCGACTTATTCAGGCTTTCTGAAATGATGCACCACTGAATGCTCACATCCTGATTGGTATAAAGGGATAGACACTCATCCGTACTCCAGCTAAAGGAGCAATGGTCGATCAGGATGTTTTTATGTTTGCGCCCCGTCATAGCATCTTCCTGAACGCCGCTTTCATCTCCCAGGCGGAATCGAAGATAACGGATAATCACCTCATCGGCATCGATGCGGACGGTTTGATCGCGCAGGCAGATGCCGTCTCCCGGAGCGCTCTGTCCAGCTATAGTGATACTGTCTCTTTTGATGCGCAGCGGAGAGGCCAACTTAATCGTCCCCGAAACTCTGAATAGAATAATCCGGGCACCTTTACTTTCTACTGCTTCGCGAAGGCTACCGGGGCCGTCGTCATTCAGGTTGTCTACAAATAATACTTTCCCACCTCTGCCACCCTGAGTGAAGCGACCGTAGCCTTCCGCTCCCGGAAAGGCCAGGGGCTGAGCGTTAGCCAGCATAGGAAAGAGTAGTAATATGATAAGGTATCTCATTGGATAAATTTTTTTAATAAATGTTTTGTAGGTTGACGTCATTCTTCTTCTTTCTACCTTCTACAAAAAATGAAGAGCATCACTTGGATGCTCAGAATATCAAGGTTCGGAAACGAGCCTCAGAAAATTTAGCACCCGATACATCATCGGCGTATACCAGGGATGGAAGAACCAAAACGTATGCGGAGCATCCCCGAACTCAAAAGTATCGTGATAGATGCCCAATTCATCATATATTTCTCGCATACTGTCTCTGCCTGCATGGAAACGAGGCTGAGAGCCGTTCACAAAAAGAATGGCCGGTGAGTGCTTATCGACATACTCGAGCGGAGAGGCCTCTTTCCAGTTTTGATAATGGGTGGTCGGCGGTCCTCCCAACCATCTGGAGGCAGCATCTCCTTCCTTATCCGCTTCCGGGTGTACGAATGAAACTATGCCGTCTATGTTGATGATGCCCTTAATATGATTGCTTTTTGTTTTTTTATAGGGTAAACGGTCATTTTCTGTAGTACCAAGGAAAGAAGCCAGATGGGCCCCTGCGGAGGCTCCTAATACGAAGATCCGGTCTTTATCGGCTCCATATTTTTTTCCGTTTTTCACCAGCCATTTCAGGGCATCTTGCAGGTCTTCTATGCCGGCAGGGTATTGAATCTCAGGGCTCAGACGATATTCTACCGGAATAGCAACATATCCGTTAAAGGCCAGATCGCGCCCGATGACTTCCATATGTGACTTAGTGCCGCTGCTCCAACCGCCTCCGTGAACCATGAGTATGACGGGGCGTAGATCGTTGGATGTTTCCTTTGGGCTGTATATATCAAGATGTAAAGATCGTTCGCCTATTTTTTTATAAACCAAACCCGTGGCACTATTGATATGGCTATTGATCCGGTTTTGAGCAATTGAGATATCCGGATAATACTTTTTTACCTTTTCGAAGGAGCGGGCCACGGTGTAGGTGGAGTCGATTGGGTAAGAGGGGCTTTGGGAGAATAGGTGTAATGGAAGAAAAAGTAAGAGGAGGATGTATTTAAGATGTTTCATATTGTTGTTGTTAGTGGATTTATTGTTGATTTTTTTTTGGCCGCTGAAAAACGCTGATTTGAGCTGATCCTCGCTGCTTGTATATGCGAGGATATTAAAAAATCAAGCAGTGAGGATCAGCTCAAAACAGCGTTCATCAGCGGTTCCAAAACAGCGTAGATCAGCTCAAATCAGCGTTCATCAGTGGCCAATAATCCATCAATGTTTATCCATAATATCCTTCACCAGGTAATGCAGATACACCTCAATATTTTCATAACCTGTACTTAGGGAATGTCCATTCGCCTGCTTCTTTTGCGGATCGAGCTTCATCATTTCTTTCCAAACATCAGGCATCCCATCACCGGAAGTGTCGGTAGGGGGATCCATGGATGCCAATTGTGGCCAGCCGCCCACGTCCGCCTGCGAGTCGATGATGCCCTTCGTACTGCCAAGGGAGCCCTCAAAGGAGTAACCTCCCATGCGGACATTATCGATCACACGAGAGTCGACTGCATCTCTTACTAAGGATGCCCCCACCAGGTCGAGTACTTTCTCATATGCTTCCTCTGCACTATGTGTCGTTACATTCCCATCGATGGGATGCTCTTCATAGATCCTCATAGCCATTTTTTCTGAAGCCGATACATCACCATAGCTGGAATGGAATTGATTGTATACCCCAAATTGCCAGTTGTCATTGGTGGCACGCGTACTGCCCTCTATATAATTTCCGTCAATGAAAAATTTACCCCAGATGCCGTAAATAGGCGTGTTTTCTTTTTTATTCTTATCGATTGATATAATGCGTTCTTCTTTAGTGGTCGCCGGGCCGGGTTTATAATAACAATTCACAATATTGACATTCATGGCCTCTCCGCCATAGCAACTGTTGCCTCTCCAATTGTAAATGACGTTATTTCTAAGGTCAACCAGGTCGGTTAAAGCAAACTCGTCATCGGCCGTTTCTCCGAGGCGCGGATTGCGGCTGTCATGATGGGCCAGCAGATTGTGATGAAAAGAAGCATTTTTACCACCCCAAATACCACCATAGCCATGTGCTCCCTTACCATGAACGGAATTGCGCAGGCTTTCGGAAATTAAACACCACTGTACACTGGTATTTTCATTGGCGTAAAAGGATACGCACTCGTCGGTCGACCAACTCATCGAGCAATGGTCGATGATGATGTTTTTATGAAATCGGCCGCCCAAGGCATCTCCTTCTTGCTGTGCAGCGTCTCCCATACGGAAGCGCATGAAGCGAATGATGATGTTGTCGGCGCTAATAGTGACCGGGTAGTCTTTGATACAGATGCCGTCGCCCGGAGCCGTTTGTCCGGCGATGGTCAGATCTCCATTTCGGATCGTCAGGGAGGATTTTAACTCAATATTTCCGGATACTTTAAAAAGTACGTACCGAGGGCCGGCTGTTTCTACGGCTGCCCGAAAACTTCCAGTTCCGGAATCATTTAAGTTGGTTACATAAATGACCTGTCCGCCCCGCCCCCCTGTGGCGTTTTGCCCAAAGCCCTCCGCGCCGGGGAAGGCCAGGGCCTGCTCAATGACGGGGTCAGGCCGGTCGTTATCCTCCATATCTTCCTTCTGTTCTCCTTCCAAGACAAAAGAATTGCTTGATTTTTCACAATTGCTGACCAATAGGAAAAAGGAAAAAAACAGCAGCATGCTGAGATATTTTTTTTGTTTCATTTTTTTTAATTAAGGAATGATAAAATTGTAAGGTGTCGAACTTTTATTATTTTTCTAACTGCTTCATGGCTTCAAACACCAGGCCTGCAACGGCTTTGGCTCCTTCCGGCTGAAAATGCGTATTGTCGGACTGCCCGTCGGGATAGGCTTCATATTTGCCGGGAGGCAGGTTCATGAAGTAATGATTAGTGACATAATCCTGTCCCTTTTTGCTGAAAGCATCCATCGAGAGCTGGTTTAGATCAATTAAATAGGTATCGGTTTCAGTGGCCACGTCCATCGCCGCTTGGGGATATTCACCGTGTATGTTACTCAGCTGCCCGTCTTCCCAAGGGTAGTTCCTGCATACGGGGGTCAAAATAATGGGAATGGCTTCTTTTGCTTTGGATTGGGCTACATACAGCCTCAAAAACTCTTTGTAGCCTTCGATATCCACATACCGCTCTGCCTTGTTCACAGCTGCATCATTATGGCCAAACTGCATGATCACGATATCGCCGGGATTCAGGTTTTCATAAACCTTTCGCCAACGGCCTTCCTGGAAAAAGGTGCGGGTGCTGCGGCCCCCACGGGCACGATCATCAACCAAAACACTATCTGAGGTAATAAGCATGTTGAACGCTTCAGGCTTCACATCGGTGAAAAATTCCTGGAATACCTGCCCCCAGCCGGTTACCGGATAGCGGGTCTTGTAATAATCCTTGCCGGGATCATAATTGTCGGAATAATCTGCCATGGTAGAGTCACCGATCAAATAGATGGTGACCGGCCCTTTGTTTTGTTCTTCACAGCCAAGGACCAAAAACAATAATGATAAAATAGCGGTATAAAAAAAACTAAACTTCTGCCTGATATAATATTTTTTTTTCATTGGAAAGCTGTTTATAAACTTTGAAGTTCGATTCTGTCGCCTTGCACAGTAGTTAGGTCATATTCAAAGACCTTATTTAGTACCGGCCCTGGCGGTGGGGAATCTGTATGTATTATAGCTTGTTTGATATCCGGAACTTGATAGAACGGGTTGGGATTATCATCCGTTGCCGGTGTCAATCCCTTTCCATTTAGAGGAGTATAGGACCTCAAACGGCAATTTCCTCCAAGGCTTGATAATATGCTCACCTTTTTGATCTTTCCTTCCGACCATTCCAGGTCAATTTCAAAACCACCCCGGGCTTTCAGTCCTTTGATACTTCCTGTTGCCCATTCATCCGGAAGAGCCGGTAATAGTTGGATAAGCCCGTCATGACTTTGGAGCAACATTTCGGCAATTCCTGACGTGCAACCAAAGTTGCCGTCGATTTGAAAGGGTGGATGGGCATCGAGCAGGTTGGGATAGGTGCCGCCCTTTTCGCTGCCGTCTGCCAGTTTGGATGGCTGCAGTTGATCCCGTATCAATTTGAGGGCGTGATTGCCATCCAGAAAACGAGCCCATAGATTGACCTTCCAGCCCATAGACCAGCCGGTGGATTCGTCACCTCTTGCTTCTAAAGAAGTTTTGGCGGCAGCGAATAATTCGGACGTTCGATAAGGGGATATTTGGTTGGACGGAAACAGGCCATACAAGTGAGATACATGCCGGTGCTTATCACCTGGGTCATCCCAATCGTGCATCCATTCCTGGAGCTGCCCCCAATGGCCGATCTGCATGGGCGCTAATTGTGGTACTAAGGCCGACAAACTATCGGCGAATGCCTGATCAGCGTTTAAAATTTTGGCGGCTGTCATGACATTGGCAAATACATCAAAGACCAATTGATTGTCCATAGTGGTTCCGGCAGCGATGCTGGTACTGGAATGATGAGCGTTTTCGGGCGACATGCTCGGGCTGATCACCAGCCAGCCGTTCTCCGGTTCTTGTTGCAGAACATCTTTGTAAAAGAGCGCCGCTCCTTTTAAAATGGGATAAACTTTTTGTAAAAATGCTTCATCGCCTGTATAAAGATAATGCTGCCACAAATGCTGGCTGAGCCAGGCCCCTCCGCTCGGCCAAAGTCCGTAATAGGCGCCGTCTACGACTCCTGAGATTCGCCAGATATCTGTATTATGGTGGATGTTCCAGCCTCGGGCTCCGTACATTTGAGCGGCACTTTGTTTACCTGTTTGGGAAATATCTTGTATTAATTTAAACAGCGGCTCGTGCAATTCCGAAAGGTTGGTCACCTCCGCCGGCCAGTAATTCATTTCCGTATTGATGTTCACGGTGTACTTACTGTCCCAGGGTGGGGATATCTTATCATTCCATATGCCCTGAAGGTTGGCCGGCTGAGTGCCCGGCTGGGAGCTTGAAATCAGCAGATACCGCCCGAATTGAAAGTACAGGGCCACCAATTGGGGGTCCTGGCTGTTACGGAATTGGGCTAATCGAATGTCTGTTGGATTTTTAATAGAATCCGTGCTTCCCAAATCGAGCCGGACCCGATCAAAATAACTTCGGTATTGTTCGGTATGTGTCTTTTTTAAGCTTGCAAAGTCTTTTTCATAAGCAGCTGCCAGCAGCGCTTCCGCCTTTTTATTTTCATCTGCGGAAAGATCGTTGTAGGATTTGAAATTAGTGGCTGTTGAAACAAAAAGGATCAATTCGTCTGCTTCGGAAATTATTAAAGTGCTATCTGTTTTTTCTAACTGACCGCCTTTCAATTTGGGTTTGATAATAGTGGTGAATTCAACCTTTCCCTTTTTGTTCTCATAATCACCGGATACGCCGCTTAGCCATAACTCTTCGTTTTTTATAATTACCTCATGCCTTTTATGGGGGCTATTTGCACCAATGACACAAGAAATCAGGCCGGCCTGGTCAGCCGTTAAGCGGATGGCTAGAATGTCATCACTTAGGGAAGTGATCATTTCTCGCTTAAAACGAACACCGTTTTTTTCGTACCCTACATTTGCAATAGCATTGGCAATGTCTAAATCACGGTAATAGTTCTGGAAGGCTGTGCTATCAGGAAAAGTAATCTGTAAGTTGCCCACCGGCTGATAGCGCATGCCGTAATTATTGTTTTCACCGGCTCCTCTGGGCAGGTGCTCATTGGCTAATTGCTGTGCTTCGGTATGCTTCCCTTCGAAGATAAGGCGTCTTATCTCCGGGAGTTGTTCTTTAATATTGGGTAAAATGTTGTTGCCCGGTTCTCCGGCCCATACGGTTTCTTCGTTTAGCTGAATGGTTTCTTTGTGAACCCCGCCATATACCATAGCCCCTAAGCGGCCGTTTCCCAGCGGCAGGGCTTCTTCCCAAACTTCTGCCGGCTGTTGATACCATAGCTTCATCGGGTTGGAAGAAGTGTCGAGGCTTCCATCAGAAAGCCTCGAACAACCAAATGGTATGAAAACTATACTTATGACAAAAAAATGTATTGACTTCATATTATTAGCTCTTAAAAAAATTATTGCACTATTATCTTTTGGCTTCCTCTTTTCCCATCTACAATAAACCTGGCAAAATAAATTCCTTTGGGCAGGTGCTCCAGTGACAATTCTTTGGCTCGACTATTGACGATCAGTGGCTGTCCGTTCAGGTTAAACAAGTTTAGTTCAGATTCCTGTCCTTTTACAAATAGCCGATTTTTTGCAAAGTATATTTTAGCTCTTTCCTTTACTTCATCTACATCGGTCAGTTCACCGACGATCAAGCTGCCCTCTCCCGCAAATTTGTCTGGGGCGCTCTGAGCATTGTAGCTGCCGTCGGGTAAAGAAGCCCCATTGATGATGGCTTTACTGACCTTTACCTCGGTATCGAGTTGTATGCGCCCGGCACTCAGGAGATTGACTTGGAGTGTGTCACCGGCGCTTTTTTCATGGCTGAGAATCAGTTTGTTGAATAGGTCGATTTCAACCAGAGAATTACCTAAGGCGTTAGCGCTGAGGCATTGAATAGCCACATTGCTATTTGGGTGGCCGCTGGGCTGATTGAGATCCCAAATGCCTGTGAAATCGCTGTTGTCGCCTGATAAGATCACTATTGCAGTATTCTCTGAATCGGTTCGTTGATTAGTAATCTTTATTCGCGCATCACCACTGATGTTTCCTCCCAGGCGCATGGCATGCTCGGGGGTGGCCCGGCTGTTCATGCCGAATTCGACATCTCCCAAGAGGACGACTGGCACATCCAGGGTGAAGCCTGCTCCGGAGGTGGCGTAACGGAAGCTGGTCCCGGATTCCATAAAAATAGTCCCAGTGGCGCTGTGGGTTCCTCTAAGTCGGATACGCCCCCCACCTTGTAAAATGATATCTGCAGGAAAAACGAAGGAAGTCGTTTCCATTTCCCGGTCACATAGAACCGTTTCGCCTGCCTGAGGTAAGAGTGCAGGAACGAAATGTTCGGGATTGTCCCAGTTGCCGTTTCCTCCTCCGACAAAAGTGAAGGAACTTGGGCGACCGATGGTAATGGTCCCGCTTCCGCTAATCAGGTCTGGGTGGGTAGCGGCAGAATACTGTCCAACGGGCTGTAATTCGCCATTCAGGTAAAACTCATTCAGGATGACATCTGCATTGAGTATTAACTGACTGCCGGTTTTTACATACAAAGGTGTTTTTACATAATAAGCTTCCACATGATTAATGAGAAGGCTCGCCATATTGTCTACCCAAATAGCTCGCGCTTCACCCAGCGAATTGGCCCCATCTGCTGCAAGTGTTCCGGCTGATATGTCCCAATATCCACTAAAACCCGAATTGTTACCCTTTAGATGGAGGGTGCCCGACTCCAGTTTTTTTACATGATGAACCCCCGAAAGCTCAGCAGCCAGTGAAAAAGTATCGGGGGTTAATAAACTCAGGCTATCCTTGGTACGAATTCGACCTTCTAAAACCGCTTGATCCGTTCCTTTAATTTGAGCATTTGCAACAGCCAGGTAAGTTACCTGGTTTGTATCCGTAACTTCCAGTGTGGCTCCATTCAAGAGGGAAAGGTCGGCAGCGAAATGCTCTCCTTCCGCACTGATCGTATAAAGGCCATCCACAATGGCAGCTTCTCCGGTATCCGGAATGCCGATTGGATTCCAGTTGTCGGCCAAGAGCCAATTGGTGCTTTCCCCATTTCCGGTCCAGTTGTAGGTTGGGATAACCGGAGCCATGGCAGTCGGATCCCAGCCGTCTTGGCCGTTTAAAACATCCTGGACGGTATAGTTCAGGGCTTCTTCATCCGTCAATTCCTTGATACCTGCCCAGTTGGCCCGTTGGCTGGTGTTAGCTCCGGCACCAGTATTTTTGTATTCGTATAGGTGTAGGTCCGGACTGGTATCGGCATAGTCCATATTCCATTTGTCGGGCCATCCTTGAGGGTGTATCTTTTCGGTCATCTCGCAAAACAGCCAGGCTACCTTCGGATAATTATGCCAGGGGCGACCAAAGGCTACAAGTGCGCCGTCGTCACCCGGTCGGGGACTATCCAGTGCGTAGGTCAGCCGACATTCATTGAAGACATATCCGTATGCCTGATCCTGACTGGTTGAAGGAGCGGTGATCCAGCCACCTCCCCAGCTTCGTATTTCACAGGATTGGAAAAAGGCAGTACCCCCTCCGTAGATGTAATCGGTACGGCCCAAGATGAGACAATTGTCGAAGTAAATCCGGTTGCCGTCACTCCACAAATAGACGGTATCCTGATAACCGGTCAGGTTACAATTCCGGAAAACGACCTTATCTGCCCGGACGGTAATGGCCTGTGCCTGGCCCACCGGCCCGGCAGTGTTCTGGATGGTCAGGTTCTCGGCCTGGAAGCCATCGCCGTGGATGGTAAGGGTAGCGGAGGTTCGAATGTTATCTCCAGTCCAAAGAGCGGCGTCTCCTGCCGGGCATTTGCCATTCGTACTGCAATCGTAAATATGATAACTGATGATGGTTTCATCGCGACTTTCCCCAATGAACACGACGTTTTCCTTGTTCGAGGGAACAAATAGTTTTTCTGTATCGTACAATCCTCTTTTTATAAAAATGACGGTCGGCTCGCTGCTGTTATCCGGCACGGCATTAATGGCTTCTTGTATTTTGGTGAAATCCCCTGTGCCGTCAAGAGCCACGGTAATATCGGGTGCAAAATTCTGAGATTGAGCAGTTAGCCAAAAGCAAAGGAAGAAAAAAAGGAGTACTGTTTTGTTACTTGTTATCATAGGGGAACGTGATTTTAATTTATAGTTTATGGTTCATAGTTCATGGTAAACTATGAACTATGAACTATAAACCTACTAGTGAGTAATAACCTTCACTGCCTTTACGCCATCTTCTGCTTCCACATATATGACCCAGAAACCAGGCCTCAGGTGAAAGTCGGTATCTGTAAAGGTTTCAAAGGTTTTTAATAATCGTCCGTTGATGCTGTATACTTGAATATTGGTTTCAGATTGTACATTCGTGATGAACACCTGATCGTCAAATGCGCGAACTTCTACGGCTGTTAAAGGCTGTTGATTTCTGGTTCCGGTAACATCGTTAGCAATCAAATCCGGCAGCGGATCCCAGCCGTCATCTCCTTTGGTGAAGTTAAATGCGGTAATTTCTGTACCGTCGTTTAAAGTTGGGGCATCCAGTAAAGTAGACCAGCCTGCACGGGAAGCCAGGTTATCTTCACCCGACAATTCAACCGTTCCGTATTCATACATGCCGCTGGATTCTCCGCCCAGGGTATTTAACCAGCCAATAGGTTCGATCAGAGACTTGCCTTCATAGCCGGGAAATTCACTAGCTTCAATGGTAGTATTATAAAATACGGCTTCACTGGTAGTGGCCTGCCAGGGGCGTCCAAAATAGCCAGGTTTGGACTTATACTGAGAAGCGGTTTCTATTCCAGGAGTGGTAGAGGTTACGGTACAATCATAGAACAAGAAGCCTCTGACGCCTTCCGCTTGCTGAGCCGCGGTGATGTAAGTCCGGTCGTTATTATCATCATCGGTATTCATAACGAGCTCGGTTTTGTAGAAAACGGCGGACATACCTCCGAAAATGTAATCTACTGATCCCATGGCCGCGCCTTTGTATACGACCACTCTACATTCTGTACCTCCGAAGAAGGAATCCTGACGACCTACCACCCGGCATTTGTTCAGGATGCCTTTGTCGGCTCCATTGGCAAAAGCGATGGCGCAGGCCCTTTCCTTGAAGCTTCTTAACTGAACACTTGTGTTGCCGGCATCCGTCGGCCGATCTCCGGGACTTCCAGAGGCCCAGGTAACCAGAACGTCTTCAGATTCTTTTTGGGAAATGTACTGGTTATAGGAGTTTTCAAAAATGATGTATTCGGCTTGAAAACCATCGGCATATACGACCACTGTTGAATTCCAGTAGGATCCGTTTGTCGTACCGGCACCTTTGTTTTCATAAGAATAATATCCATTTTCTTTATTGACTCTTAAAACCTCCCCATCCCAGGTCTGGTCATCTTTCATGCTGTAGTAATGATAACCATGTCCGTAGTATGAGGTGACCCTGACAGCTCCTTCAGCGATATCAACTCCACTATTCAATAGGTCGATACTCGGATTGGCAGCCGCATTTTTTAAGGTAACATTCGGTACATCTATGACCAGCATTTCCTCATAATTACCTGGATCGATCATGATGGTCACCCGGGCGTCATCTTCTCTGGTCATATTTCGCACTGCTTCGAGCGCTCCATTGATAGTGAGGAAATCCTTGTCAGGCCCTACCTGTAATACCGGGGTATATGCAAGGGCCTGACTGGTTCTGATATTGGTGATATAGGTCGTGGAG
>JAUIKE010000139.1 GCA_030430845.1 Bacteroidia bacterium | reverse complement strand
TCAGCGCTACCGGTAGCAACGGCATGGAGCTACTGCGTAAATCACCGGGCGTATTGGTCGATAACAACAACAATATTACCATACTCGGCCGAACCGGCGTGCGCATTTTCATCGACGGGCGGCCCTCTCCTCTGCGCGGCGCCGACCTGAACGCCTACCTGGAATCCTTGCAAAGCACCGATATCGATGCCATCGAGATCATCACCAATCCTGGCGCTAAATACGAAGCAGAAGGTAATGCAGGCATCATTAACATACGCCTGAAAAAAGAGAAGGGATTGGGAACTAATGGCTCTGTTACAGCGGGTTATCAGGTAGGCATTTACTCCCGTTACAACCTGGGGACCTCTTTAAACCACCGCACACGAAAAGTCAATATTTTCGGCAATTACTCTCTGAACCTGGGTAACAGCCAGTCTTTTGATCGAAACTACCGCCGCCAAAGAGGTTCAGTCCTCAATAACGACCAGGAGGCCATCAACGATTTTTTCAATCAAAACCTTAAAGCCGGCCTCGATCTATTCTTAAGTCCTAAAAGTACCCTGGGCTTTTTGGTCAACGGCAGCTTTGGAGACGGCGAATACAAAAGCCGGGCCACCACCGAGATCGGAACCTTACCAGAACCACTAAGCATCGATAGCTTGCTCATCAGTTCTTCTGATCGGGAAAACAGTCGGAAGAATGTCAACTTTAACATCAACTATCAACTCCAACTCAGCCAGGATCAATCCTTCAACCTCGATTTAAACTACGGTTTCTTCGATTCGGAAGTCGCCGAATTACAACCCAA
Organism: Bacteroidia bacterium; assembly: GCA_030430845.1. Classification (GTDB taxonomy): domain Bacteria; phylum Bacteroidota; class Bacteroidia; order Chitinophagales; family Saprospiraceae; genus JANQPA01. The sequence goes on along the minus strand of JAUIKE010000139.1, from coordinate 23,398 downwards.
TCAATATTTTGACCCCACCAAAAGCAATCTTCTTTCCGAGCGCATCAACCGGACTTTTGCCCCTCGTTTTATCGATTTATATTCGCTCCGGGCTGATTACAGCCAACCGCTGTGGGGAGGGAACTTGGGCACAGGCGTCAATCTTTCCTACGTTCAAACAGATAATGATTTTGACTTTTATAATGTCCTCAATAGTACCGACGTACTGGATACCGACCGGACCAACCGTTTTTTATACGAAGAAAACATCAATGCGGCCTATTTGAATTATAACCGCAGCTTATCGGAAAAAGTAAGCTTGCAGTTGGGCTTACGCATGGAGCACACACACACAGATGGCGAATTACTGGCTGAAAAGGAAACGGATAACCAGGTGGTTCAAAGAGATTATGTCAACTGGTTTCCCTCTGCGAGTCTGAATTTCACCTTGGATAAAAAAAATCTGCTGCAACTCTCCTTCAGCCGTCGCATCAAAAGGCCTTCTTACCAAAACCTGAACCCCTTTGAATTCAAGCAAACCGAGCTGTCATTCCGTCGTGGCAATCCTTTCCTTCGGCCGGAATACTCCAACAGTATCCAACTGCGCCATTCGCATAATTACCGCATCAACACCACCCTGGCCATCAGTCATACAACAGATGTAATGCTGGGGCAGGTCACTGCCGGAGAAGGCAATGAAGAATTTTATACCTGGCTGAACCTGGCCGATCAATACAATTACAGTCTGAATGTAGCCATGCCCATTTCGATCACCCCCTGGTGGAGCAGCTTCAGCAGCATTACAGCCTACCACCGGGAAAATCGGGGCGATTTTGGGGATGGAAAAATAGTCGACGAAACAGTAAATGCGCTAAATATTTATGCCCAACAAACTTTCAAACTACCGAATGACATCAGCATGGAGCTATCCGGTTTTTTTAACACCCCCAGTATCTATGGCGGCAATTTAAGGATCGCTTCCTTGTGGGGACTCAACTTTGGTTTCCAAAAAATCCTTCTTGACGGAAAAGCTACCTTGAGGCTCGCCCTTAATGACATGTTCCGAAGTACCAATTATTCTTATACGACCGTATTTGGAGTGCTGGATATGGAAGGACAAGGCAACCATGCGGATAGCCGTCGTTTTCAGGTGAACTTTACATACTTGTTAGGTAACAAGCAGGTGAAGAAGGCGCGGAATAGAGACACGGGGCTGGAAGATAAGAGCCAGCGGATAGGAGGGTAATCAATTCTGTAGGAGCTTCTTTTTTGTGATGCTAGGCCCTCCTCCGTCGGGCCGATGCTGGGATGCTAATGCGGCTTGCAGCCGCATGATGCTGACGGTTGATTGTATTGAAATTTGAGTTAATTTCTATTCATTGAGTGATAAACAAGCGTCCAGCATCCTTACGCCGCAGGCGAAAAAAGCATCCCAGCATCGGCCCGACGGAGGAGGGCCTAGCATCAATTGCTTGAGAAGCAAAATTTTCTTCACAAGCGAATCACACCAAATAAAGCAGGGCTATCTCATCATACTTAACCTCCTTCGCGCATTTTCAATCTCCTTCGTTCGTGGATAAACCTTTTCTAATTCATCCAGCAACTTCCTACCCACACGAGGCAGTCCAATATATCCATAAGCAAAAGAAATATTGATCCGGTCATTCATAGGAAGGTCGCCTTGAGCGGGGTTCAGTTCGTAATTCGATATTTCATGGAGGGCTTTGAAGAATAAGGGATTGATCGTTTGATTATTTTGATGTGCGGAGCTGTGTTTTTTTAATCCTTCCCAATCTTTCAAATATACCAGGCAATGGGCCATGCCGTTTATAGCTTGTGCACTGGACTTGGAAGTTAATAATTCGCGAAAGATGGGCAAGGCTTCCTCCCATTTCTCCATAGCCATCAGTGCAGAAGCCTTCATGGTTTTAGGCTCCTCCTTGTAAGAAATCTCCTGGATCAAGGCATCAGCATATTTATTCGCTTCTGCATAATTGCGCGTCTGCATATAATAATCAAAACAAGCAACGGAGGCCTCTATCCATTTGATCTCATCTCGGTAATATAGTAAGGCTGTTTTGTTGAGGAAATCCAGAGAATCCAGTTCAAGTTTTGAATAAGGCTCTACCGTTTCAAAGGTATCGACGAACGGCCAATTCATTTTGAGGCGGTGAATCAGCATTTCGCCGTATAGAGAATCCAGTTGAATGTAGGTATCCTTGGAAACTTCCAGGGATTCATTAGCTTCAAAAAACAGCTCATTAATACTCTTGCGGAAGCTTCCGGCCATCAGTTGATAACCATTTATATTGGGATGGACATGTTCGAGCAGAAGCTCTGTTCCAACCATGCCATTGGGCGATTGCGCTTCGAAAGCTTCCAAAACAGGAACATATACAGCATTATCAAATTGAGTCGACATCTGCCGGATGAGGCTGTTTAAGGTATCCGGAGCTCTGAAGCGGAGCAGATCCGCTTCTTTGGCTGATTGGAAAGCTTTTTTGGCTAAATCGGGGTCTTTCAATTCAAGCAATGCCTGACCCAGCTTGTAAAAGTCCTCGGCGCATCCGGAGCACTTCTCCTTAGTTTCTTCAAAAGCATGCCACAATGCCTCCTTGCTGTCTGAATTTAATTCTTCTTCCAACCTCCCCGGCTCAGAGATAAAGGGTTCTTGGTCTTTGATATTGGAAACCAGGGAGCCAACTAAAACAGGGATTTCTGCTTTTTTATATTTCTTTAAAATTTGCTGGAGGTTATTTTGAAATTGTTGAATACCGGCCTTATACTTTTTAGAATTGAGTTCAATGGTACGCTGAGCGACCATCCGTTCCATCATAGTCCCTTTCCCCTCCACAGGCCGGGTGGGCTGAATGGTGATATTCCTCACCAGCTGGATCAATCTTATTTTAAACTTATTTCGCTGATACCAATTTTTCAGCCAGGAAGGCATTTGGATAGACTGACTTGAAGCCACCCCGTCGGTGCCATAGTATTCATTATGCCCGGCATAGATGAGAACGGCGTCCGGTTTTTGTCGAACGATGGCAGGGACCTGATCCAGAAGAGCCTGGCTGGTGATGCCCGCCAGCGCCATGTTAACTACTTCAATTTCTTTGTTGGGGAATTGCTCTTTTAATTGTCGTTCTAATATCCTCGGAAAACTGAGTCCATGTGCATAAGGAAAGCCGACCACCGAGGATGCTCCCTGCACAAAAAACCTGAAGGTCTCTTCCGTTTTTTCTTTTTTAAAAACATCAAACTGGCCTTTGGTGGCCATGGCATAGTATTTAAAATAGCGGTTACCAAGCTGAGGGTTCATCATCAGATAATCCTGATTCTCTATATCTTCAATGAACACCGGGAAAGCGTCCCCATATCCAAAAAGCCGGAGCCCCCCTTCTATGATCAACAGGAACAGGAATGGAAGGGAAAAAGCGATCAGGGGGAAAAGGAATTTTCGGTTAAAGCTATTGGATTTATCTTCTTTCACAATAACGGTATTATTCTATTACTTTAATCTCCAGGGCTGCATCTTCAGAAGTAGACACCTTCAACTTATCCCCCTTGATATTTTTCACTCTAAAAGAAGAACTCAGTATTGCCGAAGTTGTGTTCCCCTCCAAGGCATAGGTTTCCTGAAGGTTCTTTGCCAATTTTAAATGGTTAAAAGCGATGGCAAAATGGTAGGGCATCATATTATTGGGAATACTTTCAGCTCTCCAAACGCCTTGTATTTTACGGTAAATAGTTGAAGCCGGAAGGGAAACAGAAAATGGTTCATCATCTATAATTCTCGGGAGAAAGGGATCATAAGTTCCTGTATTATTAAATGCAAGCGCAGTATCGGTTTTTTCGAAATAAAAAATCAGATCATCTATTTTAAGTTGAGTTCCATCCTTAACCTCACCGATAAATTTCACCTGGATAAGGGTTCCTTCCAGTTGATCCTGGACCCCCACTTCTTGTTTGGTGCACCCCATGATTAGAAAAAAAGGAAAAATTGAAAAAAAAACGATAAAATTTCTCATACTGCTTCTTTTTTCAAAAAATTCAAGCGGTACAAAATGCCAAAGCCCAAAGGTACCATAAGAACTTTGGACTTTGGCTCATGCTGTTATAGCCGCAAAAACAAACCTTAATTACCTCCAAAAGTATAGGTAGCTTCGCCAAGTACGTTCAACTCCCTGGCAGGAATGGGCAACTGACGGAAGGTACCCGCTTGCAATCCGCTGTATGGGGCAAACGAACCGTCATCATCCGGAGAACGGCGACGATCAAAGAACGGAACGCCGGCGCCGGTCATCATCAACTCCACATAACGCTCATGTAAAATGGCATTGATCATATCCCCGTTTGACTCGCCGCCCGTCAAAGCCTCTAATCCCCCTCTTTCTACCCGGGTATTGTTGATCAGGCTAGCCGCCCTGGCTTTGTCACCCCCAGTACGCACTAAAGCTTCCGCAATGAGCAGATCATTTTCTGCTTTCAGGATGAAAGGCATTGGGCCGGTCGCACCTGGATAGTGATAATCATAACGGGTATAATCATAGTGAGAATAGTGATATAGCCCTCTGTCGGAGCGAAAAGGAATAGCTTCCAAATACTGCATATCCGTTGTCAGTCGATTATCGATGGCTGTTGGTTCTGGCAGTGGATGTGAATTATCTGTTGGGAAGCGAGAAGGTGTATTCTCTGCCATCGCAGAAATCACACGGTAATCGATACGCGTCCAGCCTGCTTCACCACCATAATATTTGTATGCATCCCACCAGGAGCCGCCATCACCTACCGGAGCGAAATCAGCTTGAATGCCTTCTTCGGCAAAACTCAGTACCTGTCCCCAATTGGTCTGCTGGTTTTCAGCATCGTTCCGGGCATTGTAAGCCAGGAACCTGGCCTGAAATGTACGCATCAAAGCAATGAAGTCAGCTTTAGGTACATTTAATCCATTCCAGTAACCAACACTAAAGTCAGGAGATGAACTTGCCACACTAATGGCTTCCTCAATTTTACCGATGGCCTTACCCATCAATGTTGCATAATCATCGAAAGGCAAATCCCTGGCTTCTGAAGGATCCATGGTTTCATCAATGAATTGTGCCTTGTCAAAACCTAAGGCCAGATAACCATAAGCGTAGCCCTGCATAAACTTACCGGTAGCTACCAACTTGTCCTTGATATTATCTCCATTCGCATCTGTGATGGTAATATCCGGATTTTCATTCATTAATTTCAAAACGTCATTGACACCACCAATGACCGAGAAAAAGCGATAATAAGGATACTCCAGAACTGCAATATAATTGTAGGTTTCCGAATTGTTAATGGCAATCCGTGGCTCACTTGACAAATCACGCATCGCAAAGTTACCCCAGGAAGAAGTAATCGCATCAGCCGAGGTCCCCATTGCAAAAGATAAGCCGGAATTGAAATATTGTGTACCATGCCAGATGCGTTGATACTGACTGGCAATGATCCCTTCCCAATCCTGAGAATTTCCTAAAACGGATTCAGTAGCCGGATTATTCAGGTTTTCCGTCTCAAGCTCGGCACAAGCTCCAGCAAAAATCAGGAGCGAGGCAAATATTAAGAACTTTAAATTTTTCATTTATTAATGTATTACTATTTACTAATAATTTTAATACTTAGAACTTTAGTTCAATTCTTCCAGTGATGGTACTAAAGTTAGGATAGCCAAAGCCATCAAACATATAATTCGTTCCTTGTGAACCAGAAGATACTTCCGGATCGTAGCCGGAATAACCGGTAATGGTAAATAGATTACGTCCTACTACTGAGATAGTAGCTCCCTTCAGGAAGTTACCAAGGCCTCCTAATTGATTTCGACCGAAGGTATAACCAACGGACATTTCACGAAGCTTTAAATAACTACCGTCTTCCACAAAGTGTTCGGTTACTGCATTGACGTTATAAAGCGTCGCATAATACCCTACAGGTAGTTTCTCAGCAGCCGGCTTCGCTGATTGATCCACCTGTCCGCCACGAAGTTCACGAAGGATCCACTGACTGGTATTGTTGTAAACATCTCCTCCTTGTTTCCAATGGAACAACGCATAAGCTTTCAGCCCCTTCATCCTAAAGTTAAAGTTTAAGCCAAGATTAAAATCTGGATTAATATCTCCAATTACAAACAGCGTATTTCCATCGTTATCCTGAACCTTAATAGGAACTTCGCCGGGAGTACCCTGATTACCTGCTTCAACCACATATCCATCAGCATTTACTACATAATTAGCTGCATCTTGCTGAGCCTGAGATAATTCACTTATGCTTCTTGCAAATTTTTCACCATACATGGTACCAATTCTTTCACCGGCACGCAGAACAAAAGCGGAGCCGGGGCCAACTCTTTGAGCCGGAAATTCAAACTTGTTCAAGGTTTGGCGCACTCGGTCAAATAGCAAATTGGCAGAAAACTGAACATCTCTCGTGTTGACAAAACTATAGCCCAAAGTGGCTTCGATAACATTCGACTCCATCTCGGAGTCAATATTTTGCCACTGATTGGAAAAACCTCCAGCTGCAGCCGGTAGAGGAACCTCATAGAATTGATCCACCGACTTGGATTGTGAGAAGGTTAGACTAAAGTTGAGTCTGTCAAAGAAACGACCGTCAATTCCCAATTCCAATTCCTTAGTGATAGCAGATTTGATGTTCTCATTACCCAGGTTGTCCTTGGACCCACTGTTGGAGAAAGTTTCGAAGCGATAGGAGAAACCTGGACGGTTACCAGCCGTTCCGTAGGATGCTCTAACTTTCAACTCCTGGATGTCAGGAATGGCCAGGTCCTGAGAAATACGGTAGGCAATAGAACCTCTGTAGAAGGTATTCCATCTGTTTTCACTACCAAACAGAGAGGACCCATCCCGGCGGATCAAACCATCAATAATGATCTTATCGTCGTAATCAATAGCACCCGTCAGGTAAATATTCTCAGAGCGGATCTGAACAGTAGATGAACTACCGGAAGTTCTGTTTTGAGGATCCTCATCCGGAGAAGAAGGCGTCGTCAGGAAAGAGTTATTCAAGGTTCTCAGACCGACGAAGCGGAAGTCATATCCATTTACACTAAAGTTCTCAATTTCATCATCTTCATAGAGATAAAAGGTAGATGCAATCACATTGGTTTTACCAAACTTCTTATTAAAAGTTAATTTGGCATTAGCCGTTTGATAGGTTCTCTTTCCACTGCTGTAGCCAATGTATCCATTACCTACTCCTGAAATATCATCACTCAGATATCCTTTTTCAATGAAATATTCACCAGTTGTTTGTCTTCTGTCGATAGAATAAGCTCCTTCTGCTGATAAGAAGGGAAGAATATCATACGTAAGCGTATAATTCCCGGTAAAACGCTCGGTGAAGGTATAGCTATCGTTATTTGCTAAATTATAGAGCGGGTTTCGTTCCAAAGAACCAGGTTCGCCCACATCCCAGTTGTAAGGAGATCCGTCTTCTTCATTAGGTCCAAAAATATCTACATCCGGTGGAATAAACAATAAGGAATAAAATGGATTACCGGAAGGTATGTTTTGACGCTCCGACTGCATGTAATAGTTACTAATGGACATTTTCACCTTATCGGAGATCTTGTGATCGATATTTGCCCGGATACTTTGACGATTATATCCTTTTGACAAATCCAATACCCCATCCTGATCTGTATTATTCAGGGAGAAGAAAAAATTTGTTTTTGCAGAAGAAGAGGCAATATTTAGGGTATTGGTCATAAAACTACCTGGGTCAAAAGCGCGTTGCTGCTGATCAAATAGTTGAGAATATTCATTGTCTGCAATACCATCGGCAGATTGGGTGCTGTAGTCAACCGAGCCATCTGCATTTAATTCATAAGGATGGTGAGTAGCTAAGGGAATCTGCCTTTGCTGGAATGAGTTACCATATTCCGTACGGAAAGTGATTTCGGTTCTTCCCTGTCCGCTGGCGCCCCTTTTGGTAATGATGTTGATTACCCCATTGGCTGCCCTTGAACCATAAAGGGAGGAGGCTGCTGCACCTTTTACGACTTCAATGGTTTCGATGTCCTCGGCATTGATATCAGCCATGCTTCCATCACCCGCCAATTGAACACCATCCACAATGATAAGGGGCTGCTGAGAGCCTAACAAAGAAGTAGATCCCCGTAAACGAATACTGGGATCAGTACCCGGCAAACCGGAGCCCGCAACAACGGTCGCACCCGCAACTTTACCCTGTAAGGCAGTAGCTGCGTTTACACCCGGTGTCTCTTTAATCAGATCTTCATTCACCTTAGCAACCGAAAAACCAAGTTTACTGGTTTTTCTGCCGACTGATACACCCGTAACGACCACCTCATCTAACAAAGCAGCGTCGGGCTCCATACCAATATCGATGGAACTTCTTCCGCCAATCTCCACTTCCTGGCTTTTGAAACCTGTGTAGCTAATAGCTAAGGTTGTACTACCTGAAGGCACTTCCACTGAATAAAGACCGTCAATGTCGGTAACGGTTCCCTGTGTCGTTCCTTTAACCAAAATGGTCGCACCAATGAGCGGCAAACCTTCGTTGTCAATAACTTTTCCCGATACAGTTTGCTGGGCAAAAGTCATACCTCCAATGAGCATAGCACAAAGGAAGACTAGTAAGTGTTTGTACATACTAATTCAATTTTGTTGAAAAATTTAATCTAAATCCAAGTTCTTTTAGATTCTTTTCAACAATCGGGTTTTAGATCCTAAGTTTAATTCGAGTTAGTGATTTTCTAAACGACGCTTATTAATCAAAATAAAAGTTGGGTATCAGACTTTGGAAAAGCCTAACAGAGTTTTTGGAATTCTCGGTGAATTCGAAGCCTTCAATGGAAAAACTAGTCGTAAGTGATGGGTGGATTATGTATGAAAAACGTAAAAAAATCTTGGGTGAATTGATACGTAAAACTTATAAGCTTGTAATAAAATTAAAATAAAATCTATAAATTTTAACTATTCAGGCCTTTTTTTCTCTATTTCGTCGAATAATTAAATATAATTCAAGAAGGAATGCAATGAAGTCGACCACGTATTTTAAGTAGATATTTTGTTGGATAGACAGCTCACCAAACATATACGCCAATTGGCCCTACAGAACTTGTTAATGTGTTGTTTAGTTAAGACACACCTCTTCTTAAATAAAAAAATGTTTTGCCCTTCCCTTTTCAAATAATTTCTTATTATTACTTCAGCCCTTTCCCTTAAGATTTTTGCATATTCATATCCACTAATCGATGATTGAACACGGACTAACTAACAAATACTATTACGGAACGGACAGATTATTGGTAGCAGTAGATTGCATCATCTTTGGCTTTGATGTTAAAGCCCAGCAGTTAAAATTGTTGTTATTCACTCGGGAAGTCGAGCCTTTCAAAGGAATGTGGTCGCTTATAGGAAGCTTCGTCAAAAAAGAGGAAGATCTTAATGCTGCTGCTCAAAGGGTACTCCATGAATTAACCGGGCTGAATGAGGTTTTCCTCGAACAGCATAAAACGTATGGAAGCCTGGACAGGGACCCCGGCGACCGGGTCATTTCGGTTTCTTACTGGAGCCTGATCAAAGTCGAAGACCCTGACCGGGATCTCATTAAGGATCATAAGGCTCGCTGGTTTCCTATACAAGAGCTTCCAGAACTAGTCATCGATCATAATCAAATGGTAACCGACGCCCTGGATAAAATCCGTCGGAATGCCCGCTACCGTCCCATTGGCTTTGAATTATTACCCGAAAAATTTACCCTTCCTCAATTGCTGAAACTGTATCAGGAAATTTATCAAACACCAATTGATGATCGCAATTTTCGGAAAAAAATTCTGGCTACCGGTTTGTTAAAAAAGTTGAATACGAAAGATAAAACGACTTCTAAAAAAGGAGCTTTTCACTATACCTTCGATCAGGAGAAGTATCAGGAGTTGCTGGAGAAGGGATTTGATATCGAATTTAAATAAGGAAAGGAGGGACGGCTAGCCTTCCCTCCTTTCCTTATAGTGTATTCCAGACAGGCTTCTCAATTTCTCTGCCGCCTGCTCAGCAGAGATATCTCTCTGTGGATTGGCAAACATCTCGTAGCCTACCATAAATTTTTTCACTGTAGCAGAACGCAGCAGCGGTGGATAAAATGCATAATGGAAATGCCATCCAGGATAGTCCCCTCCATCCACCGGACGTTGCTGCATACCGGCCGAATAAGGAAAAGAAGTTTCGAATAAGTTATCATATCGGATCGTCAACTCCTTTAATATTTGAGCAAAGGCCGCTTTCTCTTCCGCTCTCATCTCTTCGATAGAACGGAAATGCCGACGGGCGATGATCATGGTTTCGTAAGGCCAAACTGCCCAGAAAGGCACGAGCGCTACAAAATGATCATTTTCCAGCAAAATACGTTCCTCAGCATCCAACTCCTGGGCCAGGTAATCTCCTAAGATGCTTCGTCCATTTTCGGCATAATAAGCCTCCATTCGATCAGTGCGTTTCTGGATTTCCTGAGGAATGGAACTTTGAGCCCAGATCTGCCCGTGCGGATGAGGGTTACTACAGCCCATGATAGAACCCTTATTCTCAAAGATCTGGACGTTATGGATAAAATCAAGTTGTTGCAAAGCTATGAATTCTTCCTGCCAGCGATTGACCACCTTCAGCAAGTCCGATATCTCCATCTCAGGCATGGTCAGCGAATGATCCGGATGAAAGCAGATGACCTTGCAAATACCTCGTTCTCCTTCCGCTTTTAGCAATCCTTCTTCCCAGGTTTCGGTTCCGGATTCTTCGATTAAGGCACCAAAGTCATTCTTAAAAGTAAACACACTTTTGTAATCATCATTGACCGCTCCGCTGCTCCGGGTATTGCCGGGGCACAAATAGCATGTAGGGTCATAGGAAGGCCGAACTTCCATATCTGGTTTTTCCATCTTGCCTTGCCAGGGGCGTTTGGTCCGATGCGGAGAAACCAGAATGTAGTCGCCGGTAAGGATGTTAAGGCGTCTGTGGGGAACCTCAGTGAGCATTGTTTTCATAAGCTATTTTTACCCCATCGCTGATTTTTACTTTAATGGGCGTTGTATCAAATCCAAATTTGTTTTTATAAGCTATGCTGATGCTTTCTAAAAAATCAGCTTCCTTATCTTTTTCAACAATATTCAAGGTACAGCCTCCGAATCCTCCTCCCATCATCCGAGCGCCGATCACTCCGGAATATTGATCAGCAAAGTCAAACAAATAATCGATTTCCGGACAGGTGATCTCGTATTCATCCTTCATGCCCAATTGAGCTGCTTTCAGGATCTTTCCCATCCGATCAAAGTCTTTTTCGCCTAAAGCATCACAAAAAGTCAGTACCCTGGCATTTTCTTCAATAATGTATTTACACCTGCGATAAACGACTTCCGAGAGTTCCTCCCGACAACTATCCAGTAATTCTATGGAAGCATCCCTCAGCGATTGGATAGAGGGATCCCTTTTTTGCATAACAGCCACCCCTTCTTCACACTGGCTCCTTCGGATATTGTACTCCGAGCTGGCCAGGCTGTGCTCTACATTTGAATTCAACAATACAAGCTCAAACCCGTGCAGGTCCAAGGGGAAAGTTTCGTATTCCAAAGAACGGCAATCCAGGCGGAGCACTTTGTCTTCCTCGCCCATCATACTCGTGAACTGATCCATGATACCACACATTACTCCAACAAACACATGTTCTGCCTTTTGAGAGTGCTTGATCATTTCCATTTTGCTCAGACCAAGATCAAATAGTTCATTGAGTCCAAAGCAGGCTGCATTTTCCAAAGCAGCTGAAGAAGAAAGGCCCGAGCCAATAGGTATATTCCCCGCAAACACACAATTGACAGGCCCTAGCTTTTTACCAGCTTTCAATAGCTGGTCAATCACCCCCACTACATAATTAGCCCAGCCTTTGTCTAAAGGCTCCAATTGATCAAAGTTGGCTAGCTGTACTTCCTCCTGCATATCCATCGCATGGAATACAGAACTTCCATCTTCACTTTTCGATAAGGCCATCCAGATCCCCTTATCGATCGCAGCGGGCAATACATACCCCAAATTATAATCCGTATGTTCTCCAATCATATTCAAACGCCCCGGCGACTGAATGACCAGGTCCGGCCCATGTCCGAATCGCTCTTTGAATTCTTGAATTACCTTTTCCTGAACTGTAGCCATATTACTTTATTTTAATAAGCGTAAATATAACGTTTATTATTGGGAATAAAAAAATGAACGCTGGTATATTCGTTCAAAGGTGAATAATAATCCCTCTTCACCGCAAAAACGCAAAGGGCCGCAAAGTCTTAGCGTTTCTTAGCGCCTCAGTGGTGAAGATGAATTTAGCTCTCTAATATTTAATTTCTTTCAACGCACGAATTTACCAGCGCTCATTTTTTATCAGGGTCTTACCCTTGTAAATTTAAAAACGTACTCTTTGGGGGGCTCGGCCCCGAGAAGATTTTTCACAAAATAATCCCACCTTTTTCGCAGCCAGTATGGCTCATTGCCAAATCCGTGGCCCCGATTGGGCATCATGATCAGATCAAAATCCTTATTAGCTGCTATGAGGGCATCTGCCACTAAAAGGGTATTGTAAAAAGGTACATTGGTATCCATGGTTCCATGCCCCATCAACAATTTTCCTTTAAGGTTCTCTGCCTGTAATTGGTTAGCCTGATTGTCATAGCTGGTGCTTCCGTCGGGATTGACGGTGAGCAGGCCCTGCCATTTTTCTCCCCAGTCATCTTCGTAATTGCGATTATCGTGATTACCGGCACCGCTTACGGCCACCTTGAAGAAATCAGGATAGCGAAGGATGGCTGCTGTGGAGGCAAATCCTCCTCCAGAGTGCCCGTAGATCCCTGCCCGGTCCAGGTCGATCCAGGGATATCTTTCTGCCAGTTCTTTCATACCGGCAACTTGGTCGGGTAGTCCGTTGTCGCCCATATTTCCATAATAAGCGGCATGAAAGGATTTGGAACGCAGGGGGGTTCCCATAGCATCCAATGCAACTACAATAAAGCCCAGGTCGGCAATAGCCTGGTTATCTCTTCTTGAAGAGGAAAAACTACGGCTCCCTACACTGCCGGTTTGCGGGCCGGGATAGATATAATTGATGATGGGATACTTTAGGTTGGGGTCAAAGTTTCTGGGCTTGTACATCAGGCCGTACAGATCCGTTTCTCCATCCCGTGCTTTAACGGTTATGGGAATGGGAGCCTGCCATCCTTTTTCAATCAAGCGAGAAATATCAGCTTTTTCCAATGTGGTAAGCATCGTCCCGTTTTTATCCCTTAATACCGTTACAGGCGGTGTGGTGGGTGTTGAATAACTATCCACAAAATAATTGCCGTCCGGTGATAAGCTTATTTCATGATTGGCACTATCAGGCGTCAAAAGTTTCAAATCAGATCCATCCAGATTCACACTATAAAAGTATTGAAAATAAGGATCTCCCGGCTCTTTCCCCACCCCGGTAAAATAGATTTTGCCTGCTTCCCGATCAATATTCCTTACCTGCAGGACATTCCAGTCGCCCTGGGTAATGGGCCGCTTTAGGTCTCCGGTTTCCAGATCGTACAGATACAAATGCCCCCAGTCAGAGCGCTGAGAGAACCAGATCACCTCGTTTCGTTCAGGCAGGATGTGCCAGTTGCTGACTCGATAACCTGATTCAAAGAATGTTTCTGCTTTTTCCTCCATAACCGTACGAACATCTCCTGTATTCGGATCCGCTACTCTTAAAACCGCTTCTTTATGATCCCTTGAGTTGGACAGGAAGGCTAACATAGAACCATCGAGGCTCCACTCGGCATCTGCCAGGGTACCGTCCCTGAGTGCAATATGATCGGTGATGGAAGAGCGGTGCTGATCGGGCTCCATTTTCAGTCGGATCATTTTGGGTCCGTCCAGGTGAATGACTACCCGGTGAACTCTGAAGATTACGCTGTCTTCCGGGAGGGGGTATTTCCACGAGTCCAGCTTGGGGTGGCCGACATTCGTAGTGGCCAGGTGCATCTCCCCTACTCCACGGCTATCGTGTTGGAAGGTGGTTAGCTTTTTTGAGTCGGGTGACCAGAGCAGGACGGGGCGCTCGCTTCTGAGCCAGCCGGCATTGTTGGTACCGTAGCCAAAATCTTCTACTCCATCGGTGGTCAGTTGGGTTTCTTCACCTGAATTGAGGTCTTTTACCCAAAGGTTGTGTGCCCGGATAAAGGCTGCTTTTTGGCCGTCCGGAGAAGGGAAAAAGGCTCGTCCGAGGCCTCTTTCGGCTGTTTTGACGGTCAGGCGGCTGTTTTGTAAATTATAAGTGTAGCTTTTGGAGCCTACTGAAAAATCCATGGTGCGGCCATCAGCTGCCAGGTCAATACTGCGAAAGGGTAATTCGAATGAAGAAAACTTACTTTTAGTCGCAGCCGAGAGGGCTCTGGCTAACAGGACATGATTAAAGGCTCTTTTGCGGGTTTTATTTTTAGCATCTACCAGAATGAATTCATTTCCTTCTTCAAATTGATTGCGGTACCAGAAACGGTGATCGTCAATCCAGTTGGGGCGAACGTTTCCCCCCAATACGAGTTCGGAGGTGTGCTGGGACAGCGAGTTTTCTGCTTGTTCGTAATCTTCTGCAGTGAGTTGAGCGGGTGTATAGGGTGTTTGGGCGTATGTATTATTTTGAAATAAGGAGACAAGGATGAAAAGGGTGATTAATATTATTCTGCTCATAGTTCAATTTATTTGTGATGTAATTGATTTGAGTAAAATACAAAAATGTGGAATAATTAGGCAATGGCTTGACAAAGACACAGATTTGCACGGGTTTTAACGGCTTGATGTTTTGTTATTCGCATTTTTTCTATCATTTGTGAAAATCTTTCTTTTAAAGCTTAATTCGGGTCCGAAATTAAATAGCAGCCCCACTTCTAACTCAGTTCCTCGAAGATAATTTACCAGTTGTACTTCGTGTATTGGGTGAATTTTTTCAACAGCTTTTAGCTCGACTATTACAGCCCCTTCTACAACGAGATCCGCTCTGAAATCTCCTACCATTTCAGTTTTGTAAAAAACTTGAACAGGAACTTGTCTCTCAGAATTAATACCAAGCAATTTTAGTTCCTTTTGAAAAGATTTTTCATAAACCGATTCTAAAAAACCATACCCTAAACAGTTATAAACATTATAAGCTGCCTGAATTATATGGCTTGTCAAGTTGGATAAGAGTAATTTTGAATTTTTCTCCTTCATATCATCTAAATTGAAATTTTCTCCAAAGTCAGGTTTTATATCAAAAATTACCAAGACAGTCAGAAAACTCAATTCAATCTTAAAAAAAGGAAATTCCACCCTCCAAATATCAAAAAAACCTGATAATCAGATCATTAAAAAACTCCAACAGGTAAAATCTATCACTTTTTATTGCAAGATATTTTAACATTTTTCAGTTAAATCCGTGTAAATCCGTGTCCTAAAAGCTGAAAAACAAGATCTTTTAATACAGCCGTTTCAAAATTTGAGTAACGACCAAAGAACCAAGTCCAAACAACCCAATCAGTCCCACCTGGTACCATTGTAGCGGTACCAATACCAACACCTCCCTGACAAGCGGAATGGCGTAGGCCATCCCCACAATCAGCACACAGAGAACAAGCGCTCTCCACACCCATAAATTCCGAGTTACCTCATTATTAAAAATGGAAATGTGATTAGCCGGCAGGTTGAATACATTCAATAATTGACCGAGAATAAGGGTATAAAAAGCCATATTATTCACTTCATCGGCAGGTAGGTGGAGTTTGAAATGAGCAAAGAAAATGATACCCAGCGTGGCCAGGCTAATTCCCACCGCATAGGCAAAAGTATTCATCCACTGCCTGAGAGATAGCAAGGGATGATCCGGCTTTTTTGGAGGCTTGTCCATGATGTCTGAAGCTCCTTCACCCATACCTAAAGCAAGGGCCGGGAAAACATCCGTTACCAGATTAAGGAAGAGGATCTGTAGGGGGAGCAAAGGAGACGGTAAATTCAGTAAAAAGGCCATAGCCACAGCAATAATTTCGGCCAGGTTACAAGAAAGCAGGTACACAACAAAGTTGCGTATATTTTCAAATATGGCTCTGCCCTGCCGGATAGCCAGTTCAATAGCATTAAAGCTGTCATCTTGCAGCACCACATCGGCTACTTCTTTGGCAGCATCCGTTCCTCTTATACCCATAGCTATGCCGATATCCGCCTTTTTAAGCGCCGGAGCATCATTGACACCATCGCCGGTCATACCTACCGTATTATTGTTACTCTGATAAAGAGAGATCAGGTCCAGTTTTTGTGAAGGAGTGACCCTGGCAAAAACCGAGGCTTTCAACAACAACTCCATTTCTTCTTTTCCAAGCTCGGCGAAAGGCTTCAGGTCTTTTCCAACGATCACTCCCTGGGCTCCTTCCTCCTTTTGAAGCAGTCCGATTTCCTCCGCAATTTTACGAGCCGTCACAGGGTGATCCCCGGTTACCATAACCAGTTTTATGCCGGCGCTTTGACAGGTTTCGATGGCAGGTGCAATGTCCTTCCGGGGAGGGTCAATAAAGCCAATTAGGCCCAGTAACACTAATTCTTCGAGGAACTCTTTTTTCCCAGGACGCTCAGTCCTTGGGCAATAGGCAAAAGCCAATACCCTCATTCCTTGTTCGGCCAGTCGATTCGCCTTTTCTATCCAGTAATTTTTATCCTGTAGTTGGAGTAAATCAGCACCTTCCAATACATGACTACACTGTTCAATCACATTTTCCAGAGCTCCCTTTACACAGAGCCAATAGCCATCTCCAGATGCTTTATTGATGGTAGCCATCATTTTTCGCTCCGTATCAAAAGGCAGTTCGTAAACTTCGGTTTGTTGATCCCTGATCTCTGTTACGGAATACCCTGATTGCTTAGCAAAATGAAGAAGCGCTATTTCGATTGGGTCTCCCCTTTTAATAGCAATTTCGGCATTATTACAAAGAACTCCTACCCTCAGCATAGCATCGAAAGCAGGAATGCTTTGATATTGCCTTAAATCGTGATCCGGCAATTCCAGCAGGTGCTTGTTAAAGACCACGGCATGAACGCTCATTTCATTTTCTGTCAGGGTCCCTGTTTTATCGGTACAGATGACGCCTGTTTCACCCAGGGTCTGGACAGAATCAAGGCGTTTCACGATCACCTTTCTTTTGGCCAAACGGAGCATGCCGCGTGCCAAAGCAATGGTAGCCACTATTGGCAGGCCCTCCGGGATGGCTGCCACTGCCAGGGCGATAGCCGTCTCGATCATCAGGCGGATATCTCTGCCTTGTGTATATCCTGAAAAGGCAATGAATAAAGCCAAAATGAGTGTAATTCCAATGAGTCGCTTACTCAAAGTGGACAATTTCTTTTGCAGGGGCGTCCGGTCTTTCTCGGTTTGCTGGGTCAGTCGGCTGATTTTACCCAATTCGGTTTCAAAACCGGTGGCCACTACTAAGGCCCTGGCCGTCCCTCTTGTTACCAGGGTTCCTTTGAAAACCATATTAATCCGGTCGCCCAAAACGGTGTTTTCCGGCAAAACCTCAGTACCTTTTTCAACCTGATCGCTTTCGCCGGTGAGGATAGCCTCTTTGATAGCCAATTTCTGATGACTCAGTATCCTGGCATCGGCAGGTACCACATCGCCCATTTCGAGGAGGATCAAATCTCCAGGTACCAATTCCTCTGCGGGTATGTTTTTATTTTGTCCCGATCGGATGCTCAGTGCAGAAGTTCGCGACATTTTCCGCAGCGCCTCCATCGAGCGAATGGCCTGCAACTCCATAAAAAAGCCGATCAATACCGTAACCAGAATAACGATGCTGATGGCTGTACCGTCCAGCCACTCTCCGAATGAAAAAGCCAGCACGTTGGCAAGGAGAAGCACGTAAATAACGGGATCGAGAAACTGCTCAAAAAAGATGCCCAGGACGGGCTTTTGGCTAAGTTTCTTCAGTTGATTGAGACCATAGATGTTCCGCCTGCTCAGCACCTCCTCTTCAGACAAGCCCCTCTCAGGATCTGATTCTAACAGATCGAGTAGTTGTTCCTTCGTTTGGGTAAAAGGCAGTTTCGGGATTTGCTTCATTATTTTAGCCCTTAGATCCTAAAACCGAATATAGAACGGGCACTCCAATTTATCCAGAACTTATCTCAGATCATCTCATGATATTTATCATAATTTCCTTCGGTAAAAAAATGTTACATTAGAATATCAACTTGGAAGTTGCCTGCTAATTTTTTCTACTTAATCCAAGTTGCTATGTACACATTTTATTCCTCCTAATAGAAAAGTTTATTCAATTGTGAACTATATCGTTACTTGAATTACTTAGAAGCCGTTTAAAACCAAGAGATCATGAAAGAAAAATCCTCTGTTATTATTGCCGGAGCGGGAGGAATTGCTGAAGCCCTGGCCATTATATTAGCTGAATGGAGTCCGAAGCCGCTTAAATTATACATTGGGAACAGAACCCTCGAAAAGGCAGAACGGCTGGTTGCCTGGGTAAAAGAAGGCTGCACCAAAAAAGCGGATATCCAGGCTTTCCATCTCCCCGAACAAGCCCCCTATCCGGAAGCCATCCATCCGGTCTTTGAAAAGGCCGCCATATTATTAGACTGCCTGCCAGGCGGCGAGGCTCCCAGGATGGCCCAGATTGCAAAAGATTACCAGATGCATTATGCCAATTTGACCGAATATGTCCAGGAAACTGAGCAGATCATGGAATTGGCAAAGGACGCGGAAAAAGCCTTTGTATTACAAACCGGCTTGGCACCAGGATTTATCAATGTTTTGGCGCATGGATTATTCCAGGATTTTTGCCGAAAATATGAGGTCAGCCAGGTGAACGATGTGATTATGCGGGTAGGAGCCTTAACGGAACATGCCGTTCCGCCGGCTTATTATGGCTTCACCTGGAGTCCAGTCGGCGTAGCAACTGAATATCTCAAGCCGGCTATTGTTATCAGAAACAAACAGAAAGCCAGCCTTCCGGCCCTTTCGGAGCGGCAATTGATCCGAATTAACGGTATTGCCTACGAGGAAGATCTAACCTCCGGCGGAGCGGCGGATCTGCCGGACGCTCTTGCAGGAAGAGTGACTACCCTGGACTACAAGACGCTAAGATATCCGGGACACTATGGCTGGATTGCGGCGCAAGTGGACCAGATTGGAGCAGGAAATAACGAAATTGCCCTTTTACAGGCTGAGATGGAGGCCGTCATTCCTCATCTGGAGGACGATCTGGTGATCGTCTATGCTGCCGTTCAGGGAATTGACCGGCATGGTACCTTGCGGAGGGAAGAAAAAGCGTATACCGTTTACCCTAGCATGGTCGGGAAGCACCGTCTGCGGGCCATCCAAACGACCACTGCCGGTCCAATTGCAGAGGTAGCGTTGATGTTATTGGGGAAACATAATTATAAGGGGGTTGTTTTGCAGAGCATGATCGAGCCGGGTGTTTTTCTGGGAGGGGAAATAATAGAAGCCATTTATAGGTAAAAAAGAGGCTGGGGTTATGTAAAAACCCCAGCTTCTATAAAAAGAACATAGCCGCTACTGTTTGACGAACATCCGTTGCGTTTGTTTTCCTTCTCTATTAAAAATTTTCAGGAAATAAACACCTGCTGGAATATCTGACACTTCAAGAGAAGTATGTTGAGTACCTCGTCCAAGAGCTTTGCTCATCATTTCCTTATTATTCATATCTAAAACTTGAATAAAATAAGGTCCTGCATCAATGGTTTCTTCAAGCTCTAATTGAAGTTTTCCACTAGTAGGATTGGGGAATACCCGAACGGATACACCGGCCTCTTCCAAATCATTTACACCAACAGTCTGGCATTCTGTCAAGTTAAAAACAGCCTCTTTCACACAAGCACCACAAGTAGCGGTAAAGATGTAAGTCCCTGGTTTATCGACTACTATCGTTTCAGTATTCGCTCCACTCACAATATTACCTCCGCCGGAAGCTGTCCATTGATAGGTGCAACTGACACCCAGAGGCAGGTTTTTAACGACACCTACGATTTCAGCCGAAGGCATCGGATCACTCATACAGATAAAACAAGGACCTGCGACAATCGCTTCACATACGGGCTCCAAAACCACAACATCAGATTTTTCCGCCCGGCCTTCACAACAATTGTCTTTAATCACCACATAATAGTTCCCAGGCAGATTCCCATCCGGATCGGCATAGGATAAGCTTACCGGGCTGCTTGTATGATCAGAGGTCGCGATCAAAAAACCGTCCTTGTACCAATCAACGGTATAGTCGCAGTCACAGGTAGCTCCCTTGATGCTAAAGCAAGGAGCCACTGCTACGGACATTTCAACCAAAGTTGGATTACAGGGGTCATCATATTCTGCTGTAAAGCTGGTGATCTTCAATGGGTCTTTGACATCAATTTTATATTCTACCCTATCCACAGGACAGACGCCATTCTGTATTTCTACTGCGTACCAGGTATCTACAAATAGCCGGTTGGTATTGTAGACCGGGTTGAAGCTACCGGATTCGGGAATAGGAGAAAAGCTACTGCCATCCGTACTGATCAGCCAGTTCCACATTGGAGGGTCGCCGGCGCATTCAGGTTCATAACGAAGGCTGGCATCCTCGCCCGGACAGAAAGGTAGTGGCTCCAGTGGGTCCATGAATAGGTTGCCCGTTGGTGCATCATTATTATACAATCGAATGACAGCGGAACATTCCCTGACTCCACAACTGTCGGTGATAACTACCTTAAATACATGGTCGTAATAACAATCCGTGATATCTCCAAGGAAATCCAGAGCCGGTGGCTGATAGCTTAAGCCGGTTTCACCGGGAATCGGGCCATCTGCATCATACCATTGTATAGCATAATCGCAATCTGGCGATGCCGGACTTAATCCTACGGTAAGAGGAGCAGGCGAAATGGGAGTGCCGCTGTAACAAAATTCCTGACTTTCTAAAGTACATTGAATGGGTTCGCAAAAGAGGACCTGGGCTATGTTGGTAATTAAGCGCCTACAAGGGCCGGCACTGTCATTGAGGATCACCTCAGCATACACACACAAATCTCCACTAAAGAAAGAAGGGTTTAAACACAAATCCACACATCCTCCTCCAGGAATAGACTTGAAAGGTAGCCCCCATGAGCCAGGAGGACAAGGAGCCGGCGAAACAAACCAATTGACCTGTTCAACAAAATCAAGATCGTCACATCCAATAATGGATACAAAAAACTCTGTATCTGTTTGACAAACCATCTGATCCTCAATATGAATGGTGTCACAACAAGGCGTTTCCAAGCTGAATGGCAAATCACAGCTAAGGTCTCCGCTTCCACAATCACAAGTAAGCCGAACGAACAAGTCCAAGTCGAGCGGAATCGGTGCCACACTGTTAGAAACTGTACCCGTAACTGTTGCCTGTGTACCGCTCCAATTCACTGAACTGACTGATACAATAGTATTTAATTGATTACTCAGGACTTCAACAGTGCAATCAGCCGAAGGGTCTGAGGCTCCTGTTAAGTTGTTTACTATTACAGTATAATCATATTCATACTTATTCGGCGTACAGCTAATAAAGGCTGTGTCGATGGCTCCACATACACAATTAACTCTTACTGTAAAAGAACAGCTCGATGCATTTCCACTCATATCCGTAGCCGTGTAGGTCACAACCGTCGTACCGCAGGGGAAAAAGTCGCCGCTTTGATGGGTACTCGAAAATTGTACCATTGGGCAGTTATCACTGAAAATGGGATCCATAAAGAAGACTTCAGCGCCACCATCGCAGGCAGGCACCTGGACGGTCATATTGGATGGACACTCCAGCTTAGGTTTTTCCAGATCCTCTATCGTAATTTCAAAAGAGCAGGTGTCTCGATTTCCGGCATCATCTTCTGCAATGCAAACTACCTTGTGTACACCTTTGGGCAAAGTTACAGTCGGACCAACAGGTACACCATCAATTTCACAGGTCACTATCGGAGACGAATCACAGTCATCCACCACCGAGTGAGGGATGGTAATAGTCGCTTCACACAAACCAGGATCAGTCGGAAAACTCACATTCATGCAAGTTAAGACAGGAGGGGTCGTATCTTCAATAATCACCTGATCCGAATAAGTATCTGTGCAGCCATCTGCATCTGTAATTGTGAGGCATACTTTATAGGCTCCCAGGGCAGGAAACATCAGTGTCGGATTCTGGGCAGTGGATTCGATACTTCCGTCGCAGTTGATATCCCATTCATAAGTTATTGGAGCTGTTCCGCTTGACAGATCCGTAAAAGTCGCCTCCAGGCAATTGCTTGTCCATGAGAAATCAGCTGCGCAGTTTCCTCCTCCAGTAACATTACAAAATTGTTTGCAGTCATAAAATATTTTCCTGGCGCCCAATTTCACAAACCGAGGTTGAGCAACATCTACATCCGCCACAGGAATTTGACCATCCGGATATTGATTTAAATTTCTGATCAAAGGCATATTTACCGTACACGAATCGGTGACATCCAGATCATAAACTCCAATCATCAGATCGTAATTACCTAATCCAGCTGTGTTTATTCGACCATCGGTGTAAAAGACAGCATCCTGTTCATCTCTTACCCAAATGCGGCCATTGACGATATCTAAGTCCGTATTACTGTTTTGAATGGATTTTAAAAAACTATTTATCAAACCTACACCTGGCCCTCCGTAGTTCATACGAAGAATTGCCCAGGTTGGATCAGGCATATTTTTCACCTCTGTGCTTGTATAAATCCTGTCCAGATCATCCAGACCCATATCATAAAACCCGCCCAGATTGGGATATCGGGCAGCCTCATCGTAGCCGAATAAGGGATTGAGTACTAAAAGAAGTCCCTCATTGAAAGCGAGATCTTCTCCGGCTATGACCATAAACGTACTCGGGAATTCTAGCCCGTCATTTAATCTGTATCCACTACCTAACTCATAAGCAGTAGCACTTCCAGTAGCACCATCCACATCAAAAATGATCCCGGTTTGATTAAAATCATTCCCTGTCATTACAACATGTCCGTTAGCACGGGTAAAGAGACCTCTCCAGGCTTCGAACCGGGTTGCAGCACCGGGACGTTCGTAGGTTTTTATCCAATTGACCTGTCCCAGGAAATTTACATTATACAGCAATGTTTGATCTGGCGTGGCGACGCTCGGAGTACTGCTCTTATAGCCGGAAATGTAATAGGGATAAGCCGTGTTTGCAGGATTTTCGTGTCGCACGATCCGATGGAGCCCTTCGGGACCGTCATGCTGAAGCAATTGAGATCCGATTAGCGTTCCGTCGGTACATCTGATATTCACGATCAAGGAACTGTTATCTGCCCCTATGGGGGTTTGTTGA
>JAUIKE010000358.1 GCA_030430845.1 Bacteroidia bacterium | reverse complement strand
CAAACAAATCAGGGATGCCCATTAAGCGGAGGCCTGAAAAACGATCGGCCAAGTAGGCCAGGTCAGTATCCTGCCGGAGTAACTGATAAAAAGGGGTCAGATCTGTATCCAGGTCAAACCATTCGCGGATGTAGGAGATGGCAGCGGCCAGCTGTGCTTTCCCTCCACTTAGTAATTCGACTAGGAGGTCATTCCCCGCTTCGCTGATTTTGAACACAAATGGCCGTCCCTGATGGATCAGGGCCTTGCTAACACTCCCTTCTGATTTCGAGTGCAGACATTCAAAATCGTTATCTCCCAGTACATCCAGGCATTTTTGATAGTCAAAATGTGCAGGCTTTGGAATTCGGGTGGATGGCATCATTCGTATTAAGATATTCAGGTACTCAAGTTAGCAAGTGTTCGGCTTAGAAGCAAATGACTACTTAAACTTTGACAGGAGACATCGCAACAACTTTAATTTTTCAGTTCCGCATATCGCTGGTACCATATCTTATCCGGTTCGATTCCCTTTCTTAACCATTTCATTCGTTCATCGGGATCCTGGATCCAACGGTACAGCCAGGAAACACCCCATTTTTTGAAATAATGATCCTTTTTTTGATAGACCGGGTCTTCTAAGGCTTTTTCCAGAGTAATAAAAGAATAACCCTCTTTTTTCAAAGCGTCAATCAGTTCCAGGTAATAATCGGCATGTAGCAGATTGCCGTGACACAAAAATATATGAGCGATGGGACGCCCGAAAACTTCCTCACAAACGCCTTCGTAATAACGGAAGGTAGCCACCGTAAAATCGATATAGGCATGGGCGATCATTTGGGCGCTGTCTGGTTGATTGGCGCGTAGAGCTTCCTGGTACAAGGCATTAAAAAGGTAGTCGACACTTTCGAGGGTAAAAGGCGCGATCTGGTAGCCTTTTTGGCTTAGAAAATCTTCCATAGCCAGGCGGCTGGTGCTATCCTGCCCCGTCGCATTAAAGGGAAAACGGAAATAAGGGATACTGTCCTGGTCTACTATTTCCAGGAGCCACTCGTTTTTTGTGACATCCTCCCTGAATTTTTCAAAAGTGGATTGAGCGTAGTTGGAATGAGAATAGGTATGATTGCCAAGGCTCACCAAAGGGTGCTCGATCCAGGCTTTCAAGACCGACAGCCGCCGGTCCGTTTCACCCGGGCGCAGGCAATTTTTTCCGTTGATAAAAGCCGCCACCGGCGTGTCCGCCTGTTTGATTTTTTCCAAAAGCCGGAGATTCATATTTTCGGCTTCTTCCAATTCAAAAAAATGAGGAGCTACATTAAAAGGCATGTCATCCATGGTGATGGCGACTTTTTTCTGCTGGGCCGATAGGGGGTGAAAAACAAACAGCAATACACACAATAGGATTCCTTTCATTGGATTCATTTAATACAGACCTCCATTTCGATGGATCTCCCAGATATGGTCCATCCATTTATGTCTGGGTTTTTCAAACATAATGGGTTCGTTGTTTTTACTCTTGTTTTCTTTTTTCTTATCTCCCTCCGGCCTGAACAGCTCATCCAACAGATGGATATTTGAATTGATCACATTTTCCTCCAGAATAGAAAGAGGTCGTTGGTGTTCTTTAATAATTTTCAAAAGGGCGATTAAGGCATTCGTTCTTAGCTCTTTTTGGTTTTTCAAAATGTCCATCAACTCCTCAAAATCCTTTTCATTCGATAACTCTCCAAGGAAAAAAATAGCCAAACGTTTATAATATGGAATGCCAAAATAGACAGTCAACCAAAGCCCCTGGCGGTCATTGGTTACATAGAACTGTTCAATTTTAAGCCTGGAAAACTTAAGAAGTTTTGATTGGTATAAAATTTTTCTTATAGGGTACAACACCTGCGATTCAGTTTTCAGTTTGGTTTCGCCTCCTCAAGCCCAGCACAATAAAAACAATACCGACTGGTATGAAAGCTGAAAAAGAGACATTGCCATTCATTTGTCCGAAGCCTATGGCCATGAACATGATACCCACTGCAATGAACGCCCACGGACGAGGCTTGTTATTTTTCATAGGTTATTTTCCTTTGGCTTGTATGACCACCAAGATGGTGTAGAATAAGATTTTGAAGTCCAGCGATAGGGACATGTTCTCAATATACAAAATATCGAACTTCAATCGCTGAACCATCTGATCTACATTGGAGGCATAGCCGTATTTAACTTGTCCCCAGGAAGTGATGCCCGGGCGAACTTTGAGCAGATGATTGTAATGAGGAGCCCTGCTGACGATCTGGTCAATGTAGTATTGCCTTTCCGGACGAGGTCCCACCAAAGACATATCTCCTTTGAGCACATTCCAGAACTGAGGAAGCTCATCGAGGCGAAGCTTCCTCATGGTCAGGCCCCAGGGAGTGCAACGGTTATCGCCGTCCTTGGATAATTGAGGACCGTCTTTTTCAGCATCCAGGTACATGGACCGAAATTTGTAAATGAAAAATGGTTTTCCGTTTATTCCAATGCGTTCTTGTTTAAAAAATATAGGACCTGGGGAGGACATACGAACTCTAAAAGCAATGTAGGCATACACCGGAGCCAGAATAACGATCATGAAGGCGGCCACACTGACATCGATCAGGCGTTTGATCACCTTCTGCCAGTTGGCCATCAGTACCTGCTTGATCTCGATCAGAACGGCGCCGTATACCTCATTCATTTTCACTGTTCCGATTAAGATATCGTACATATCCGGGATGATCGTAATGCGCAGTTTGTCATCGAATTCAAACAAAACATTCAGGATCTTTTCAATTTTAGGGTGGTCGGTAGATTCAATTGCAATGATCACTTCTTCAACATGACGCCCTTTGATGACAGACCTCAGGTCTTCCAATCGGCCTAGCTTGGGAATATGGGCAGCTAATTGTTTGACACTATTCCCATTGGTATCAATAAAGCCGATAAAACGGTAACCCAGTTTATTTTTGCGGCCTTTTATTTCTTTATAGAGTTCATAGGCATTTTGGTTCCCACCCAATACGATGGTATTAAAAGTGATCTGCCCAGACTTGATCCGATTATGGGCACGCGTCAGGAGGACCATGCGTACAGTTGCTGTAATCGAAAAATGTAAAAACAGCAAAGAAAGAAAAGAAGTATAATAAGTCGTATAGTTTATAACAACATCATCCAGAAGGAGGGTAAAAAACAAAAACAGCGCACCAAAAAAGCTGAGGAAAAGTGTTCGGGTAAAAGTAGCCAGGCGAGACAGACGGTAAATATCTTTGTATTGGTCAAACACGGCATAAAAACAAATCCAACCCATTGGGATCAGAGCAATGCCGTACCAAAAATTGGGGTCATTAAAAATTTCAGCGGTCAGGCTACCCGATTCAAAATATCTCCGATAAGCAAAAAACAAGGCCCAGGCGGCCATAGCGGAAAAATAGTCGGCCACTTTATAAAATAAAGTATGCCATCCGCGCTTTTTGATCATTTGGCGCTCATCTTTGGTAGAACCAAGGTTTAGAATTGTATGAGTTTGATGTTGTCTAACCATATGCGAATGTTTTCTGCTATATAAGTTCCTTCTTCTTGGGGAATCGCTGCCTGAAAAACGACCTGATACTCTAAAAAATTTCTATTGGCAAAAACACGGTTTAAATTAAAGTAGATCTTGTTCCAGTCCTCGGAAGGCCTGAAACCCGCTGATAGTAGGACTTCTCCGTCATTTGGAGACTGATTATCATAGCCGATTATACCAAATCCGACCAAGCCTTCAGACTTATAATTCATTTCTAAATAAATCGTCGGAACTGCTTCATCGGGAAAAGAAAATCGTCTGCTGGTAGCAATCAGCACTTCCGGCTGGTCAATCCCTACATTCAAAAAGCCGGAAAAACTTCCTTCAAAAGCGTCTTCCTGAGTTCGGTTGACACGCGTATCCGAAGCGCCCACTTTCACATCCCGGAAAAGATGATCGGAACGTTCAAAGTTTTCTACAAAAGTAAATTGGGTATTGGTTCTATACTGTGTCGTTGGACGCAGCGTATCTGTTCGATCAGGGCTCAGCTCAACACTGGTTTCATAGGCTTCATAAAATGGGTAGATCTCAGGAGTGCTGCTGATCCCATTATCCCGTATGCCCGGTTCCAGTCGAATACTGTGACTACCTTCGGCGAGTAAAGGTACGACAGCCGGCAGGGAGTAGGCGCCCAAAAAGTCGCCGTCCAAAAACAGCCAGGCCTCGGTAATCTTCGTCGATGCCGAACCCTGAATCCCCGAGTTGGTAACCAATGTGAAATGGTCGATGTAAACATAGGAAGGGATGTCTTCCTCCG
>JAUIKE010000138.1 GCA_030430845.1 Bacteroidia bacterium | reverse complement strand
GATTTATACTGCTAAGTAGAAAAAAGGGCTCCATTTTTTGAAAAAAAAGTCGCCAGTATCTTTCACCTTTGGTGAAACAGCATCACAGCATCTCCCGATTGAAAATCGGGACAGCATCAGTTTATTGCAGACCTTTCGAAAATTCGGGATGATTCATGTTTATTTAAAATGGCCTGTATGTATATTAAAATGTCCTGTTTTTGACACTGCACTCCCCCCATCTTTATTGCATCCATTTCACATTCCTCTCTTGTCAAGTATCAATCTTTTTTTACATACTTAAACTAAAGGACATGTACAAAATCTACATTTTATGCCGTTCCAGCCTGTATCAAAAATTGCTTAGAGTCGTTATTCTGAATTTATTCTTCACAGGGATGCTTTCTAACCTTTACGCTATCACTGATGTATTAAGTCATTTAGATATAGAAAACCGAGCCTCTTCCTTTTGGGAAGAAGAAAAAAATACGGCTCCGGTGGCCTTATGTAAAAGTATAACAGTCAACTTACCTGCCGGAGAATGTGAATACCGGGTTTTCCCAGAAGAGGTCAATGATAACTCTTATGATCCGGACGGTGACCCGATTACCTTATCATTTTATTATGGTTCCCGAACCAGGGGCAGTATTGTCTTACAGCCTCCCGGGCATGGTGTAGAAGTCTGGCTACAAGTAAGCGACGGAGTATCTACAAGTACTTGCCTTACCAGTGTTACCGTAAAAGAACCGGTTGCACCCGATTTGAAATGTAAGGGCAGCCTTGAGTCTCCTGTAAATCTTAATTTAATGAAAAAATTTCCAGGATCAATAGGGCCGACCTGGCGTGTTTTTTTAAACACACCTAAGCTTGCCACTGTGAATGATAATTGCCAGGGAAATTTACCATTAAGCCTTTCTCAGGAAATAGGAACTTGTGAGGATGTAGGCCAAGTTTTAGCGGTTGAGTTTACTGCCAGAGATGCCAGTGGGAATGTTTCAAGCTGTAACGCTTATGTTCAAATCCATGATCCGGAACCGCCCAGTATCAGTTGTACCTACCCGGATATAGCGGCACCTTTAGACATTAACCTGACAAGTTCCAGTGCTTCCCTCGATCCTGCGCAGTTAGCCTCCTATTCCGATAATTGTAGCGTTGACAATGTAAACCTGTCAAAAAGCAGTGTGGATTGCGACGATGTCGGAGGTACTTTTAGAATTACGGTGACCGCAAGTGATAAGGAAGGAAATCAGACGTCCTGTTATTCCTATGTCAGCGTAAAAGATGAAACTCCGCCATCTGTCAGTTGCAAGTACTCCCCTTCCTCCCCACTGGAGGTTAATTTAACCAATTCAAGTGCTAGCTTGGATGTTTATCAGCTGGCGGATATATCCGAAAATTGCCTGCACTCGGCAGTCCTGTTACAATCCAATGTAGATTGCGATGATATAGGTCAAATCGTACCTATTACGGTGAGGGTAACAGATAAAGGCAATAATGTTAATACATGTGTATCTTATGTCACCGTAAAAGATGCCCAGCCTCCTACTATAAGTTGTCAATACCCCTCTCCGTCCACTGCTCTGGTTTTAAACATGACAGGAAGCAATATCAGTATTTCCCCCAGTCAATTGGTGTCTTATACCGATAATTGCGGCATTGGGGGGATCACTGCATCCAAAATGACTTTCGATTGCAGTGATGTTAATACCTTCCAACCGATAAGTGTTCAGGTATACGACAGATATGGCAATAGCAGTGTCTGTACGTCTTATGTACGGGTAAAAGATGTCGCCAACCCTACTATTAGCTGTACCTATACTTCCTCCTCCTCTCCCCTGGAGATCAACTTAACGGGAAGGAGGCTTATCCTAAATGCCTCATTATTAGGCATTTCATCAAATGACAATTGCGGCATTTTAAAAGGTATTTTTTCAAAAAACACCTTAGATTGCGATGACATTGGTGCGCCGATAGCGATAATTACTACAGTCGGGGATAGAGGAGGGAATTCGGCCAGTTGCACTTCCTATGTTAAGGTATCCGACACCGGTTTTCCAAACATCACTTGTAAATATCCCGATCCGGCCGTACCCCTGGTCTACAGCCTAACCACTGCCGGCCATGCCTTCTCTCCTCCGGAACTTGCCAGCTGGAGCGACAACTGTGGGGTTGTTTCCAATTCAATTATAAATGGAACAGTTAATTGTGACGACCTTAATTCGGTTGTTGAAATAGAGGTCGGAGCCATAGATGCCGCCGGTAATAAATCGACCTGTTCTTCTTTTGTAAAAGTCATTGACCAAACAGCTCCTGAAATGGAATGTCAGGATGCCATTGTTTTACTGGATGGCAATGGTGCAGGTACTTTGAGTGTGGACCAGGTGCTGATTTCTTCCTCTGATAATTGTTCTGAAGTAAATGTCCTTGGCTTGAGTCAGACAGCTTTCGACTGCGCTCATCTTGGCAACGGCAATTCCGTAACGCTCGAGATCGAAGATGGGAACGGCAATAAGAACAGCTGCACCATCGATGTCACTGTTATCGATGAGATCAAACCGCAGTTGACTTGCCAAAATGCCACCGTCTCCCTGGATGCAAATGGAGCAGGAAGCCTCACTGTTGGGCAAGTTCTGACTTCCAGTTCTGATAATTGCACCACCGTCAATGTACTCGGGTTCGATCAAGATGCCTTCGATTGTTCCAATCTGGGGGTCAATTCTATTACCCTGACCATCGAGGACGGAAGCGGAAATGCCAACTCCTGTACCGTAGATGTCAATGTAATAGACGAAATCAAACCGCAATTGACTTGCCAAAATGCCACCGTCTCCCTGGATGCGAGCGGAGCAGGAAGCCTCGCTGTTGGGCAAGTTCTGACTTCCAGTTCTGATAATTGCACCACCGTCAATGTTCTCGGGTTCGATCAGGATGCCTTCGATTGTTCCAATCTGGGGGTCAATTCTATTACCCTGACCATCGAGGACGGAAGCGGAAATGCCAATTCCTGCACTATAGATGTTAATGTTATCGATGAAATACCTCCAACATTAGAGGTTATATCTGGGCCTATTGTTCTTTGGCCTCCCAATCATAAGTACACCAACATCAAGGTTTCCAATCTGATTATTGATGTATTTGATAATTGCAGTAATCTAGGAATCCAGGATGTAAAAATTATGAGTGTCGACAGCGATGAAGGAGACAATTTAACCGGAGAAGGAGATGGTAATACAGTAGATGACATCGTAATTGCCTCTGATTGTGCATCTGTTAAGCTCAGAAGAGAGCGGCAGGGTGAAGGAAATGGAAGGGTCTACACCATCAATCTGAGTGTCTCGGATGGTTTGGGAAATGCTACCCCTGCCAGTGTACAGGTACATATACCTTATGAAGAAGGAATACCCGTAGTAGATGACGGAGTAGTACATTCGGTGTTGGGCTGTGGAAATGTTCCTTTATCAGGTATTCCACAAACTAAAACAGAACCGGCCATTTCTAAAATCAGCGCTATTGGGCAGTTGCAGGCTTTTCCTAACCCATTCAGACAGGGTGTTAATCTGCAGTTTAATCTGCCGACTGGGGAAAAAGTCAGTCTACACCTCTTTGACCACCAGGGACGGATTGTTAAAACCCTCGTCGATGGCTCCATGAGTATAGGCGATCACAAAATAGAATGGGATGGAACAGACAGTCAGGGGCAGAATTTACCGGCAGGTATGTATTATGCGCGCTTACAGCATTCGCTAGGGCTAGAGATTACAAAAATATTGAAGATCAACTAAGTAGAATTCGATTATTTAAGGGGAGGGACGCTGCAGCGTCCCTCCTTATTTTTTTAATTCTTTTTATTCCGAATAATCTTATCGCCCGTCCCGTGAATCTTCATTTTCTTATAATCCTCCAGATCCAGTCCATTTACTCCGGCATCATTGAGCTTTTTAATATATTCGGGCGTAACGCCATGGATTTTCAAATTGATCATTTGCTGCATGGGAATATTCTTAAATCCTAATTGTGCAAACCCGCTAGCCATCTGTCCTGTCACACCGTGGACTTTCGCGCTTTGCAAATCTTGAGCCGACAAATTAGCATAGCCGGCATCTGCAAGACCTTTTACGTAACTCCCATCTATATTGTGGATAGCAAAGCGAGTGATTTCATCCATAGTTAGGTTAGTATACCCGACCTCTCTGACTGTTTTAATAAATTCAGGATCTACATTATGGATCTTGGCCTTCGTGATTTCATCCACCGAAAGATTTTTATATCCATATTCGGATAGCTTCCGCACATAACTGCCATTCACATTATGAATAGCCATTTTGGTGATTTCATCCAGTTTAAGATTGTTGTAGCCAATATTTTTCAATTCTTGTGCAAACTGCGGGTCTACATTGTGGATCTTAGCCTTGAGTACCTCTTCTGCGCCCATCCCATCATATCCGGCTTTTGCCATGCCCTGCACATAGTCAAGGTCCACATTGTGAATGGCGAATTTGATCACCTCATCCATATTGAGATTTCCAAACCCGGCCTGTTTTAAGCCGCGGATATAATCCGCGCTCACATTATGTATTTTTGATTTGACGACAGTCTCCAGGGAAAGTCCTTTAAAACCGAGCGCGGAAAGCTCGTCAAAGTATTGAGGGCTAACGTTATGAATTTTCATTTTAACCAGCTCATCTACCTTCGGCTTCCCAAGGCCATATTTATTCATGGTACTGGTATAGCCTTTGATCAGATCCATAGACAATCCGTGAACGGCCAGGCGGCGTAAAGACTTATCCGTTATATCATAATTCTCTCGTTTCAAATAGGCGATGTAATCCTTTCCAATGTCCGTGAGTACACAATGCATCAGCGTCTCTTCTGTTATATCGCGAAGGCCCTCACCATTCAGATAGGTTCTGAAGCTATTACTCTCCGTAAAAGAATATGATCCGGCCCCCTTATTCCCACTAAACTCTCCCTTCAGTTCGATGGTACCGGCTTCTCCTTTCACTGAAAAGGTGCCCTCTCTTCCCTGAGGGAGGTTTCCTAGTTCGCTGCGCTCAAAACAGTGGGAATTCATATTCACACTGCCATTCTTTCTTCTGACAAAAGTAATGCAGACCTTATTGTCTTTAATTTCGGCATCCCAGGCACCGGTAATGGACATAGAGGAAACCTGCTCTTTATAAGTCTTTTCGTTGGAAAGATCAGCAGCTGTTTGGACAGATGAAGAAGAAGCCATTTCTTCCGAAGCCTGATATGTATCGGGCTCAGATTGTTCAGAAACGGCAACTGAGTCAATTTTTATTTCTGCCTCCCTAACCTTATTCATGCTCATCATGGAAAAAGCCAGTAAGGGTACAATCAATAAATATTTCCAGCTGGAACGGGCGGATGATTTCTTGGCATTCATCATAAGAATACGTTTTTTTAAAAAAGATTGATTATAGTTGGTAGCCAGGTTGAGGGCATATTGCGGAACCGACACTTTAAGCAAGCTCAATTGATAGGTCTCTTTATCTGTTCCGGCCCTGATCATGGCCTGGTCAGTCAGGTATTCCAGGTTATTTTCAACAGCTTTTCGGAACTTCCATGCAAAAGGATTGAACCACTGAATAATGACGGCAAGCTCAGCTAATACGATATCCAGGGTATGCCCTTGTGCAATGTGGACCTTTTCATGGGCCAGAATCTGCTGAAAGGTTTTTAAATCATACCTGGAAGGATTAATGAAAATATAGCGAGCAAACGAAAAAGGTGCCTGCTCTCCTTTCATTTCTACTATTTTATAAGCGCCGTCCTTAAAAGAAGGACGCCTTATAATTTGAAATAGGAGAACAAAAAACTGAATCAACAGGTTCAGAGAAAAAATAAAAACCCCTGCCATATATACATATCCTAAGAGAAGCGGAAAATCCAGTCCTTCCCACCAATTAACAGCACTGTCCTGATTGGATAGCACTTCTTCGGTGGTGGTGGCCTGAATTAATTGTTCGAGTGATTTCTCAGAAGAAGAGACAGCAGGGGTTATAGGTTCAATGATATCGGGTTCGGTTAATGCCTGGTCCGGCAAAGTAGATTCCGCCACTGGTACAGTTTTAGAAACTTCCCAAACAGACCATTGCGGGGGAATCAAAATTCCGGGCAAGGTAAAAGACAAAATCAGGCAGGCAATTAATACCCATCTGTTCATCCGGAAAAAAGTTTCTTTTGTGAGGATATGTCGATAAAACAGATAACATCCACTTAAAAGGATGGCACTGTGAAGGATATATGGTATCATTTTTTATCGCCTTTTATCATTTTGAGAATTTCTTCCAATTCGTCCGGGCTTATTTTCTCTTCTTTGGCAAAATAAGCCACCATTTTCTGGTAAGAATTGTCAAAATATTTTTTCAGGACATCCCCCACATCCCTTTTCTGATAGTCTTCCTTGCTAATTTTAGGAATATACTGGTGAGTATTGCCGTAGGTCTTATGGCTCACAAAACCTTTGTCCTCCAGGATCCGGACAATGGTAGAAATAGTATTGTAATGAGGCTTTGGATCAGGTAGTTCATCAATGATCTCTTTGATAAAGGCTTTTTCCAGCCTCCATAGTACCCGCATGATCTGCTCTTCGCGTTTGGCTAATTTTTGCATGTAGTATGAGTTTTATAGCTTATAAGGAAGAACATTAATAACAACCTCCCCGGCCGGAGAGGTTGTTATTAATGTTCTTCCTTATAGCCAAAACAAACATACTACTAATCCTTTAGTTTGTCAACTAATTTGTTAGTTTTTCTACTAATCGATTAGTTCGGTTATTAAATATCCTTCAAGCGATTGATCATCTGGAGTACCTTCCTGGCCACCGGGCTGGCGCCACTGTCATAATTAGACATCACAGATACGATGTATCCGTTATCCAGAATAATATCCAAATTGGAATTCAAGCCTGGGAATCCGCCGCTATGCCCTACTACTTTACCACTTGGATGTTGCTCTATACTAAATCCGTAGCCATAGTTAGCATCGGAATGAGATTGCCACATTTTATCCAAAGATTTTTGGCTAACTAATTTTCCGGAAGTGAGGGCTAATGCAAACTGATGCAGATCTCTCACAGTAGAAAATCCACCGCCGGCCGGACCGCCTTTGAGAACATGCTTGTAAATGTTATTCTCCCATCCCCATTGGCTGTTGTTAGGCACATAGCCAATCGCCAGATTTTCAACCGGCATATCCATTTCATAACAATCGGAATTTTTCATGCCGGCCGGCTTATGGATTTTTTCCCGGATGTAGTCAAAATAGTTTTCTCCGCTTGCCTTTTCGATGATCACGCCTAACAAAAACATACCGGTATTACTGTACCGGAAGCGCTCACCGGGTTCAAAAGCGAGGGTCTCATCTATAACAAGCGGCTTATAATCATCCAGCTGACGAAACATTTCCCGGGAGGTTTCCCAGTATTTCTGATTAAAATAAGAGCCCAGGCCGGAGGTGTGGGTAAGCAAATGATGAACTGTTACTTTATCCGTAATGGATTTGGGCAGCCAACTTTCGTCCAGATATTTACTGATCGGATCATCCAGCGAAACCTTGTTTTTCTCCACCAATTGCATAATGGCGGTAGAGGTAAACATTTTGTTCATGGACCCCAGATTAAATTTGGTATCTATATTATTAGGTACATGAAAACGCTTACTGGCTTCTCCGCACACAAATTCGTACAATACCTTATCGTTTTTTGCGATGAGTAAAGTTCCCGAGAATGCATCCTTGTCCTTCAGCCGTTTCATTACTTTCTCTACCTGCTCCAGCATCTGTGCCTCTGACAAAGGGCCCTCCGTTACATTACTCGGCGTACGGGCACCGTTAAAACCCAGGCTGGCAATTTTTTTGTCGCCTCCTTCCTCATACTCAAGGACGATCGCTCTC
The DNA here is from genome assembly GCA_030430845.1 of Bacteroidia bacterium. GTDB lineage: Bacteria > Bacteroidota > Bacteroidia > Chitinophagales > Saprospiraceae > JANQPA01. The sequence continues at coordinate 16,428 of JAUIKE010000138.1, read as the reverse complement.
CATGAATCAAAATACTCATCCTTAAGGACCACTACTACTTCACCTTCCCGGGCAGGCGTATACTTGCGAATGCTGTGAAAACTAAGTCCGCCGGTACCTCGATAGGTTTCCTGAAATACCTGAACGTGCCGCTCCATAGGTACCATTTCCTGAAATTCTTTGGTGCAATGTTTCTCTAAAAACTTAGTGATCCGGGCCGCATCATTACTATTATAAGCTTCGATCAAAGCCTTAAGGTGCTGTCCCTCTGATCCTTTGGGCCATTCCGAAATATCCTCATATCCGATTTCTCCAGCTCGCTGGCCGGCAGCCTGTGTAAAAAGGCCAATGCAAAATAAAAGTGTGAATGTCAATACATTTTTCATAAGTCGGGTGATTTAATTACATACGAAACATTTCGTATGACAAGTATACGAAACGATTCGTATTTTCCAAAATTTAAATAAAAATATGCGCCTTTTCGGCGCATATTTTTATTCTACCCTGCTTTTCTCATCTTCCAAGCCGGTCTTGCGCTTCCGGTTAGCTTTTACCTGTTGATTTCCGATTAAATAAGAGAAGTTAACCCGAAATTGCCTGCTCTCCCAACCGCCTGAACCGTCAATCGACAGGCCACCGAACTTTTGATCCGCTCTCCAGAAGGCCGTGTAAAAAATGTCGCTAACCGACAGTTTGATACTGGCCCGTCCATCCCATAATTTTTTCTGGATACCCGCATCCATGCTCCACATACTACGAGATTCATACAAAGCTCCCCAAATAGATGGTGAACTGTACCAGCCCGACAATTGGAATGAAAAGCCTTTCGGCAATGTGAAAGTCGACTGATGGTACAGACTAAAGGTCGTTTGGTCAATATCAATTAAGCGGCCTTCCCCAAAGTCGGCATTATTAGAAGTATTACTCAGGCCAATATTGGTATAGGTACCCCACCACTTACTCAGGCTAAAAGGATAGCTAATATTAAGGCTCAATACTTTTCTGGCTCCGAGGTTAACGGTTTCCAGAAAGGTTCGGGACACTTCCGTGGTGTCGGATAATTCGGCAAAGAAATCGTTGGTTGTGCTGTACGACAAGCTGGTGGTCAGGGTATAGCCAAAGGTATGGGACAACTGCAAATTATCTGTGTATTGAGGCCGGAGGAACGGATTGCCACGGCTATAGCTGAGTTCATCCATTTTAAATTCAAAAGGATTTAGAGACTGGTAGTTCGGCCGGCCGATCCGCCTGCTGTAATTGAGGCGAAATTGGTTTTTAGGGTCCAACTGATAGGTAATCCCTCCGGAAGGGAATAAGCTGAGATAATGCCTTTTTACGATATTGTTATCGGTTTCTTTATCACTCGTTAATTCTCCAACTGAGTTCGTCTGCTCAGCCCGAAGCCCGAAGGACAGGTTGAATTTCTTTATTTTTTGGGAAAAATTGAGGTAGGCGGCATTGATATTTTCATCGTATACGAATTGATTGCTCCGGTCGATATCCCGAATAGGTACGGCATTGAGCAGCTGAAAAAATTCATAAGCATTATCGGTACTGACGAGAGAGAACTTCATTCCGGCACCAAATTTGCCTCCCCACAAGGGCTTCTCGTAATCCAGTTTTGCAGTATAGATATTAATATCGGTTGGAGCTTGTGCAGTAAAAATTCGCTCTTCATTCACTGTATTAGCATCCGGATTAAGGTAAAAATTTGGCTGATAGGTATCCGTGGTATTTCTGAAAAGACCAAAATCCAGATCGATATTAAACTGCTGGCCGCTTTCGCCTTTCCATTGATAATTCAGGTTGGCATTTACATTGTTGCGTGCGCCGTCATTTTGAGAATAGGCATCCAGAGCTGACAGGGAGCTGCCTGAGTTAAGGTCAATGATAGGCGTAAAGCTATAGTTGGTCCAGTTCTGATCATTAAAAGATCCGCTAAGTAAGACTCCTATTGTACTTTTCTCAGAAAGGAAAATATCACTCCCAATTCTAAGACTATGATAAGCCCCTTCTCTGATCGTTTGGGATTCCTGCCCAAAATAGGTATTGTTTTGAGTACGATATAGGTTCATCCAACTTCTGTTCTGGCCGTCGTTAAAACTATAGGTACCAAACACATTAGCTTTTTTTGAGCGATTATTAAAGGTAGCGGTAGTATTGTATTTTGAAAATACACCTACGGAATAACCAAGGTTCAGGTTAGCATTCAATCCCAGGCTTTTATCCTTTTTCAAGCGAATGTTAATGATTCCTGCATTGCCTTCGGCATCGAATTTAGAGGAAGGATTGGTAATGATCTCGATGGCATCGATTTCTGAAGATTGCATGGACTTCAGCATCATCGCCAAGTCATCTGCGCCAAGGGGAGAAGGTTTGCCGTCGATATAGACCCGGACACCGCTTTTGCCCATCAGCATGATATTATCGCTATTATCGACCAGCACACCGGGAGATTTGCGCAACAGTTCCAGGGCCGTATTTCCGGTAGCATTAATACTTCCTTCTACATTAAAAACTGTTTTGTCGGGTTGAACTTCTACCAAAGCCCGTTCTGACTTAACTTCAACAGTGGCCAGTTCTACCGCTCCCGATTCTAACTTTATAGTGGGAAAGTTCAGGTTCTGTCCTTTCTGTAATTGGAAGGGAGCGGAGTTGAAGTCTTTATTTCCCAGGAAAGTTACTTTCAACCAGTATTGCCCGGCGGGCACGCCGGGCAGGCGAAAAGTGCCGTTGACATCGGTTGTCTCTACTTTTACGAGGCTGGAATCTGCCACATTATTGAGTAATACGTTAGCGAAAACGACTGCCTCTTGTTGATTATCCAGCACTTTTCCCACAATCTGGGAAAAGTCGGCGGTTTGGGCAAAGGCTAAATGGCCTATCAAAAGTTCGGTGAGTATGAGTAAAGCATGTTTTAAGGTATTCAATACGATCTTTTTCATTGTCGGATTCATTTAAGTAAGAAATAACAATCGAGTGAGCAGCTACTAATATTTTCCATATTCAATCGCTGCATGACGATTACAAAGGTGGAATAAAAAGGTAGGTGCTTCAATCGGTTTCTGATCAGTGAGGAAATAGCTCGCTGAATGGGACGTTACGCCATTCGTCGGTGCATATTGCAGTTCGTCGAATACAGGAAGTGGGGAAAGGAAGAATATTTGTAGTTTAGACTTTATGCAAACATCCTTCTTTTGGCATAGAAAAATATTCGGTATTCAGCTCTTTGAACTAGGTCTGTTGTTTCTACTATACCTTGTATTTGGCTGGGCTTACTTCATGGCCATCTATACCACTTCCAATGGCAATCTGGGTTTTTGGGACAATGCAGTCCTCGATTATTTTTTAAAAGCTGTTTTTACCCTTCCTATCTGGTGGCTGATTTTCAGAAAATTAACGGACTGGAAGATCTGGCATAAGATATTGCTGCACATCATTCTGCTCCCTCTGTTTGTGGTGGGTTGGCAACAAACTTATTATGCGATCTGTGACCTGATTGGCTGGGGGCATCTCGGCTGGCCCTATTCCTGGTGGGATATTTACATTCCGGGCCTCTTCTATACCCTGCAATTCGGAGCCTTCCATATGTATGAGTACTACCAAAAATTACAACAGCAACTTATCCTGGAAGCCGAACTGCGGGAATTAGCCCTTAAAAGCGAACTGACGGCCCTGAAAGCCCAACTCAACCCTCATTTTTTATATAACACCTTTAATACCATCAGCGCCTCTGTACCTCCCGAGTTGGAAAGCACCCGAGAAATGATCGCTCAGTTATCCGACCTGTTCCGGTATCAATTAAAAGCCTCGAAAACGGAGCTGGTCACCCTGTCCGAAGAAATCGATTTTGTAAAAACCTATTTACAACTGGAAAAAGCCCGTTTCGGAGATCGCCTCAGGTTTAACTTTTTTATACCGGAAGAGCTCATGAAAGCCAAAGTCCCCCCCATGATCCTGCAACCTCTGGTCGAGAATGCCATCAAACACGGTATTGCTCCCAAAATCGATGGCGGGCAGGTTTCCATCAAGGCTTCTCCTAAAGAAGATCGCATCCTTTTTGAAGTCGAAGATTCCGGTGTGGGCCTAAGCAAAGGAGAAGATATTTTTCATAAAGGGATCGGATTAGCCAATACTCGGAAAAGGCTTGAAAAAATGTATGGGTCTATTTTGCAGGTTCTGGAGAACACTTTTAACGGAGTGACTGTTCGGTTTGAGATACCTAGTAGAAGGTAGAAGGATAAACAACTTCACTAATAAAAATAAATGAAAAAAGTAGTTATCATCGACGACGAAGCGCCCGCCCGGTCTTTACTCAAAGAATATCTATCCGCTTACCCATCCCTGGTCATTGTTGGAGAGGCCAATAACGGGGTAGATGCCATCCGTGTAATAGAAGAGTTCAGGCCGGACATTGTTTTCCTGGATGTACAAATGCCGGGCATGACGGGCCTGGAGGTCCTTCAGAAACTTTCTGAAATGCCCAAGATCATCTTCTCTACCGCTTATGACCAATATGCCCTGGATGCCTTCGAACATAATGCCATTGAATTCCTGCTCAAACCGTACACCCGCGAACGATTTGCCAAAGCCATCAATAAGGTTATGCAATATGGCGAAGAAAACCTCAGCAACCTGCGTTCCCTGGCCGAATCCCTGCTTCAGGAAGCTGGAAATAACAAATCCAGCTATCCTTCCAAGATACTGGTGCAAAGCAAAAACAAGCTGATTGCTCTGGATACCGAAAAGATTATCTGGATAGAAGCAGAAAAAGATTATTCCAATCTGGTTACCCACCAACAAACCTTCCTGAGTAATTACGGCATTGGACAGATTGCCACAAAACTAGATCCGGAGGTTTTTATCAGAGTTCACCGCTCAGCTATCATTAATATTCATTTCATCAAAGAAATTTTCAAACATCCTTCAAGTTATGATGTCAAAATGGCCAATGAGGATGTGGTAAGGGTGAGTCGGTCATATCTTGATAATATCAGGAAATTGACTTTTTAATGCATGAGTCTTGTTGAGCTTATCATAAAATAGATAAATTCCTACTCTTCGTCTATCTCTCCTCTATCAATCCTAGGTTCTCAGATTATTTTGTAATTTTAAAAAAGATATGAATAGGATGGACTCCTTATATTGAGGGATCTATATCTACTTTACCTCTATTTAATCACCTTAATACACACTCAATGACACCCAATAGATTATTAATTAAGCCGACGCTTACTTTACTGAGTCTGGTATTTGCTCTGACCTTTTCCTTTGGTCAAAGCGACATTACCGTTATGCCTGAAAAAGTTTCACTGGATGTGGGAGAATCCACTACTTTAAAGGCCAGCATAAAAGGAGACGATGGAAAAGTTGTAGAAGACGCCCAATTCCTGTTTTTTACCCGCAGAAGAAAAGGAGGCGGAGCGGTTGAGGTAGACTCCACCGGATTGGTAACCGCTAAATTGCCTGGTGAAGCCATTGTGATCGTGATTTATCCGCATCCGGATGGAAAATATTTGCGCGCAAATATTCCTGTGTCTATTGCCTACCCAGCCCTTTCCCGAATTGAATTCAATGAGCCGCCCCAAAACATCCTAACAGATATCCCTACGGCCATCAGCGCTACCATTCTGGATAAAATGGACCTCGATAGAAACGACCTCGAGATCAGCTTTTCCTCCAGCGACCCCAAGATAGCTTCCTTTGACGCCTTTAATAACCTGACCGGTCATCAGCCAGGTAAAATCACCATCATGGCCAAAGTTGAAGATATTACCGCCAAATTTGATATTAAGATTGAGAAAAACCCGGTAGAAGACATTCAATTGACGGCCAGTGTAGATGAGGCTCTTTCCGGGGACGTCATTAATTTTGAAGCCCAAACGATGGATAAGTCCGGAAAAATGGTCAAAGCTCCTGTCACTTTTACCTTCCAGGGTAAATCAGCAGAGCAATCGGAGTTTGCGGGCGGACTCATTAAGCCGGATGGCCGTTTTGTAGCTTATCAGCCCGGTGTATACACCATTACGGCTGTATGTGGGAAAAACTCTGCCCAGAAGGTGGTCCGCATCGGAGACCGTCAGGAAGTGATCAAAAGAGATATCCAGCTTGTCGGGAAAGGCTCCGTAACCGATAAGCATACCTCTGACCTTTGGGTCTGGGAAGGAGTAGACGGCCGTGACTATGCCGTTACCGGAACCTGGGGTGCCGATGGGGAGGCTTTTTTCTGGGATGTCACTGATCCGGCCAATATGACCCCGATCGATACGGTCAAAGTAGATGCCAGAACCGTGAATGATGTAAAAGTATCGGAAGACGGTCGCATCTGTATCATCAGTCGTGAGGGAGCCTCTAACCGTAAAAACGGGATCATCATCTTTGATGTGAGTGACCCCACCAATGTTTGGAAAATATCAGAATACAGCGATGGCCTGACCGGAGGTGTGCACAATCTTTTCATCTATGATAACCACGTTTTTGCCTTAAGTAATGCAGAACGGTATGATATCATCAATATCGAAGATCCGGCTGCGCCCTATAAAGTGGGCGAATATGAGATCCCCACTCCAGGACACTCTATTCACGATGTTTGGGTGGTAGATGGAATTGCCTATTCTTCTAACTGGCACGACGGGGTGCACATTGTGGACGTTGGGAACGGAATCGCGGGCGGCACACCGGCCAAACCTGTCCTGATCACCAGTTTTACTTATCCAAGCGGTTGGAACCATGCGGCTTTTCCGTTTTTTAGTAAATCCACCGGCAAGTTTTATGTCATTGCAGGAGACGAGGCTTTTCCCTACGGCTTGCATGTAAAAGACAACCCGGTGATTGCGGCCGGTTGGCTGCATGTTTTTGATGTGACCGATATGGAAAACCCTGTGGAAGTAGCCAAATATGAGGTAGAAGGAGCCGGCTCCCATAACTTCTGGATAGAAGGAGAAACCTTATATGTGGCCAATTACAACGCTGGGTTAAGAGTAGTAGATATCTCCGGCGAATTACTGGGTGACCTGCGCGCACAAGGCCGCGAAATGGGCTGGTTCATCTCGACCGACCCAAAAGGATATGTGCCTAATGCCGCCTTTACCTGGGGGCCGCAGCCACATAAAGGACACATCTTTTTCTCTGACTGGAACTCCGGGCTCTGGTCGGTTAAAATGGAAGAGAAGAGATTGAAAAATTAATCGTTAGATTTAATACTGTCTTGAATAAAAAAAAGATGCTCAAATTTGCGCGTTAAGGCGCAAATTTGATGCTGGGATGCTATTGCCTCCTTTAGTCGCAGGATATTGGACGTTTGTTTTTTCTAAAAAGGAGCATGTTTCTGTCCATTTAGCAGATGAATACGTCAGCATCTTCACGCTGGAGGCGTGGAAAGCATTTTAGTATCGTTCTTTCGCCTTTGGGGAAAGAACCAGCATCACTTTTCTAAACACTTTGTCAAAATGAAAAAATTAATACTTCAACTTAGTTTCTTGGTATTCCTGATGATTGGTACTATTCAGTCCAATGCGCAGGAATACTATGTGTATGTTACAGCAGAGTCAGAAGATGAAGTAGCAGTCATAAAGTTTGATGGAAAAAAGGCTACGGTGGAAGAACGGATCGTAGTGGGTACCAAGCCGGCAGAAATCGAAGGACCCCATGGAATTACCGTTGGGCCGGAAGGGAAATACTGGTACCTCAGTATGGCCCACGGAACACCCTACGGTCAATTGGTGAAATATTCAACCGAAACCAATGAACCTGTAGCCACTACTGAATTAGGGATTTTTCCAGCTTCTATGCAAATATCAAAAGCAAACGGCCTGCTGTATGTAGTAAACTTCAATCTGCATGGCAGGATGTTACCCAGTTCGGTATCAGTAGTGGACCCAGAACTCATGTTTGAGATCAAAAAAATCACCACCGGCGCCATGCCCCACGGATCGAGGATCTCTCCGGACGGCCTGCATCAGTACTCCGTAGCGATGATGTCCGGAGAATTGTTTGAGATCAGCACCCTTGGCTTAGAAGTGAGTCGCGTTTTGGACCTTGAACCGCCGGGCACTCGCCCCAAAGAAGATAAGTCTCAAAAAGAGGCAAAGGTGGATCATTCCAAAATGGATCATTCTCAGATGGATCATTCTCAGATGGGACATGAGGAAATGATGCACCATTCTATTGTCAAACCTACCTGGGTCATTCCTCACCCTAGCCTCTCCAGGGCCTATGTAGCGGGCAATGGGTCCAACGAATTAATTGAAATTGACACCAAAAAATGGAAGGTCACTCATCGAATGAGTTGCGGGAAAGGCCCCTATAATGTAGAGATCAGCCCTAACGGAAAACTGCTGGTCGTCACTTACAAATCAGAAGGAGCTACGGGTATTTGGGATATTGCTACCAGAGAGGAGTTAGCAAAAGTGACCAACTCCCGTAAAGTATCACATGGGGTAGCCATCTCTCCCGATAGTAAATATGCTTTTATTTCTGTAGAAGGGAAAAACGGCGAGCCGGGCTCAGTGGATGTGATTGACCTGACCACCTTTGAGCGGGTAGCTGTAGCAGAGGTAGGAAAACAGGCTGGAGGGATTGTTTTTTGGAAAATGATGAAATAAGAAATGGTCCGTTCGGACCATTTCTTATTTTAAACTATCCGCTAAGAAGGACAAAATCGGCACCTTACTGTGATAAGACAGAAACTTGGTGCGGCTATATTCAAATAATTCCTGGATGAAGTTCCGCTTGTGAGTTGTCATACCCAGAATATCGATATGTTGTTCGTCCAGATAATTTGTGAGTACTTTAAACATATCGGTACCATCTAATACAACGAAGTTCATCTTCTCCTCTCCTTCAAAAGCTTCTTTAAACTGATCCATTTTCTTATTGTGGAATTCAATATGAGCCGTATCCACATTGATTACAAAAAGTTCGAAGTCAAACCATTCTCTCCATGCCAGCAACTTTTTAAGTGCCAATTTCTCTTCTTCTTTATAGGTAGTCGTAAAAGCTATTTTATTGATCTGGCCGTCAAACTCAGCATCCTCGGGAACGGTAAGCACGGGTATGGGAGCATGTTCCAGTACTTCTCCGGCATTACTGCCCAGGAAGATCTCTTTGAGTCCTTCTGCACCAGTGGTGCTTATTACAATGACATCAGCTTCATCTTCTTCGGCTACCTCCAGGATGGTATCAACTAATTTTTCTCCTTCTCTCATCACGTGTACCATCTCCACATGACCCAAATTATTTTTTTCGGCAATTTCCCTCAGTGGAGGAAGAGCCCGCTTGTAACTCTCGAATTCATACCAATCAAAAGATTCAAAAAACTTTTCAAGTGTTGAAGGCATATGATGAGCACTGATGGTGGGTTTCTTGAAGACATGGAGCGTGGTAATTTTGGCTCCCGTCTTATCAGCAAGCTTTAAGGCATAAATAAAAGCCTTATTAGCCGCTTCAGAAAAATCGGTTGGAAATAGTATCTTTTTCATAGCAATGTTCTTTAATGTTCTATGGATAACTCTCCTAGCACTAAGCTTGTGCACTGAGTTATATTAAAAATTACTCCTTTACAGACCTTATGCCGAGGCACAAAGATCAAAGGATAACGGAATGATGAACTCGTCATCATTCTTCCTGTAATGTAAAGAAAAAAGCAGAATGGCACGAAATACCTTATGTAAATAAAATATTAAGAAGCTTTCCTCTTTTTTTCAACATATTGCTGGATCTCTCTTTTTATCTCGGCAACGGAAGGAGTAGCGCCGTCGGCTATGATGGTTTCATTGATCTTCAATGCGGGGATACCGGAAAGCCCTTGCATCATAAATTCATCAATGCTCGAAATATATTCAATGGGCATGAAAAGGCCCAAATCATCTAATGCAACCTGGACAGAGCGCAATAAAACCCTATCTCGCAAACTGCCTACTCCAAATACTTTTATTTTAAGTTCCATTGTTCTGTTTATTATAACAGGGTTAATAATTTGAGCTTAAAATCCTGCGAGGCAGGCGTTCATTTCTCTATCGATACAAAACTAAGGCCGGATGCCTCTATCGCGAAATGATGCTAATCAGCTTTCATTATGATTAATATCAGGGGGAGTAAAAAGCCCTTCGACTTTTTATTCAATTATTGGTATTCTTTTAGCAGGCTGTTAGGGAAAAAAAACGAAGTTTTTTTTCCCTAACAGCCTGCTAAATATAACTTTCGGGAGCCACTAACAACCTGGCTACCGACAGCCGGCATTTTTTTCCCTTTTCTCCCAAATGACTTTTGTCACTCCCCTACCTGACAGACATCAATTCATCTTTTCCCAAAAAGGCTCAATTTATTACTAACAGTAAATTTTATTCATGGGATTACTCTAACCAAAACACCGTAACTATGAAACCTAAATTTTTTACACACTTATTTTTCTTCATCAGTCTTCCCGTATTTCTTTTCGGGCAGATGCATCCCGACCTGAAAGATCAGGCCTTTAGCCTGTATCCGGGGCTGGAAGATATGTACGGCTATACCGCTGCCGAATACGATCAGAAAGCCATAATTTTTGGCGGACGAATCGTTAATAAGCAGCCCGAAGTCTACAGCGAAGATTATCCAAACACAGAGATCATTATTATCGACTACGTCAAACAACAAGCTGCAGCTTACTCCTGCTACCTATTTGAAGGAAGCCTCGGAGAGCAAATATCAGCTCATGGTTTGGCCTATTACCAGAAAGATTCCATCCTCTACTTTATGGGAGGGTATGCATTTAACGATTCCAGCCGTAATTTTGAGACCTACCCCTACTTAAGCAGGATGAATATACCACAAACGGTCCATGCCCTAGAAAACGGAAAACAGCCGGAAGCTTACGTTGTACAAGTTTGTGACCAACGCATTGCATTATTTGAGGCGATCATCGATTTTAATGGAGATGAATTTTTCCTGCTGAATGGAAAAAATGCCGAAAAACGAAATACGCTGGAAGAAAACCCTATGTACATCGAAGAGAGTTATGCAGACGAGGTTCGTACATTCCGAATTCTCGACCATCCTAAATATCTCCAAATTGAAGACTTTCATGTATGGTACGACCTACAGGAATTTTTCGATCATTACCAGGACCTGGTACCGGAAAAGATCAAAATGAGTATTATGGATAAAATATTAATTACTCAAAACCTCAACAGTAAGCAACAGATTTCTGTGTCTCCCCTCTTTGAATGATAAAAGTCATGTTTTCCCGTGACTAAAGTCATAGAAACGGGTACCAGAATGCTTTACTTTTGAATCATATCAAGATTATGAATCAACTTTCTATAGTGGATTCCATGGTCAATTGGGTGTTCAATTATGTCGACAATCCTACCTAAAAAATTAAAGTCGACAGTTGCTGTCGCTCCGATGAATCGGGGCGACAGTTTTTTATATTTATACCCAAAAAAACTTCGTTTTTTTGGGTATAAATATTTAACAAATGAGTCTAAAGATCCGTTCCTTCTCTGGCAGGGAGGTTATACCATATATAGAAGACCTGGCCAGGCTTCGTATAGAGGTCTTCAACGAGTTCCCTTATCTCTACGAGGGTGATATGGAATATGAAAGAAAATATGTACGCACTTTTGCTGAATCAGCGGATAGTGTTTTGGTCATTGCCTTTGACGGAAAAAAGGTGGTGGGAGCCTCTACCGGGCTGCCCCTAATCCATGAAACACCTAATATCATTGCACCTTTTTTACAGGAAGAATATAAGCCTGAATCGATCTTTTACTTTAGTGAATCTGTTTTAAAAAAAGAATATAGAGGTATAGGTATAGGGAAACAATTTTTTCAGCAAAGGGAAGCCTGGGTCCGAAAATTGGATAGATTTGATTACCTGAGTTTTTGTGCTGTGATAAGAGCGCAAGATCATCCCCGAAGACCAAGAGGCTACCGCCCACTGGATAATTTCTGGAAAAAACAAGGATTTCAACCTACTTCTATGCTAGCCTCTATATCATGGAAGGACCTCGATGAAATAAGCGAAAGCCCCAAACCGTTGAAATTTTGGATAAAAAAACTATAAAACAGCTATACGCATATGAAATTACATGCTCGATCCATTGTTTTCCTGATCTTTGGACTGTTTGCTTTTAGCCTACCCTTGCGAGCACAATTTGGGAGGGTTGCGCCAAAGGCCGGGATTGCTTTTTCCCACCTGGACAATATAGTAGATGGTGATTTTTCGATTAAGGGAAAATCAGGCTTCATCATCGGTGCCGACTGGCGAATTGAAAAGAACCGCTTTTTCTTTCAGCCCGGCCTTCATTTACAGCACATCAATACCCGCCTGACAGACCCCATTTCATCCGTACCTCAAGAATTTGAATCTCGAATCACCTCAGTCAAATTGCCGGTAACGGCAGGATGGTACGTCAACGGCCGCCGAAGATTGTGGGTGCTGCACACAAGAGCAGGCCTCTCGCCAGAACTGATCCTCGGCACCAAAGCAGTGGATGAACTGGACTACCACAAAGATCTTTTTAATACTTTTCAGGTAAATGGGGTTCTGGGCCTGGGGGTCGACATCGCCATTTTCACCATCGATCTTTCCCATGAAGTTGGAATTACTTCCCTTCTGAAGGATGATAACCTTTATAATAGGGTAACCGTATTAACCTTTGGACTTATTTTCTAAAACCAAACCAACACTCTATGCCCTTGCGCTATCTCAACAAACTTCTCTTCTTTTTTTTAATCGGATTTACGCTTCAGCAATGTGGTAGCACCGGTGCCGCTGAAAGAGCCTCCTCTATTCAGTCGGGCCTGGAGAACGATTCCAAAATATCTATTTTCGCCGAGCTGGTGCAAAAGGTCGGCGGTATGGATAATTTGTTGGCTGATTCGGGAAAAAAGCACACCTTTTTTGTGCCTACCAATGAGGCCTTCGATGCTCTGGGCCAGCGATTGATTGACAATATGTCTTTGCCGGATAATCGGGATGTACTAATGGGCGTGCTTCAATCTCATATAGCAGAAGGCGTTTATAACGCTACTGAAATCGAAAAGTCGACACAGTCACTTATGAGCATCTTCGAAACGCCCATTAATTTGCCAAATAATTCTGCTCAGATCTTGTATTCGATCAAAGGAAAGGACGGGCTCATCCATGTGATTGACAAAGTGATCCAGCGATAAGAAAAGTGAATTTGACAGGGGCTGAGGTTGTGCAACGATCATTTAGCGTACAAATTCCGTCAAGGCCCTATACACCTCTTGTGCGATTAACTCATAGCCTTTCGCATTCGGGTGTAGCCGATCCGACATGACCAGGTCAGAATCCGACCAGACGAGTTGAAGGTAAGAAGGTAGCAGTTCAACGTTCATCTCTGTAGCCAATTGGGGATATAATTCCTGAAAGTCGACAGCGATCACATTAGGGTCCAGACTACCTATTTGTATGTCTGTTAAAAAAATGGTGGCTTTGGGGTATGCTGCTTGGGTTTGCCGGATGATCTGCCGTAAATTTTCGGCTGCCATTTCTTTGGCAACACCTTGGATGTAGTCATTAATGCCTAGTTCGACCACCATGATGTCAATAGGATATTCCAGGATCAGGCTTAGGCGTTCGAGCGCCCCTGCGGTAGTTTCTCCGCTGATGCCTGCATTAATAAGGTTGATGGAAAGACCTTCCTCTTCCCACCTTCGGGCCAGCAGGCCGGGGAAGGATTGTAATGGATCTCGCAGGCCATAGCCGGCGGTAATGCTGTTTCCTAAAAAAAGGATGCGAAGCGGCTCTTCCTGCTGAATCGGATCATTTGACATAGGCTCATTTTTACCTGGGCGCTCATTTTCACAGCCCAGCATGACAAAAAAAGCAAAAGTGTATATTATATATAGGTATCGTCGCATCTTTGGTAACATGATAAAACAGTACCCCCAGAACTTTGGGGGCCCTGAGCCCTGGGACCTACCCCAAAAACTCAATATTCCTTTTCAATCCCTGGTACTTTGTTCTTTTCACGGCCGACTTTTTAAAGACCTTCCGGAATACTTCTTCTGTAATTTCTTCCCATTCCCTTTTCTCCATATCCAACAGATCAGGATGCGGCTCGAATTCGGGCACTCGGTGGGGTTTGGAAAAACGATTCCAGGGGCAGACCTCCTGGCAAACATCGCATCCAAACATCCAGTTATCCATTTTTCCTTTAAAGGCTTCCGGAATAGCCTCCCTTAGCTCGATGGTTAGGTAAGAAATACACTTGCTGCCGTCCACCCAATAGCCCTCTTCGGAAATCGCCTCCGTAGGACAAGCATCTATACATCGGGTACAGGTACCGCAATAGTCTTTAATGGGGTGATCATAAACCAGGTCCAGATCAATGATCAACTCAGCCAGGAAATAATAAGAACCTGCTTTGGGATGGATCAATAAGGTATTTTTCCCAATCCAGCCTATACCCGCTCTTTTGGCCCAATCTCTTTCCAGCACCGGAGCGGAATCGACAAAACAGCGGCCATTTACCTCAGCTATATTATCCTCTATAAAAAAAAGCAGGTCTTTCAGTTTTCTTTTGATCACAAAATGATAATCTTTTCCATAGGCATATTTAGAAATTTTAGGGGCTTGTGTATCCTGCTGTTTTTTCTCCGTATAATAATTGTACATCAGGCTAACGACCGTCTTGGCTCCATCCACTAATTTGGTAGGATCGACTCTTTTTTCAAAATGATTGCTCATATAATGCATTTGTCCATGCATACCCTGTTCGAGCCACTGCTCCAACCGCCGAGCCTCCTCGTCCATATGTTCTGCCCGTGCAAAGCCCACAAACTCAAAGCCCAGGCGCTGTGCCTCCTGCCGAATTTGTTGGGTCCATAATGAGCGATTCGTTTTTTCTGCCACTGATACAAGATTTTTCTAAGCTCCCTGCGAGCTATACCGTAACAATCGTGAGTTTAAATTCCTGTGTACCATATAAACCCACAGTTTTTCCTCTTGAGGATGATAAAAGTTTGGCACATTACTGATAAAGATCAGCTATTAGGGTGATACACATCATCTCTAAGCTGTTCGTATGACTGTAAATTTACAATAGAAATAAAAAAGAAAAGATTCAAAAATATTTTTTAACCGCTCCCTAGGGGGTCCAAAACATACCGCTATGCTCGACCATATGGCATTTTCATCCACAGACTTATTGTTAGCGGTTGCCGCAGTGGCTCTTCTTCTTGTTGCGATCATCGTTATTGGGCGGGTCTACTTTGCTAGACAGACCAAAGGTGATTTGACAAAGAAGTACGCTGACAAGAAATGGAAGTCTCCGTTAGAAGCCCGTACAAAATATCCAGAGGTGGACGTATTCAAAATGAGTCCCGTCTTGATGAGAGTAGCCGTGATTGCTGCCTTATCACTTACTGTATTGGCCTTTAACTGGACGACTTACGAAAGACAAGTCGACATTCCAGAAGACGCATTAGTCATTGAAGAAGATATTGAAATTGAAATTCCGCGAAGTGCGGAGCCACCTCCCCCACCACCACCACCACCTCCTCCCGTTATTCAAGAGATTCCAGAGGAAGCTTTAGTGGAAGTGGAAGATGACTTTGAATTCGTGGATCAATCCATCGACGCTGAAACCTCCGTTGACGCTCCGGAAGTAGTAGCAGATGCAGGTGATGATGTACCACCACCTCCTCCTCCTCCTCCTCCTCCCCCAGAGCCTACGATCAAGGAGATATTCAGAGTTGTTGAACAAATGCCTCGCTTCCCAGGATGTGAAAATATCCAGGGAGACGACAAAGCCAAGAAAGCTTGTGCGGATCAGAAATTGCTTGAGTTCATTTATCAAAACATCAAATTCCCAGCGGTTGCACGTGAAAACGGTATCCAGGGAACAGTAGTGGTCAACTTTGTAGTCAATGATGACGGAAGTGTTACCGACATAACTATTCTTAGAGATATCGGAGGTGGCTGTGGAGACGAAGCGAAGAGAGTAGTTGAATTGATGAACAATCTGCCAGACAAGTGGACGCCAGGTCGTCAGAGAGGCAAGGCAGTTAGAGTTTCTTATACCCTGCCGGTGAAATTCCGCTTAGAGTATAATTAACCCAAAAAGTCCACATTGACCTTTGAAGGTTAATGTGGGCTTTTCCTACAAGCTAGTGAGAGGTCGTTGTTGAAAACAGCGGCCATATAGTTCCCAAACCATCAACCTCAATTGACCCAATAAAGAATGAATTAGTCTTTGGGTGAATTAAATAGTGGTAATGCAAACAGGGCCGGAAGGCCCTGTTTGCGTTATAGTAGGCATCAGTCTAAAATCTGTAGTTTGGCATATTTTAACATAATTCTTCTTTGCGGATTATCCAATTCCCGGAAAAAGATGGTCGCTACTCGATTGGCATCTCCTCCTTCTACACTCAGCACCTTACCTTCTCCAAACTTCAAATGCAAGACCTTCATACCTGCCTGAATATTGCTGCTAG
>JAUIKE010000137.1 GCA_030430845.1 Bacteroidia bacterium | reverse complement strand
TAAAGATTAGATTACAGAGAAGAGGACGTAAGAAGAGACCTTTTTACCACATTGTAATTGCGGATTCCCGTTCTCCAAGAGACGGACGTTACATTGAAAGAATCGGCACTTACAATCCGATGACCAAGCCAGCCACTATCGAGATTGATCGAGAAAAAGCATATGACTGGTTGATGAAGGGGGCCCAGCCCACCGATACTGCAAGAGCGATTCTGCGCTTCAAGGGCGTATACTACAAGAAACATTTAATGCGGGGCGTGAAGAAAGGAGCCCTTACACAAGAAGAAGCAGAGAAGAAATATCAGGAATGGGTAGATGCCAAAGAGGAGAAGATCGCCAAGCGTTTTGCGCAAACGGCAGCTGAAAAAGCAGCCTATCACGCCAAAGTAGCCGGTATCTCTCTTGCTGAAGAGCACCGCCTCAGTGGAACAGACGAGGAGGAAATAGCAGAACAAGCTGCAGCTGTTGCAGAAGCCAAAGCTGAAGAAGCGGTCACTGCGGAAGCAGAAACTGTTGAAGAGCCGGCGGCCGAAACAGAAGCGCCTGTAGCAGAAGCTGAAGAGGCAGAAGAAGCGGCTCCGGCCGAAGAAGAAGTAGAAGAAGAAGCTTCAAAAGAAGAAGAATAGATCTATAAATTTATCTTTCTAATCTGTTGAAGAAAATCTTGCTTTAGCTTATATTTGTTATCAGTTGAGTGAGCGAACAAATTACGCTTGTTTTTTGTCCGAACACTTAACTCAAGCTAGGCTATACTTTATTTCTAAATATTTATCGAACCTGGTAGTGCCTTAAGTTGCACTATCAGGTTTCCATTTAAAAAAAGGGGCTATGTATGAATTAGACCAAAAATATATTGAAAGGCTGGAAACGCTGGCAACTGAAATCCAGGAGTCTGATGAACTCAATCAATACCTGGAGGAGGAAGAGGAAGAAGACTTTATCCGCCTCAAAGAAATGTTCGAACCCAGAATAGCACTCCTGTACGAGGAAGTCGCTGCAGAAAACCCACTACAACTTATTCCCCTGGAAGAATTACTCCTGGAGCCTCTTTTTGAAGGTCTCTTTCTGCCCAAAATACTTGGCTACTCCGTTTTGCGCGGCGAAATAAACGAAAAAGTCAAATACGAAAGACCCCAAGAACACTTCAAGGAAGTGCTACTGGCCATCTGTAATTCAGCGAACTTCGATATTCTCAAAAAAAGGATCGGCCAATCTATCCAAATCGGCTTTGCTTTGAGTAGTGACATATGGGTAACCAACCTAATCGCCCCTATTGAGAATAAAAGGATCCGGTATTTCCTGCAAGGGCAAAAACTTGATAAATACCGCCGCCCCAAAGAAAGATATGCCGGTTATATTCGCTACAAAAAACAGTTTATCAGCGAAAACTTTCAGACTGCAGAGTTTCCGGAAAACATCGGCCAGCTCAAAGTATTATATGCTTCCTTAAAGAGCTTCCTGACCTACCGTATCAAAATGTCATTTAACAATGCCAGCATCATCCCTCCGATGAAGGAGTTCCTGGAAAACAAAGAATTCCATGGTAGTGTTGAGCATCTGCACCTGATGATGATCTACGGTTTCTTTTTCGAGTTGAATGAAGAAGATAAAAAACACATAGCGACCATCCTTAATAAAGTGCGTAAAGAAACCCCAGACTTTTCGGACCTCTTCTTCGAATTTGTTCTGGAACTACATGCTGACCCTGAAATAAAACTCAGCCCGGAAGCAGACCTGCAAATGGCTGAACTGATTGACTTTAAGCAAAAGGATCAGCTGACTGAATACTTCAAACTACTCAACATCATTCACTCGGAAGGGTACAATGAAGAAAAAGCTCAGGAGGCCGTTAAAACTTTTTACATCCAACACGAGGGTTTATCTATTATCAATGAATGTGTGCGGCAAACCATTTTCCAGTATTTCCGCCGCTTTATTACCAACCTGGATACAGAAGCCTACACTGACTTTTTTGAGATCACCAAGCTGTTTCCGATCTACATGGGCATTTTTGCCAATCAGAAGTTCAACCAGAACCTGAAGGAATTGTCCATGAAGTATGTCCGTAAACTACTCAAAAGATATACGGATAAAAGAGGGAAAGACTACCAGGATATCAAGAAATTTGTTTCGCGTACCTTTAAAGACTTTGAGTTTCTCAAAGACAAAGAAATTGTGGAATTATTTAAAACAAGGCGGAAGAAAAGAACGCCTTCCAAGTAAGTCAAAAGAGATAAAAGGCCGGTCGGCCTTTTATCTCTTTTATAGGTATATGAACTTTGCGCCCTACCACTCTGTTGCAACTTTAAAGATCAATCCCTAAATAATTATGTCCAGGCTCGTTATTATTTCGAACCGTTTACCTATCACCATTTCTCAACATAAGGGCGAATTGCAATACCAGCCAAGTGCCGGAGGCCTGGCTACCGGCCTGAACTCTTTGAATGACAGCGTTAATAAAATATGGATCGGCTGGCCAGGGATCGATATCAAATCGGATGAAGAGCAGGAACGGGTCCGAAAGGATCTTCGTAAACATAACCTCATCCCGGTTTTTTTGAGTAAAAAAGAGATAAAGCTGTACTACGAAGGCTTTAGCAACAAAACTATTTGGCCTCATTTCCACTATTTCACCCAATATACTTCCTACGAAGAAAGATACTGGGAAGCCTACCAGAAAGTCAATCAAAAATTTGAGGAGTCGGTGCTACCACATTTGAGAGAGGATGACCTGGTTTGGGTACATGATTACCAATTAATGCTGCTACCCAATTTGATCCGGCGAAAGTTCCCTGATATTTCCATCGGCTTTTTCCTGCATATCCCCTTCCCTTCTTATGAAATTTTCAGGATACTTCCCTGGCGTAAAGAAATACTGGAAGGCATCTTGGGCGCCAATCTGATCGGCTTCCATACTTTTGGATATATGCGACATTTTCTGAGTGCGGCTTACAGGATCACCGGACATGAACATAATTTTGGGCATCTCAAGATCGGCAACCGCCTGGTTAATGTCGATGTTTTCCCCATGGGCATCGATTATGAACAATATGCCCATCCCGAATTCAATTTGCTAAAAGAAAATGCAGCCTTTAAGATCAAGCAACTCGCTAAAGGAAACAAACTGGTTATCTCTATTGACCGCCTTGATTACTCAAAAGGAATCCCCAATCGTATCAAGGTTATCGAGACTTTCTTCGACCGGTACCCGGAATATATTGGAAAAGTAATCCTGGTGATGGTAGTTGTACCTTCCAGGGCCAATGTAGATGAATACAAAGAATTAAAGCATCAGATCGATACGCTCGTTGGAGAAGTGAATGGGCGGTTCCGGACGTTCGATTGGGCCCCGATCCGATATTTTTACCGTTCTCTTAACTTCGAGGAGCTAATGACCCTTTACCAGGAAGCGGCCATCGCTATGATCACTCCACTGCGTGACGGTATGAACCTGGTAGCCAAAGAATATATAGCCAGTAAGGAAGACAGCAAAAAAGGAGTACTGATCCTGAGTGAAATGGCCGGCTCGTCAAATGACCTGCCCGACGCACTCACTGTTAACCCCAACGATTTGAATGACATCGTCAAAGCGCTCAAACAAGCACTTGAGATGAATGAGAAAGAACAGCGCTGGCGCCTCGAAAACATGCAAAAAAGATTAAAAAAATATACCGTTCAGCACTGGGCGAATACTTTTATGAGCGAACAAAAGCGACTTATGGAAGAACAAAAGAAACAAAGGGTTTATCGTCTTCAAGGGCAAACCAGGGAGAATCTCATCCAACACTATCAAACTGCTAAAAAACGGCTGATCATCATCGATTATGACGGTACACTTATGAATTTCCACCCGGACCCACAGGCAGTCGTGCCTGATGCCGCCATAATCGATATTTTAACTAAGCTCAAGGACGATCCTGCGAACAAAGTTATTATCAGCAGTGGCCGCGACCGGCAAACCCTTGAAAAATGGTTAGGCGCCCTACAGCTCGATATGGCGGCCGAACATGGCGTATGGACCAAAAAAAATAATCAATGGAGTAGCAACCCCAACCTGGGAGCCGCCTGGAAACCGGAAGTGAAAGACATCCTGGAGGACCTGGTCGAGCGCACACCCGGTTCTTTTATCGAAGAAAAAGATTATTCCCTGGCCTGGCATTACCGCAGAATCGATAAAGACCTGGGAGCCAAAAGGGTCAGAGAGTTCCGCGATGTCCTGCTCTACTTAACCGCTAACCTCGATCTACAGGTGTTAGAAGGCAATAAAGTGGTAGAGATCAAAAATGCCGGTGTCAATAAGGGTAAAGCCATTATGAACTGGATCAATGAACAAAAGTGGGATTTTTTCCTGGCCATCGGTGATGATCATACCGACGAGGATACCTTTGAGGCACTACCTAAGGAAGCCTACACCATCAAGGTGGGTATCGACCGCACCTCCGCCCGCTTTAGTTTGGCTTCTGTAGAAGAAGTACGCAGTTTTCTAAGCGAACTGACCGAAGCCTGATTAAAGTCGAAAAGCTGGCTACACTGGTAGAAATTGATTTTGCTTTTAAAGGAAATCCTTCATATTATTGATATTTTAATTAATATTCAGTTTTTGAAAAAAGCCCAAAGGGCTTTTTTCAAAAATCCAGATCATTCATAACCAATAACATGAAAGGAATCATCAACGGCGCCCTTTCCTACATCAAAGCCTTTGAGATAATCGGCCGATACAATCTTTGGATCTATTTTCTAGCTCCGGCCCTGGTAAGTATCGTACTCGGCATTTCCATATTAGGAACAGCATGGGGTATTTCCGGCAATCTCGGCGATTGGTTGATCTCTCTTTATCCATGGGAATGGGGTAAAGCTGCACTCGAAAAAATTGCTACTGTATTCGGAGCCATTTTCGTCATTGCGATCGGGCTGATCATCTTCCGGCAACTGGTTATTGCATTGGCCTCACCCTTTATGAGTCCCATGTCGGAAAAAATTGAGATGCGAATGTCCGGTACCAAGCAAGAGGTCCCTTTTAGTTTTTCTAAATTCATGAGCGACCTGGTAAGGGGCTTGTCCATCGCCCTGAGAAATATTATACGGGAGCTTTTTTTCACCTTAGTCCTATTTTTATTAGGCCTCATCCCTGTCTTCACGCCCTTTACTTCCATTCTGATCTTCATTGTTCAGGCTTACTACGCTGGCTTCGGTAATATGGACTTCACCCTCGAACGGCATTACAAAGTGCGGGGCAGTGTACGTTTTGTTCGTCGCAATTGGGGACTGGCTATTGGGAACGGAGCCATCTTCCTACTCCTTTTACTGACCGGCATCGGCTTTCTTTTTGCTATTCCGCTAGGTGCGGCGGCGGCTACTACGGAGACACTTAAACGACTGGATAAAGAAGCCGTCGGGGTTTAATCAAAGGTATTAACCACAACAGCTTTTCGGATTTACCCTATCACAGTGCCAAAACTTCAGAGCAGAAATAAAAGTCTTTAAAAGTATTGGAAACCTGTCAATTCTATCTTTCCGATTTTTTTGATCATTACCTGAATAGTGGTGAAGGAGCTTTGGACCGGGAGGAACAGGATGGATTGGAGATATTTAAATATTAAAATAGATCTCTTCGCCTCCGGCGAAGAGATCTATTTTTTTAATTATGATAAGCTTGATTATGCACCAACTGTGCATTGCAAGTCGCACAAGTTCCGGCAGCAGCGGCACCCGCATGGCCATTAGGACAAGCGTAGTGGTATTCACCTCTTGCGTTGGTAGCTGTACCAGGAGAAGAAGGTACATTGATTGTTGGTGTATTTGACTGTGGCTGCTGAATAAGCGGACTTACCGGCTGGCCTGGTGTAGTTGGCGAAGTAGTAATGGACGGCGTTGCCTGCTCCCCTGCATGATAAGCCTGATTGTGGGCCAATTGTGCACCACAAGTTGCACAGTTCCCGGCTGTACCGGAGCCTGCATGACCGTTAGGACAAGCATAATGATATTCTCCCGCCGCATTCTGGGCTGCGTTAGCAGGAGCAGGAGGGGTTGTCATATTTGTAACAGGGTTCTGTTGAGCAGCATCATTATTGTGGAAAGCCGGGTTGTGTACTAATTGTGCATTACAGGTAGGGCACAAAATGGCGCTTCCTGCACCTCCCGGATCTCCTTTGGGACACACATAGTGATATTGGCCGGCCGCATTTGGACCATCGTTTGACGCACTTGGATTATTGGCTGTATTAGCATTGATCGGAGGAGCCGGTTGGTTAGTAGGTGGAATTACCTGCTGAGGCTGATTACCCGGCGCTTTATCGTTCGAGCAAGCCATAACAAAAAATAAAAGCGTTGCTATTGCAAAAGTCGATATCTTTTTCATGATTTAATCTTTTGACCTAAAATGTTTAAGTATACGTGTATAATGAACCAATGTTTCTACAAATCAATAGATACGAACGTATTGACCTTCCCAGCATAATCACAACAAGATAAACGGATGAGAAGTAATATTCGTCTGCTCTAAATCCTTGAGGTTTGCAAAGTTATGTTTTATTCATCAGGATTCCTGAGATATTTAAGCATTTTAACTATGTTTTAGCAAAGTCTCCTCCCTTTCCAAAATTCAACTATTGACCTGCAAAAACCTTAAGGCCTAGTATGCAATTCCGGACAAAATCGGACAATTCCGGACACCATAATGATTAAATACAATAAAAATCCGAACTTGAGGTAGTCACCAGTTGACTCCAAGTCACCTGGTGACTACCTTCCTCCTCAAAAATTGACTAAATTGGCCTCCAAAAATATTATAGTATGGACGGCACCAAAAGAAGCAATATCAAGATCGGCCAACTCGTCAACATCGTTTTGAAAAAAGATCAGCGCACCGGCGAACTGACCGAAGGCATCGTAAAACGTATTCTCACCAAAGCGCCCCACCACCCGCACGGCATCAAAGTGATGCTGGACGACGGACAGGTAGGCAGAGTCAAGGAAATTATTGACATTGATGAAGACGAGGACTTTGAATTTTAGCTTTCATGACACAATTCATCCTTAACACCGATCGATTACATTTATCCCCTTTTTCTATAAAACAACATGCAAGCTTACATCAGCTTTTCACCCATCCCTTTATCCGCGAATTTTTATGGGACGATGTGATTATTTCTCCACAGGAAACTCGAAAAATCCTGGAGCAAAACGAGCAGTTTTTTAACAAGTATTCATGGGGACTTTGGCAACTTAAACTTGAACATGCAGCTCCCCCCATTGGTTTTGTTGGCCTATGGCCATTCTTTGAGCAGCCGCAACCCCAACTACTTTATGGACTGCTCCCTGATTATACGGGCCAGGGCCTAGCTACCGAAGCCGCTAAGAAAATATTAGCTTACGCCGCCAAGCAGCTGGATTTTAAATTCCTGACCGCCGCCACCGATATACCAAACCTGGCTTCCCAAAAAGTTCTTGAAAGAATTGGCATGAAAAAAACAGAGGAACGAATCGAAAGTGGAAAAGCCACTTATTTTTTCACGATAGATTTCTAGGAAAAAATTACTTGCAAATGGCCCCGGCCCACTTCAAAATCATTGAGCATACCGAAAACTTTGAACGTTTTTGGTATACGAATGAAGCACTGAATTTTATCCGGAATTATTATGAGAAAAAAGGAGAAGCTGTTCCGGAGCGATATAAAAATTAATTAGGCGCGCGCACCTAGTTAATTTTTATACCGCTCCGAGCAAGTTTTTTTTTCTTCCGGCATCTAAACCATTGATAGTCTTCATAGTCTAAACAATGGACACCCTACTTTCACAAAACCAATCAAAAATGCAGTCTAATTTCAATCCCGTGTCATTACTGATGCTCACGATCTTTTTTTCGTTCTCCTGCCAAAAAGAAGAAGTGTTTTCTGAATCAGATTTAGAAGAAAATACCGAACAAGAACAAACACCCCCAGCTGTTCTGAATTTACCTGCCTCCGTTTTTAACTACGCTAATGTTAACCTGCCTCCTACTTTCACCCGCCCCAATGTAATGGACCAAGACAACGAGCCGGATTCTAACCGAGTTACGGATTGGGGGGCTACGCTTGGTCGCGTACTTTTCTACGATAAAGCCCTCTCTCTGAACAACACCATCGCTTGTGCTTCCTGCCATCAACAAGAACATGGATTTTCCGACCCGGAGGTATTCAGCAAAGGTTTCGAAGGAGGGCTTACAAGCAGAAACTCCATGGGACTGGCCAATGCCCGATACTACACTCCCGGAGCCTTCTTTTGGGATGAGCGAGCCGCAAGCCTGGAAGAACAGGTACTGATGCCCATCCAGGATCATCTTGAAATGGGGCTTTCTCTGGATGAACTGACCCAAAAACTGAATCAGCTCGACTACTACCCCGAATTATTTCAATTGACATTCGGAGATGAAGCCATCAACTCCAGGCGAGTTTCCCTGGCGCTTTCTCAGTTTATCCGGGCCATGGTTTCCTTCCAATCAAAATACGACGAAGGCCTCAGAACCATTCCACCTGGTAATGATCAGGCCAACACGCCTTTTTCCAATTATTCGGATTCCGAAAACCTGGGCAAAGCCCTGTTTTTCTCGCCAAGGACCAACTGCGCCGCCTGTCATGGTACAATCAACTTTGTCGCCCCCGGGCCTAGGAATAATGGGCTGGATCTAAATTTCGCAGACAATGGCATCGGATCTGTCAGCGGAGATCCCCGACAAAACGGGCTTTTTAAGGTGAATTCTTTGAGAAATATCGAAATGACGGCTCCTTACATGCACGATGGCCGCTTTGCCACCTTGGAAGAAGTCGTAGAGCATTACAATTCAGGTATTCAGCCCCACCCTAATTTGTCTCCACAACTCAGGGTTCCCGGCAACCAGGGTCCGAATAATGTACAGCCGATCCAAATGAGCCTGTCTGAAGAGGAAAAACAAGCCTTGGTTAACTTCCTGAAAACGCTTACAGATCATAGTTTTCTGACAGATGAACGCTTTAGCGATCCTTTCCTGAATTAAAAAGTCTTTCTACCTTCTACTTTTTACTTTCTGCTGTAAAAAAATAGAGGAAAAATCCATTTTCCTCTATTTCTTTATCTCCATACCCCAAAATATTGTCGTAAGTTAGTACTTCCCAAATCTTACCACTAAACCCTACCCATCAAACCGCAATACTTTTTTTATGAAACCGATGCTGTTTTCCAGTGTTTATTTGCTGGTTATTACGCTTTTATTCAGTTCCTGCAATATGGATTCCCCAAAATCTGACATTCAGCTTGATGAACTAACAGTCTCTGCTATCCACCAAGCCTACCAGAACGGCGATTACACGGCCGAACAACTTACCCAGGCCTATATCGATCGCATACATCAGTACGATCTAGACAGTACCACCAATGCCATCATCCTCATCAACCCACAAGCGCTGGAGGACGCCCGGAAGCTGGATGAGGAGTTCAAAAAAATAGGAAAATTACAACCCCTGCACGGTATCCCTGTGATCGTAAAAGATAATTACAATACCAAAGGCCTTCAAACAACTGCGGGTTCGGCTGCCCTGGCCGGCTTCGAACCGGCCACGGATGCCTATCAGGTCAAAAAATTACGAGAAGCGGGGGCCATTATCCTCGCCAAATCAAATATGGCCGAATGGGCCTTCAGTCCACGTGTGACGATCAGCTCCATTGCCGGCGAAACCCGCAATCCTTACAATCTAAACCACACCACTGCCGGATCTAGTGGAGGTACCGGAGCAGCCGTTGCAGCCAATTTCGGGGCGCTCGGCCTGGGTACCGATACCGGCAATTCCATCAGAGGCCCCTCTTCACATAATGCCCTGGTAGGCTTCCGATCCACACTGGGCCTTACCAGCAGAGAAGGCATCGCCCCACTCTACCTGCGCAATGATGTAGGCGGCCCCATGTGCCGGACGGTTGAAGATGCTACCCGTGTTCTCCAACTCATCGCCGGATATGACTCCAATGATCCGATTACTCAACATGCTCAGGGAAAAGTAGCCGATAATTATCTCAACTATTTAGATAAAAACGGACTCCAGAGGGCCAGAATAGGTATTTTAAGAACATTGAGTGAGGACGAACCCCACCCTGAAATAAAGAGCCTGTTCGAGCAGGCCATTTCCGACCTTATCAGACTGGGAGCCGACATAGTGGACCCAGTTGACATTCCCGGTTTTGACAATCTTCGACAAGATCAATGGTGCCCCATGTTTCGCCATGATGTCAACCAATACCTCGCCTCTTTAGGGCCGGATGTACCGGTAAAAAATCTGAACGAGGTCATCGAATCGGGGAAATATGCGGAATATATAGAAAGTCGACTGAAGTATCATTTAGAAAGCGGTACCAATCCTGGTGAAGGAATGGAACCTTGCCTGGATCCCTTCGAAGATCCGCGCCGGATCAAATATCGGGAAGCTATTGAAAAAACCATGGATAGTCTTCAGCTGGATGCCATCATTTATCCAAGTTGGAATCATCCTCCTGCAAAGATTGGCGACCAAAGCGGCTACAAAGGTGATAACAGCCAGGTCATCGCTCCGCATACAGGACAGCCGGCCTTTACCGTGCCTATGGGTTACACAAGCGGTAGCTTACCGGCCGGCCTTCAATTCCTCGGTCGTATGTTTGACGAGCCAACACTAATTAAATTAACCTACGCATACGAGCAAGGGACCCAACACCGCAAACCGCCAAGCGCTGTGTTCGGTGACCTTCAAAACAAATAATTGGAAATTATATTTTAAAATAGCCAAATCAAAAACAGTGAAAAGTCAGTTGCAGTCCATTGTCGTCTGTGTCTGAATAACGTTAATCTAATTAATCTATCATGAAAAAACTTACACTCCTATTTGTACTGTTATTCAGTTTCACCTTTGGCCTAATGGCCCAAAACGAGCCCATAACCAAAGCCAATTACAAACTTGCAGCGAGGTATTCTCCTTCTAAATTGGATAACATGGTTTTCTCTACCCGGGTAGATCCACACTGGCTCAAAGAGTCCGACCGTTTTTGGTATTTCTATGAAACCAGTGAAGGAAGAAAGTATTATATCGTTGATCCAGGCCGAAGGTCCAAAGAGCTACTCTTCGATCCCGTAAAAATGGCCGCCGATATCAGTCGCTTGACTCGCGATCCCTTTGACGCCAAACATCTGCCGATCAGGGACCTTAAGTTCATCAATAATGAAACGGCCCTGCGTTTTTCCATTCAAAGTAAATACCAGGAAGAAGAAGACACCGATGACGAAATCGGCAAAACCCAACAGGAAAACCAGGAAAAGGCTAAAAAGAAGCCCAAAAAAATGAAGCCAACCGTTTGGTGGTTTGAATATAACCTTAATACCAAAGAAGTCCGTCTGTTGGAAGATTATGAAAAACCCAAAGATGACCAACGCTGGGCCAATATTTCTCCCAACGGAGAGATCATCCTTTTTGCCAAAAACCATAACCTTTATTGGATGGATAAGGAAAATTACGAAAAAGCTAAAGTAGATGAAAAGGACAGCACCATCATAGAACATCAATGGACCGAAGATGGAGTGGAATTCTATGGTTATGAAGGGAACGGTTCGGGCAGAGGAGAAACCGAGGTCGACAAATTAAAAAACAAAGACAAGCGCAAGCGCGTCAGCGTAGCCTGGTCGCCCGATTCCCGTCGCTTTGCTATGATAAAAAGTGACAATAGAGAAGTAAAAGACTTATTTGTAATTAACTCAGTAGCTCAGCCTCGCCCCACCCTGGAAAAATACAAATACCATATGCCCGGGGAAAAGGAAGCACCACAATACGAACTACACATTTTTGATTTTGAAGATAAGGCACAAAAACAAATTGAGGTGGACACCTTCAAGGATCAGACCCTCAGCCTGTTCTATGCGCCTCGCTTAAAAAGTGACCGGGACAATGATTACAATCCTGCTATCTGGATGGCAGAAAACAACAACGAAGTATACTTCAAAAGAGTCAGCCGTGACCAGAAGCGAATAGACATCTGCAAAGCCAATTATGAAACCGGCGAAATTGAGGTATTGATTGAAGAACGTCAGGAACCGTATGTTGAAAATAGAGGTATCCCCTTCCAACTGGTAAACGGCGGCTCCGAACTCATTCATATGTCAGAAAGAGACGGCTGGACGCATTTTTACCTGTTTGATGGCGACGGAAGTTTAAAAAACCAGATCACCTCCGGGCCTTATCATTGTAGCAGAATTGAAGGAGTGGATGAAGCTAATAGGGTACTCTACTTCTGGGCCAATGGACGGGAAGCAAACGAAGATCCCTACTATTACCACCTATACCGGGTCAACTTTGACGGTTCCGGCCTGAAGCTCCTCAACTCCGGGAATTACGATCATGCGCCGAACATGAACGACAAGGCGACTTACTTTGTCAATAACTTCTCCAGGGTTAATACTGTGCCGGCCACTACACTTCACGACCGCCAGGGCAATAAACTGATGGACCTGGAGATGGCTGACCTCTCAAAGCTCTTCGAGTCGGGCTACCAATTCCCGGAACCATACAAGGTAAAAGGTGGCGACGGCATTACTGACATTTACGGTGTTATGTACAAGCCTTTTGATTTTGACTCAACGAAAAGTTACCCGGTCATTGCTTATGTATATCCGGGGCCCCAGACCGAAGCGGTATCTAAATCCTTCTCTGCCAGCATGGACCGTACAGATCGTCTGGCGCAATTCGGCTTCATTGTAGTGACTATGGGTAACCGTGGTGGTCATCCGGCCCGGTCTCGCTGGTACCATACTTATGGCTACGGCAACTTAAGAGACTATGGTTTAGCAGACAAAAAGACGGCCATTGAGCAGTTAGCTGATCGTCATGACTTCATTGACATCGACAAAGTGGGCATTTTCGGCCACTCGGGCGGTGGGTTTATGTCGACTGCTGCTATGTTGGTGTATCCGGACTTTTTCAAGGTAGCCGTTTCTTCCTCTGGGAATCACGAGAATAATATCTACAACCGCTGGTGGAGTGAAAAACATCATGGTGTAAAAGAAGAAACCGACGACAAAGGAAATGTAAGTTTCAAATACGACATTGCCAAAAACTCTGAGCTGGCCAATAACCTCAAAGGAAAGCTGATGATCACAACGGGAGACATTGACAACAACGTCCACCCGGGCCTGACCATCCGCATGGCCAATGCTCTGATCAAGGCCAATAAGCGCTTTGACTTTTTCCTATTCCCGGGTCAACGGCATGGATACGGTAATATGAATGAGTACTTTTTCTGGCTCAGAGGTGATTATTTTTGTAAGCACCTGATTGGAGATTTTTCCAATAGTACCGATATTGTACCGATGAATAATGAAAAACCAATGACCGGCCGAAGACCGTAAGGCACCAAAATGGAATTACGGCCAGGTAGCCGTAATTCCATTTTTTATGATTAATTATACTCAATCCACCAGCCATTCTGACCTTCAAGGCATTATCGACCTTCAAATTGAGAACCGGGAAACCTCCATTTCTGTTGATGAACTCAAGAAAGAAGGCTTTGTCACGGTTGTGCATACCCTGGACCTACTGAAGCAAATGAACGAGCCTTTTCCTCATACCATTGCAAAAGACGGTGAGCTGGTGATGGCTTACGCGCTGACGATGCTTCAAAGCATGAAAGAGCAGGTTCCTGTACTTCAACCCATGTTTGAGCAGATCAATGCTCTTTCTTATCAGGGCGACTCTCTTAAGGATTCCGACTATTTTGTGATTGGCCAGTGCTGTGTAAAAAAAGGATATCGGGGTCAGGGCGTTTTTCGGGGGCTATATGAAAAAATGCGGGAGTGCCTCTCTCCACATTTTAAGTATGTCATAACGGAAATTGCCACCCGCAATCCGCGTTCCATTCGTGCGCACGAAAAAATGGGCTTCAAAGTGATACATGAATTTGAGGACCCCACCGAACATTGGGCGATCGTGCTATGGGACTGGAGTTAATAGAAAAGTAGCAAGCCGTTGGCGGCCTCCTGCTCCCCTTTTGTCGAAAAAGGCAGCCTTCAACCAACTTCCCCAAAATTGCCACTGTTTTAATACAAATCAAAAACTGAAAACAATGGCATTCAAGAGAAAAGGAGAAGAGGATATATTTACCTCCATGGGCAATATGCTCGAAAACTTTTTCAACAACGATTTTTTTAAGGGCTTCTCTACCGGCACCAGCATACCGGCTGTTAACATATATGAGGATGACGAAGGCTTTGATATGGAAGTAGCTGCACCTACTTTTACGAAAGGAGATTTCCAATTGGATTACGATGCCGGGGTTCTGACCATAACAGGTGAGAAAACGAAGGCAGAAGAAAAAACAAAACGAACCGTCACCAAACAGGAATTCAACTATACCAGTTTCAAACGTTCCTTCACCCTACCGAACTCTGTAGATCCGGATAAGATCTCGGCCAAATATTCGGAAGGAGTGCTCCATGTACGCTTGCCCAAGAAAGAGCGGAAAGGAGGAGCAGGGATCAATATAGATGTAAAGTAAAAAAAACTGATGAGGCTGGCGAATTCGCCAGCCTCATCAGTTTTTTTTATTTTTATGGGAAACCATAACACTATGAAACTCCCTTTGCTGATCACAATCATAATGCTCTCTGCCTTTTCCTGTAAAAAAGCAGAGCCGACAGAAAAAACCTATACCGAAAGCCTGGAACTACAGGCCTCTCAACTTTCAAAGGACTCCATGCGGATCATTTATCTCGAACGCATCAATAGCAGGAAAGCCCCACTCCCACCTCATCAGATCCTTGAAAAAGACAAACTCTATCCAGTAGATGAAGCTCCGTTGGATACCTCTTTTTTCGTTTTTCGCGAACAATTGAAAGATGCCGTTCAGCAGAAAGACATTTTTTTCCTGCTGGATAAAATTGATGAAAACATAGTGACTGGAGAGCAGACTCAAGGGTTGAGTGCATTCGCCCAAAAATGGGAACTAACCTCCGAGACGGCTACCCTGCAATCCCCCTTATGGGACGTTTTAGAAAAAATACTTTTATCAGGCGGAGTTTTTAATGAATTTAAAAACCAATTTCGGGCCCCTTATTATTTTGCTACCTATCCGGAAGAAGATCGTTCTCCTACTGCAGGCATCATTGCCGGAGCAGGTGTTCGGATGCGTTCCGGTCCGGACCTAAACAGTAAAATCGTTCATAATCTGACGCATGACCTCGTTGAGGTCCTGGAAACCACTTCTGAGGGGACCACCATTAATGAAGAGACCTACCCATGGATAAAGGTGCGGACCAGAGATCAACAAGAAGGCTATGTATGGGGGAAGTTTGTAGAACAACCCTTAAACGATCAATTGGTCTTTCGAAAAACAACAGCTGGATGGAAAATTATCAGTCTCATAAAGAAATAAAATGGGGGCCGTCTCACCCCCCTGAGGGGGATGAGACGGCCCCCATTTTATTTCTTTATCTTCTTATCATACTAAACAGCTGGCTAAAAATCATCACCAAAATACAGCCAATGAGGTTCAACCACAGATAGGCAATAGAAATAATGCCGTAATTGCTCATAGTGAAAATGGCGATCACAAATAATTCACTCACGATTGCAGCGACAAAGACTGCACTGCCTTTTATTCGCTTCATAAAGAAAGCCACCACAAAAATACCCAGGATCACTCCATAAAATAAGGAACCGATAATATTTACTGCTTCGATCAAATTATCGAACAAATTCGCCACCAAGGCAAATATTAAAGCTGTTACGCCCCAAAGAATCGTAAACAACTTGGAGGCATTCAAGTAATGTTGATCCGATTTATCCGGAGCTAAGGACCTCCGGTAAATATCGATTACCGTGGTGGTGGCCAGGGCATTCAATTCGGAAGAAGTAGAAGACATAGCCGCCGAGAAAATAACAGCCAACAGCAGTCCCACTAAGCCCATCGGCAGGTAAGTAGTTACAAAAGTGATGAATACATAATCGGTATCTTGCGTCTTGGCAGCCGGGTTTTGGGTGGAGATTAATTCTTTTACTTCCTCCCGGATCTGGTTTTCCTGCTGATGTATATTTTCATAACGGCTCTGAGCGGCCGTTAAGGTAGCATCGTCCTCTGTGCGCATAGCCTGGATCATCTGGCGAACCTCCAGCTCTTTTTGTTCATTGAGCTGAGCGTACTGCTCAGAATATTGGTTGTATTGAGATTCGTACTCCGTCCCCTTCAAATTATCCACATTAGCCGTATTGAAATGCACCGGTGGATGGTTGAACTGGAAAAATACAAATACCAGAATTCCCACAAAAAGCACCAAAAACTGCATGGGCACTTTCAAAATACCGTTAAACAGCAAGCCTAATCGACTCTCCGTCAACGACTTTCCCGATAAATATCGCTGTACCTGGGATTGATCGGTTCCGAAATACGAGACGAATAAAAAGACTCCGCCCAGCATACCCGACCAAAACGTATAGCGATTGGACAGGTCGAAATTGAAATCCACCACATTGAGTTTGCCCATTTTACCGGCTACACCTACGGCATCTGAAAAACTAACATCCTTTGGCAGTTGGAAAACCAGGATAACCGCTGCAATAAACATACCGGTCAAAATGACGATCATCTGTTGCTTTTGGGTTACGCTCACCGCCTTGGTACCTCCCATAACGGTGTAAAAAATAACGATTACACCAATAAACAAGGTCGTTGGCGTAAGCGGCCAGTTGAGGATGGACGATAAAATAATGGCAGGAGCATAAATGGTCAGCCCGGCAGCCAGTCCTCGTTGAACGAGGAAGAGAATGGCCGTCATGGTTCTGGTTTTCAAGTCAAACCGCCCCTCGAGGTATTCGTAGGCCGTATATACTTTGAGTTTGTAATAAATGGGTAGAACGAATATGCTCAGAAATACCATTGCCACAGGTAAGCCAAAGTAAAACTGCGCGAAGCGCATGCCGTCCTCATAGGCCTGACCCGGGGTGGATAAAAAGGTAATGGCACTAGCCTGGGTGGCCATGATCGAGAGCCCGATGGTCCACCAAGGCAGATCCCGGTCGCCCAGTAAATATGATTGAACGCTTTTTACACTACGGGTTTTCCATACGCCATAAGCCACGATGGTCAACAGCGTTCCCAACATTACAATCCAGTCTAATAGGTGCATTTGTTATTTTTTTCGGTTGAATTAGGTATTAAATAGAGGTGCTTTCGGACTTCGTCCGAAAGCACCTCTATATTTAGGCGTAAGCATGAGTAAAAAGGTAGAATAGGACAATAATGATGGCATGCAAAATTAAAACAAATGCATACATCTGATTCCAGGACTTAAAAATCGGCGGTCCGCCTTCTTCTTCTAAAGTTTCTTGTTCGTGTGTTTGCATACCTTTTATTTGTAGTTCTTTAAAATTTAATGAATGGGGTTGTGTAAAAAGTCCTTCGGCCTTTTTCCCCAACCAATAATATTCTTTTAGGAGGTTGTTTTAAGAAAAAAACGAAGTTTTTTTCTTAAAACAACCTCCTAAACAAAATTTTCGGGGGTGGGTAAAAACGAGGAACGAGTTTTTACACAACCGCATTCATTAAAAAATATTTAAGGTCTGGTTTCCTTGCCGAGCGAAATCATATTCGCAAAGATCCGGAAGGCTCCGGGTACACCGGCCGGCAATTCCCTGAACCAGGAATATCCGGTATAAACATAATAACCATCGCCATATTCGGCTACCAGCAAACCACCATCCCGGGCAGGTTCACCCTTATCATTGGAAGAAAGGATGGCCTGATAGCGATCATCCCATTCATTCGGGAAGTACAAGCCTCTTTCCTGTACCCATCCCTCGAAATCCTTGGATGTAATTTTGTTGGGGTAATTCAAAACCGGGTGCTCGGGCTGCAAGAAACGAACCTCTGCGTATTCATCTGTAACCCGGTCGCGGGATAATTTAAATGGATAGGGCCCGACTTCTTCCATTGGAACCGCCAGGCCGGTCACAAAGCGCGAGGCTGTATTGTACTGCACGATCATGGTGCCTCCGCCTTTTACATATTCCATCAGTTTATCCTGGTGAAAACGGAGTCTGCGCTGCGTGTTATACGCCCGTACACCCATAATGATCGCATCGAACC
The DNA here is from genome assembly GCA_030430845.1 of Bacteroidia bacterium. Taxonomy (GTDB): domain Bacteria; phylum Bacteroidota; class Bacteroidia; order Chitinophagales; family Saprospiraceae; genus JANQPA01. Next base: position 6,351 of record JAUIKE010000137.1, on the reverse strand, counting down.
TGCGGAGATTGTCTGCTGTCATATCGCGATCTTCCAATAAAGTCACTTCATAGCCCAATTGTTCCAAGCTGGCCGGCACTTCATCGCCGGCTCCCATGAAATAGCCGATCCTATTACCGGCTTTTTCCAGGTTGATCTTTACAATTTTAGCTTTTGATTCCTGAATGACCGTTTGGGTTGGAATGTGATCGTATTCAATGTAAACGACTTCTTTGTTGTATTCCCGGTCCCCTATTTTTACTACCGGCCGCAGATAGCCTTCACTCTGTTCGTGAGGAGGAAACAGCTGAAAGACAATTCTTTGCTCTTCGTCTTTTAATTTCAACTCGAAATCCACCACCTCCGGCTCTGAACGCCAGCCGGCAGGCAGTTCCAGCATGGCCTGTCCCTTAACATCAGCTCTTCCGGCCTTCACGATAACGCCTACTTCCTTACCGCCTTCATTACCAAACAGTAGTACTTTTTCGTTCAAATTGGCCGCCACTGTAGGAATGACTTCGAAAGGTCGGTACACTTCACCTTCCACCGGATCTCTTCTTTTAAACACCACTTCCTTTTCTAACTTCAAAGGGGCTCCTGCTACTTCTAGTTGAAACTGCACCTTAAAGGCGCGAGGAGTTTCCGGCAAGCCCCTCAACAACTGATCCTCTACCTTATACATCCCCAGTGTGCCTTCTTCATTTAGCCAGTAAGGGTTGGTATAGGAAATGTCTTCCGGTAGCATGGTCTTTCTGTTAAAACTCGCAACCTGGTTGTAGTCCAGGGCAAGATTCAAGGTAGAATCGAACTGCTCGGGCAAAATAGTCATGGACTTCAACTTCAAAGGCACCTTGGAGCGGTTAACCGCTTCAAAGCTCAGTGTCACTTCCTCGCCGGAAGTAGCAGAGAAATTGTCAGCAACTACTTCCAGATAGAGCCCCATGCAATGGACGATGACTTCTTTTATCTCTTTTCCCTTGACTTTTTTCCAGTAACCGTCCGGCAAAGACCGGATCAGTTTATAAGCTTGAACCAGGTCAGGTACACTAGCTCCCGGATTATCAAACTGGAATTCTTTTTGTACTCGATCCAGGATTTTTCCGATAGGAGCTCCCCCCTTCACCCTCGTCCAGGTGGTATTAATACCTTCAAAAAGATCCGTCGATCCTTTATTGAAATCGCCCTTTATTAATTCCAGGTATTCCATGTCTGTTCCTCTGGAACCGACAGAGCCAAAGCCCTGACACTTATGCATACTCCGGCTTTCGGCCGAGATTTCATTATTAGATTTTCCTAAAGAAGGATAATAAACCCCCAGATCAAGGGCTGACAGATGAGATTTATCCATTTTTGCAAAGGCTTCCTGACCGCCGTATGCCCACCAACTGGTGTTGTAAAAAAGGCGCTTGGGCTGCCAGGTCTCTACATATTCTAGCTGTTCGGGATACACTTTTGGGTCATTTACCTTATCAAAGGCTTCTACTGATAACATAGCGGAGGCTGTGTGGTGCCCGTGGTTGGTGCCCGGAGTGCGATGATCAAAGCGATTGATGATCACATCAGGCTGCCATTTGCGAATGCCCCAGATCACATCTGCAAAGACTTCGTCTTTATTCCAAATTTCCAGAGTTTCATCCGGATGCTTGGAATATCCGAAATCATTAGCCCGGGTAAACATCTGGTTGCCGCCATCCACACCCCGTGCTGCCAATAACTCTTGCGTCCGGATTACCCCTAATAACTCTCTTATCTCCGGCCCGATCAGGTTTTGGCCACCGTCTCCCCTGGTCATGGATAAATAGGCTACATTTGCTTTTACCTCATTGGCCAGATAAGAAATCATAGCCGTGTTTTCATCATCAGGATGGGCTGCGATGTATAAGGCAGAACCCAGGAAATTCAATTTCTTGATCGACTCATAGATCTCTGCTGAGGTAGGCTTCTCAGGAGCCTGAGCCAGGATGTTAGCAGAAAAAATAAGTGATAAGATTAGAACCAGATGATAAGGTAAGCGATTCTTTATCATAATAATCCTTTTTTTTATTAGAAGAGTGTTCAATTTTAATCTAAAACCCGATAACTGTGTATCTGCAAATATAGGAAGGAAAAAAGGCTCTCTTAGGTTTTCGAATAGTTAAAGATTTTATAAAACAGGCATCTAAAACCCCTGTAAACCGTACAATTATCCACAATGAAGCTTTGAATTCATTTTTTTTGTGGAAAAATTTAATGGTGTAAATTCTACACTATTGATTAAAAAATGTTTTTTTTGGAAACAATATTAAAGATCAGTTATTAGATATCTGGTCAAAAAATAATTTCAAGATAATCATGTCTCACAACAAATTTATTTGCATCCACGGCCATTTTTATCAGCCGCCCCGCGAAAATGCATGGCTGGAAGTGGTAGAGATGCAAGACACAGCTGCTCCATACCATGATTGGAACGAACGGATCAATTCGGAGTGTTATGCTCCCAATACAGCCGCTCGTATCGAAGATCACGAAAAGAACATCATCAAGATCATAAATAATTATACCAAAATAAATTTCAATTTTGGCCCTACTTTGCTTTCCTGGATGGAAAAAGCGGCCCCGGAAACGTATCAGTCCATCCTGGAATCAGATAAAATAAGCCAACGGAACTTTAACGGCCATGGCTCGGCCATCGCACAAGCCTACAATCACATCATTTCTCCACTGGCCGATCCTAAAGATAAGGAGACCCAGATTATCTGGGGTATTGAAGATTTTAAGCATCGTTTTAAGCGCATGCCGGAAGGGATGTGGCTCGCAGAAACTGCTGTGGATGAGGAGAGCCTCGAACTAATGGCCAAACATGGGATCAAGTATACGATCCTGGCGCCTCGTCAGGCAAAAGCATTCCGCAAATCCGGAGAAAAGACCTGGCATCCGGTCGACGAACATTCCATAGATACCCGCCGCCCATATTATTACCTAACTCCTTCCGGGAAAAAAATTGCCTTGTTTTTTTACAATGGCAATAATTCCAGGGGCGTCGCTTTTGATGGGTATTTGAACAATGGTAAGCATTTTGCACAAAACCTCCTCAACTCCTTCGATCCTCATGATGCAGCTCCTCAGTTGGTCCACATTGCGACGGATGGAGAAAGTTACGGGCATCATCACCGCCATGGAGAAATGGCATTAGCAGATTGTATCAACCATATTGAGGAGAACCAGCAGGCACAGATCATTAATTACGGTGCCTATCTGGAGCTATTCCCTCCCGAATATGAAGCCCTGATCCATGACAACAGCTCGTGGAGTTGTGTCCATGGGATCGAACGCTGGCGGTCGGATTGCGGTTGTAATTCCGGCGGCTATCCTCACTGGAATCAGGCCTGGCGTGCTCCTCTTCGAGAGACGCTCGATTGGCTCCGTGATACCATCCGCCCTGAATTCGAAAAAAGAGCAGGGCTTTATTTCGATGACCCCTGGGCTGTACGTAACGCCTATATTCGGGTCATCCTCGACCGATCAGAAGAAAATATTGATGAATTTATCCAGCAGCACAGTAAGCGAAAAGTAAAAGATCAGGAAAAAACGAACCTCTTGCGCTGCCTGGAAATGCAAAGAAATGCGATGTTAATGTATACCAGCTGTGGCTGGTTCTTCGATGAGATTTCCGGGCTGGAAACCAACCAGATCCTGCAATATGCCAACCGTGCAATATATTATGCCCGCCAGATATCCGGCCTGGACCTCCATAAAACTTTTATCAAAAAGCTAAAGGAGATCCCCAGTAACGTTTATGAAAACGGAGCGGGTAGCTACGAAGAGCATGTCGCTCCTGCAAGAGTCGATCTGGTGAGAGTAGGCATGCATTATGCAGCCTCTTCCTTATTTGAGGAATACCCTGAACATCTGGAGTTTTTCAATTTTATATCTGATATCCGAAGCTTTGAGTTATTAGAAGCCGGAGCACAAAAACTGGCGATAGGACAAGTGACCCTGAAATCAAGGATCACACATTCCATCAAGCACTTCGGTTTTACCGTTTTGTATCTTGGACAACAAAATATGGTAGGCTACATCACCACCGAGATGCCTGATGAAGTCTTTGATGATATGCAGGAAAAGGCCACCCAATCATTTAAGAATGCCAACCTGGGTAACGTAATTGCACATATGCAGGAGTATTTTCAGTCAGAACGTTTTACGATATGGCACCTGTTCCGAGATGAAAAAAGAAAAATCCTGCGGCAAATTACGGATAAAAGCCTGTCGAAGATCGAGTTACTTTTTAGAGAGATCTACGACGACAATTATCTGCTCATGACGGGTATATCAAAAAGTAATATTCCACTTCCCAAAGCTTACCAGGATGCAGTGCAATTTGTAGTCAACCACGATCTGTACCGGTTTTTTACAGAAAATGGCCTCCATATCCGCCGGCTCCGACAGCTTGCCGAGGAATTCAAGAAATGGGAGGTTATCATTGAAGATCCTGATGCCCTGCATCTGGCCATCAGCGAACGACTCTTTGAGGAATTACAACAAGGAAAGGTCGAAGAAGGGGCTATAGAGCCTATGGAAAAGGTACTAACCATTTTGCAAATTCTAAGATCTATGGACATTGAGCCCGATATCTGGAAGACACAAAATCTTTATTTTTCTATTCTCAAGAAATTTCAAAGTGGAGCAAAAAGCTTTCCTGATAGCGAGTTTGAAAGGCTTTTCCTGGAGTTAGGCAGGCAATTACATGTTAAAACAGAAGGGCTATTGGTTTAATAATAAAAAGGGGGGCGGCAGCCGCCGCCCCCCTTTTTATTCACGTAGAGGCTCCTTGGGCTGAACGATCTGCTTAAAAATTTCTTCCGGGCTGATGTCCACTTCAAGCTCATCTTCTTCTAAAACTTCTTTGACTTGTAATTTAGGATTTACATAATTGTAATCCATTTCATCATATTCGTAGATCGACCAGCGCCCCCATTGGTACTCCAGGGCCGTTAAATTTTCTACCCAGTCCCCGGAATTCAAATAAGTCACTTTTTTCCCGTTAGCCTCTTCGGTACGCATTTGAGGCCGGTGAATATGTCCGCAAACTACAAAATCGTAATCGTGCTGGAAAGCCAGTCGAATGGCTGTTTTTTCAAAATTACTGATGAATTTGACGGCCCCTTTCACACTATTCTTTACTTTTTTGGCAAAAGACATTTTAGGTCGCCCCAATACCGCGCGGATTTTATTAATAACCCTATTTAGGAGGATCAGGTAATCATAACTTTTTCCACCCAGTTTGGAAACGACAGGTGAATACTTGATAAAGGCGTCAAAAATATCTCCGTGAAAGATCCAGTATGACTTTCCGCGCAGTTGCAAAATCAATTTATCTCTGAGGTGAATATTTCCAGAAGAGAAATCAGTATACCTGCGTAGCGCATCATCGTGATTACCTGTGATGTAGTATACCTTTGTACCCGCAGCAGCCATTTTCAGAATTCGATGAATGACCTGCATATGCTCCTTAGGAAAGTATCGTTTCCTGAATTGCCAAATATCAATAAAGTCGCCGTTCAGTATAAGGGTCTTTACTTCAATGCTGTTCAAATAGTTCAGCAGTTCTTTTGCATGACAACCATACGTTCCCAGATGTATATCTGATAAGATAACAATATCCAACTCCCGTTTCATAAAAGTTTAGGCGGAAATTAATTGGTTTAATTAGGCTCTAAAATGCTTAGGCCAAGACGCGACTGCAAATTGCACTTAAATTGTTAACTGCAAGTAAATTGTTAATTACCAAATATTTAAGTTGGAGAAGAATAGTAGTAAATGATTGGTAACTGCGAAAGCCAATCATTTACAGAGTTTTTAATCTTTCTCTTGCTTCGGCTGATGACTGTTTCTGCCAGTCAAGAGGACTTTTCTGCACTCAAGAGTTAATCTTTACTGTTTTTTATGTAGAAAATTCTTCAATCCTTCAAGCTTATCTGTATTGATCAAATCCACTCCTTCCTCCCTCAACCGTTGCCAAACAACTTCCCGTTCCGGACTAGCCCACAGGCGTAGTTTCTTTCCTTCTGCATGAGTATCCTTCACCAGCTTTTTTAGGTGCTTCAATTCCTCGGCCGGGATCTGGTCATCGATCCCCCTCCATTTCAAATGCCGGCTATAATGGTTGCTGATAACCGGCATAAAGGCAGCCGGATAGCCCTTTCCCAGGTCGGAAGGCCGTCCGTCTATGCCAACCCATCGCTTTTTTTCCTTAAAAACCGTTTCGATAGGCCGGTTGCCGGAAAGAAAAATGGTGACTCCCCGCGACTTAAGCTTCGAGCCTCTGGAATGGGACAGCATTTTTTGGTAAGACTTTAATTTTTCCTTCAATACCTGATAAGTCGCCTCTGC
>JAUIKE010000136.1 GCA_030430845.1 Bacteroidia bacterium | reverse complement strand
TGGCCAGGCATCGGCCATAGTTGCTCAGGGTGCTCTCTGAACGACCATTGAGACGTACATTGGTTAAGAGTTGCTGATAGGTGGCCTGGAACGCTGGAATTTCTTCACATATGCTTCTCCCCAAAATTAGGACACACATCAGCAGTATGGTTTTAAAATCTTGATTCTAATCAATGTTTTGTCTCTTATTAAGGAAGATCTTTGTAACCGAATTGAAACGATATTATTTTCACCCCCAGAATAGTTGAACAAACCCAATATAACGATTTCAAAATGAAGCAATTAGTATTTTCATTAGTCATCCTTATTCCTTTTTACGGCTTCAGCCAAGCTGAAAGTGAGGCCTATAAGCAGGTGGCCGCCCAATTTGAGACACACTATAATGCGGAGAATTATGAAAAAATATTCAAGCTTTTTTCTACTGAAATGAAATCAGCTCTGCCGCTTGAACAGACAACTGCTTTTTTGAAGGGGCTCCAAATCCAGGCAGGGAAAATTCAACAAAGAACATTTTTGCAATACGAAAATCAAACCTACGCCGCTTACAAAACCAAGTTCGAACGCTCTGTCCTTAAACTGCTCATTTCATTGGATAGCAATTCTGATATAAATGGCCTGCTCATTAAACCATTGCAGGAAAACCTCCAATCCCAACTCAAAAGAAATAAAACCGACCTGGTATTACCGTTTAAAGAAGAATGGACGGTTGTTTGGGGAGGTGACACCAGAGAGCTCAATTATCATGTAGAAAATCCAGCCCAGAAAAACGCTTTTGATTTTGTCATAACAGACGAAAATGGAAAGTCATATAAGACCAATGGGAAAACCAATGAAGATTATTATGCTTTTGGCAAGGAACTCTTTTCACCTTGTGCAGCAGAGGTAGTACAGGTTGTTGATGGCCTTAAAGACAACACTCCCGGACAAATGAACCCCTTGTATGTACTTGGCAATTCCGTCATCTTAAAAACCGAGAACAACGAATACCTGTTTTTTGCACATTTCAAACAACACTCCATTGTCGTTCAACAAGGGCAGCAAGTGGAGCCGGGCCAGCTACTTGGCCTTTGTGGCAATTCCGGAAACTCCTCAGAAGCCCACTTACATTTTCATATACAAAATATTGAAGATATAAATAATGCGACCGGGGTCAAATGTTTTTTTAACGAGCTTTCTGTAAACGGGGAGGTGAAAAACGATTACTCACCTATCAAAGGAGACCGAATAAAAAACCTAGACTAATACTCAATAACCTTCATAAAAATGGATTTACTAAACATCGTAAAAAACTTTTTAAAAGCCTTACAAAACCGTACCAGCTTTGAAGAGCTGCTTCCTTTTTATCATCCTGATATTGAACAAATTGAATTCCCGAACACACTCACCACGAATAAAACCATCCGACATTTGGAGGACTTAAAAATTGCAGAAAAAAAAGGAAAAGGTGTTTTGCAAAAAGAACAGTATGAAATCGTCAAAGCCTATACGTTTGAATCTACCGTGATAGTCGAGGCCATCTGGACCGGCACCCTGGCCATACCGATCGGTCAACTAAACAAAGGCGATAACATGAAAGCCTACTTTGCACAATTCTATGAATTTAAAGATCGCAAAATCATTAAACAGCGTAATTACGACTGTTTCGAGCCTTTTAAGTAAAATGTTGTTTACACCCCTTTCTCTTTTTTGAATACGAAGTTGTTTAGCGTTTTCTGCTGGAAGTGGAAAAACGTTAAACAACTTCAAAAAAAAGAAAAAATACTTGTACAGATAAAAAACCAATCGTACATTTACGATGTACGATAAATTAAAAACATGAAAGTACTGGCGGAACAAAAATTTTCAGTAGACAGTCAAGAGGAGTTGGCCAGATTTGCCAAGGCCCTTGCTCATCCAACCAGGCTGGAAATCCTTCGCCTTTTGAGTAATCAAAGCTGCTGCTTCACAGGCGATTTGGTAGAAGCCCTGCCTATTGCCCAATCCACGGTTTCTCAACATTTGAAAGAACTAAAAAATGCAGGACTGATCCAGGGCGAAATTAATCCGCCCAAAATCAAATACTGCATCAACAAAGATAACTGGAGAAAGGCCAAATTGCTTTTTGCTGCCTTTTTTGAATAGCATTTTTTTACCAAAACCAATCGTTTATTTACGATAAACGATTTAAAATATTAAACGACATGAAAGAGATAAAAATTCTCGGTACCGATTGCCCTAAATGTAAAAGAACTACCGCTCTGGTAGAAGAAGTGATAAAAGAAACAGGCATAGCAGCCCATGTTGAAAAAGTGGAAGACATCATGGAGATCATGAAATACAACATCCTCTCCACGCCTGCAGTAGTCATAGACGAAGAGGTAGCCATCAAAGGCAGGGTCCCCTCAAAATCTGAATTAAAAGAACTATTTAGCAACTGATGAAGGGCTCACAAAATGTTTGACTGGATAGAACAATTCGCAGATTGGGTAGTATTTAAACTGCTCAGCATGGAGCCCGGACAGCACCTTGCGGAGGCCCTGAATTTTTTCATTTATGACAGCTTAAAAATATTGTTGCTGCTTTTCCTTGTCATTTTTTTGATGGGAATTGTGAACAGTTATTTCCCCATAGAAAAGGTCAGGAATTTCCTATCCCGCAATAAGCTGTATGGACTGGAGTATTTGATGGCTTCCCTTTTTGGGGTGGTGACGCCCTTCTGCTCTTGTTCTTCCGTGCCTTTGTTCATAGGCTTTGTAAGAGGAGGCATACCATTGGGCGTAACATTTGCTTTCCTGATCACTTCTCCCTTGGTCAATGAAGTGGCGATCGGCCTCTTTGTGGGGCTATTCGGTATGAAAATCACCCTGATTTATGTCATCAGCGGGATACTGCTGGGCATGACGGCGGGAATCATACTGGGGCAGTTCAGGCTGGAGCGTTTTCTGACCCCCTGGATCAAAGAAGTGCTTGCCAATGCCGAACAGGAAAGTGAAAGCTTTCAACTGGAGAAAACGCCTTTCAGAGAGCGCCTGCCTGTCATTTGGGCCGAGGTGATAAAAATTCTCACAGGCGTTCTCCCCTATGTTCTTGTAGGTATAGCGATCGGCGGGCTGATGCACGGCTATATTCCGGAAGGTTTCTTTGAAAGATACATGAGCAAGGATAATCTTTTTGCTGTACCCACCGCAACAATCCTCGCCGTGCCGATGTATTCCAATGCCTCGGGCGTTTTACCCATCGTTCAGGTCCTGGTTAGTAAAGGGATTCCACTCGGTACAGCCATTGCGTTTATGATGGGGGTCGTGGGGCTTTCCCTACCAGAAGGAATGCTGCTCAAAAAAGTAATGACCCTCAAATTAATTGGAATTTTCTTTGGAGTGGTGACGCTATGTATCATCATTTCCGGGTATTTGTTTAACATCATTCTTTAAATTCAAAAGCATGAAGTATTTACCATTTTTATCATTTGCCTTTTTACTTGTTTTTACCGCTTGCCAGAGCCAGGACGAAGGCCAGGTCGCTGTGACAACAGAAGCGGGCACTAAAGTTGAATTGATTGATTTTTACGGAACACATCGCTGTTTTACGTGTAAAGCCATTGAAGAAAATGCAAAGTTCACTGTAGACACTTATTTCCAGGATGCCGTAAAAGCGGGAAAACTCGAATTTAAAACCGTCAATGTAGATGAGGAAGAAAATTATCAGTTAGCCGAACGATTTGAGGCCGCAGGAACAGCGCTGTTCATTAATGTGATTAAAGATGGAAAGGAGCAGCACATTGACCTCACCAACTTTGCGTTCACAAAGGGAACGGAGAAGGAGGCGTTTTCCAGCGAACTGAAAAAGAAAATCGAAGAGCAACTCAAACGCTTATAATGGATTTTTTACAATCAATTCTAGACAGCTACAATATTCCCATTTTATCTGCTCTTGTTTTGGGCCTGATGACGGCCATTAGCCCCTGCCCCTTGGCTACGAACATCACTGCAACTGCCTATATTTCAAAGAATATATCCTCTAAGAAAAAGGTATTGTGGAGTGGCGTGTTGTATTCGATGGGCAGAGCCTTCAGTTACACTGTGATTGGACTAGTGCTTTATTTTGGAGCGAGTAAGTTTAATGTTGCCCGTTTATTTCAACAAAATGGCGAAAAGTATCTCGGGCCTCTGCTGATCATTCTTGGCTTGATCATGCTCAATGTCATCAGGCTTAATTTTTTCGGAAAATCCAATTTTCAGGAAAAATTATCGGAACACTTCAAAGGCCAAGGCTTATGGGGAGCCTTTTTACTGGGCGCAGTCTTTGCATTGGCTTTTTGTCCGTATAGCGGGGCTTTGTATTTCGGCATGCTGATCCCAATGACCATATCAAGTGCGTCAGGTCTTTATCTCCCGGTCGTATTTGCTATAGGCACTGGCTTGCCGGTAATTTTGTTCACGTATTTATTGGTTGCCGCTGCCCACCAGGTAAGTGGTGTTTTCAATAAAATTACCAAAGTAGAACGGGTCATGCGGTATGTTGCCGGAGGGGTATTTGTGTTGGCAGGTATTTATTATGTGAGTATCTTTGTGGGGCTGATATAATAGATCGACCCTGTAAAATACAACAATCAGTACTCAAAAAATGCATCCTATGAAACGGCCCAAAAGTTGTATCCTTTTAGTCCTGCTGTTCTTTGTCTGCGACCTTCCTGCTCAACACATCACCATTGATTTGAGTCAATCCTTCCAAACCGTCGACCGATGGGAGAACGGAGGCTTCCTGCCCGATGGTCTGGAAGCCTATGTAATGGAAGATTTGGTCAAGCTAACAGTGGATTCACTGGGAATCAATAGATTGCGCCTGGAAGTCCGATCAGGTAGTGAAAATGCCGTTGATTTTTACCAACAATATCAAGACAGTCTCATCGAGTACGAAACCTGGCGAAGTATGCGCTACGCCACGGTCAATGATAATAACGATCCGGATAGCATTAATTGGGTCGGCTTTCATTTTACGGAGTTGGACAAAAATATCGAAAGCATACTCATCCCCATACGAAATCGATTGGCTCAGCAAAATGAAGAGCTCTACATTAATCTGTGTGTGGTAGCTTTTACAAAACAGCTGAACGACGGGAATGGTGGTGAGATCATTCATCAAAAGCCCGAAGAATATGCCGAGTTTATTGAAGCCGTTTTTCTCCATATGGCTGACAAATACGGTTTTGTACCCGATGGAGTTGAAGTGCTGCTTGAGCCGGATGTGGCCAAATTTGGGACCGGCACATTGGTGGGCGAATGTATGGTAGCGGCCGGGAACCGCCTCAAAAAGATCGGCTATCAACCAGATTTTATAGCTTGCTCTAACACTAATTTGTTTAATGCCCTGGGGCGGATGTACACCGATTTTATTGCCGTCCCGGGCATTTCAGAATATTGGAAAGAATATTCCTTTCACGCCTATGCCGGCAGAACGGATGAGAACCTGGCCCAGATTGCAGAGAACGCAGCAACCAATGGGGTGCAAAGTGCTATGCTGGAGTGGTGGGCCAACGGCCACACCTACCATCATCCTTCAACAATCTTCACCGGTGACCTCCGTGTCCGATCTTAAGCCGACCGGATCTCCCTTCCAGGTAGATGCATATGAAGGGCAATTGTCCATTTCGGGCTCTGAGGACGCCAAAATCAGGAAGGTGGCCATCTATTCCACGGACGGACGCCTGCTGATGGCCAAGCAATTTGATGCTGTTAATAATGTTCAAATAAACTGTAGCCGATTGCCCGCTCAAATTTACCTGGTTGTGCTCAATGATCAGTTTTCGGAAAAGCTATTTTTAAGGTAAAATCCACTCAAAAAACATTTCATTGCCTCCTTTATAAAAGAGCTAAAAATTTGTTCTTTTTAAAAGGTGTCAAATCTCACTATTAAGTTCGAAATTTCATTTCAGAACGATTCACCTTCCTTTCCACTCCATCTTTGCATTATCAAATCGATAAAGCAGAGTAAATAATCATCGGATGATGATTCCTTCCCCTTTACTAGATGAACTAATGATGATTACGGGAATGCTTTGCAGCCATCGGAATTTTTAAAAAAAAATTATTAGCATCATGAAAAGCCTATTAACAATTCTTTTATTTTTTTGCACACTTAGTGCTTTTGCTCAAACCAACTCATCAAAGGATAAAGAAACGGAAGTAACCCATAAGTACAGGATAAGTTTTCCTTATTTTATTGTAACAGATCCTATCGGGGATTCCTGGGGCGATCGACAAAGTACACAACACATAGAGTTTCATATAAAACGCAACCTGGACAATAAGAACTTCATAGGGCTGAAGTTTGCTACCTGGCGATTGTTTCAACCAATGGGAATCACATGGTGGGATGGTCTTTTGGATAAGCTGGATTCAGAAAGTGAATTCTATCCAGGACATGTGCGAGAAACAGGAATAGGTGTAACATACCAGCGTATGCTTTGGAAAGGGCTATTTGCAACTGTTGAAGTTCTACCGCAATTTCAAACCTATTTGGATCTAAACGGTAACAAAATTGGAAATGATTTTAAACTTTATAATTCGTATCATCTTGGCTACCATATTCCAATTGGTAAGAAAAAACGATTTTTCATAGAACCGCAGGTTCATTGTCAGCACTGGATGTTTGATAACAATGCTCCTGAGGGATTTAAGGAGTTGGACGATAAATGGAGAAACTACTTTCTTTTTGAGCCAAACATTTACATCGGGGTGAATTTTTAAGTATAGCTTCCGGCAAGACCTTCCTAAACAATTAGATTTTCTTGCAAGAATGGTCATACTTCAGTACTTAAGTGGAGACTTTTATATCTGGATAAAAATAAACCTGAGTTAAGTGATTCAATTTTCCAAAGCAGAAGTTTTTTAGAAAAAGAATGGGCAAGAAATTACCATTCGTTGAAAAATTGAATGGAAGTATAAAAGACGTTATCTTTGGATAAAACAAAGCAGGATAGCTGAAAAATTAGATCATAGAAAAGAAACTTATTGAAGGAATTATGAACATTGAGGATGAAACCCAACTTTCCAAATTGGAAGTCCAAATAGATGAAATTCAAGGGAAAAGCTCTCTTTGGCAAAAAGTGATTACTACTATTAAAGACCACATTAGTCTTGAAGAAATGATAAGAGAGCAAAATTACAAGCCTATGTCCAAGGAGGAGTTTTTTCAAATGGCTGAAGAACTCGAAATAAAAGAATCATTAGAGGATTTATTCGCTCAGCTTGATTAGGGGCAAGTTAGCTGATGCCCCAGCAAAATTTTCAGCCAGGAATATGGAAAAAAATGATCTGTGGATTGCGGCAACTGGATGGATTTTAAATTTAGTATTGGTCACAACAGATTCAGACTTTGATCATCATATTGGACAATATCTCACCGTTCAGAAAGTAGATATAAAAAAATATTTAGAGAAGTAATTGATGGAGTACTGCCTGCAACAATACATACCTGCCCATAGTCAACAAAAGCTGGCTACATCAGGTATACGATCATTATGTACAATTAGAACTAATCAAAATAGAAATAAAACTTAATGAAGATTTTTTTAATACTTACTAGGTCAATCCTGACATTTTTGATATTGAATCTTAGTAATACGGTTTTTGCACAGAATGAAAGCATTAAAGAATTAATTGCTGAAGGAATAATCAATAGCACCATTTCTTCTAACGAAAAGCATACTTATACTATTCAATTAGAGAATGGTATGGCAATCACCGGAAAGCTGATTCAGAAAGGGATAGACTTGGTAATCGATGTATATTACCCGGAAGGTGAACTTTTAAAGCAAATTGACAGCCCAAACGGAAAAGACGGAAAGGAACCGATTGACATTACTGCCAATCAATCCGGTATATACAAATTGGTCGTTCATTCTCTCGAAAAAGATGCTAAAAAAGGTAATTACACTTTAAAAGTAGAACGGATTTTAAGCTTGCCGGAAAATACTAAACGTATTACCAAAAGGGAGCTCCCAACAGAAACCCTATACAATCTATGGGAATCTGCACTTACCGATAAGAATGCTATTGACAACTTCATAGCCAACCAACCTGATAGGCATATTATTGAACCAATTAAAGGTGATAACGCCAATATGTTGGTCACCTATTTTTGTGTGCCAAATCATAATACAGAATATGTAATGTTAAGTGGCGGTCCTGATTTTTTGGGATTGCGATTTCAGCGATTACCAGGCACAAAACTTCATTTTGTTACACAAAGAGTTCCTAATGATGCTCGTTTCAATTACGGCTTCAATTTTTTTATTTTAGATAAAGCAGGTCCAAATGGCGAAATTGAATATAGAGATGTCCTACACGCTTACGATGGAACCGTTGAAATGCCAAATGCCCCTGAACAGACTTACATTTACGAGAGAGAAAATGTGAGCAAAGGAACATTGATTCCAACATCAATCAAAAGCAAAATTTTAGATGAAGAACGGAAAATATCTGTTTATTTACCTGCATATTATGATTCAAAGACATCTCATAATCTTTTAATCGTTTTTGATGGGGAATCCTATGGAGCAAGGCCCAGTCGAAGCTCCAGAATACCCACACCAACGATAATTGACAACCTTACTGCAGAGAACAAAATCACACCTACTATCACCATTTTAGTATGGTCTATGGGTAAACGCAGTAAAGATTTGGTGAGCGAGAAATTTGGAGACTTTATTGCAAATGAACTTGTACCCTGGGCACGTTCAGAATATAACATTCATCCCAACTCTGATAAGATTGTTTTAGCAGGCTCAAGTCGGGGAGGTTTTGCGTCAAGCTTTATCGCTTTTAGGCACTCAGATGTAATAGGAAATGTCCTTTCGCAATCAGGTTCCTATTGGATAAAAGGGACTGATAATGAAAACCATTGGATATACCCAGAAGATAATGGAAAATTAATCAATTTATATAAACAGAGTAAACGATTGCCTATCAAATTCTATATGGATATCGGACTATATGATGCCGGTGCATCAATGCTCGGAATGAATAGACAGTTTCGAGATATCCTTGAAATAAAAGGCTATGAAGTAGATTATCGTGAATTTAAAGGAGGGCATAATTACGTGAATTGGCGAGGAACACTTTCAGATGGATTAATATCCTTAATTGGAACAGAGTAAAAGGAAAAAATGTACATAACACTATATATGAAATCATAGCTCATTCTTCGCTTTGCTTCATATATTAAGCGTTGTAAGCAAGCTCAAAAAGAACTAAAAAGTGCAGAATTCTGTAGATATTTAGACATACGGTTAATTCAAAGAATTTGATAAATACTTGTGGTAATATTGTATAACCGCTTTTACTTACAGAAAAAATGAAAATACTAACCTGGCTTTTAATTCTTGCCACCCTTTTCACCAATTGTGCAAGCAAGAAAAGAACTTGGTCCTCCTATGAGTCCGACAACTTAAAAATCAAAGAAATCAGCAAAGACGTATTCGTCCACCTCTCCTATCTTAATACGAATGAGTTTGGAAAGGTCCCTTGCAATGGGATGATCTATTTCAATCAGAACGAAGCCATCGTTTTTGACACCCCTACTGACAGTGAATCTTCCCTGGAACTCATCCACTGGATCCAAAATGAGCAGCAAAAAAATATAAAGGCTATAGTCGTTACTCATTTTCATGAGGATTGCCTGGGTGGCCTAGAAGAATTTCATGACCGGGCGGTTCCCTCCTTTTCTAATGATCGGACGATAAAAATCCTGGGATCCCAAAACCAGGACCTGCTACCCCAAAAAGGCTTCGATACAGAGGAAATAATTGAAATCGGCGGCCAAAAGGTGTATTTATCTTATTTCGGAGAAGGGCACACCAAGGATAATATAGTGGGCTACATACCTGCCCAAAAGGCGCTTTTTGGAGGCTGCCTCATTAAGTCCGTCAAATCAGGTAAAGGGAATCTGGCAGACGCCACGCCTTCAGAATGGGCCAATACGGTCCGGAAAATTAAAAATAAGTGGCCAGATTTGAAAATAGTTGTACCCGGCCATGGGAGTGATGGAGGAATAGAGTTGCTGGATTATACGATTCAGATGTTTGAAAAATAAACTACGCTATTCATTAAACTTAAAAAACAAGCTGTTTTTCATATTCGGCGTTTCACTAAACCCTTTGAACCTATGTAATTGAGATTGAGGTCCAAAATTTTCCGGCCCCTGGAATTTTGTCCCTACAGGCGGTATGGCATCCAAAAATGAAATATTTCCCGAAGGGTAAGGTGGATGGGTAAAATTCCTTTCCGGATCGTATTGTTGTTGAATGGTAGGCGTGAATAGATGTAAAAACACATCTCCCGAGGCGCAATATACCTCAAAGGGTGTCGGAGAATTGAGTTTCATCCCATAAAACAAAGAATAATAGCCCTTAAACTCCGGGTACTCCCAAACCTCTCCCGTAATGGCATCATTATATTCCTTATCCCAAATATTCAGTGTGCCGCCTTTGAGCCGGTTATTATATACTCTATAGGGTCCATTGGCAAATAGCTGTGCTCCTTCAATTTCCTTTTCAGGAAATTTAAAGGTAATCCCACTCATTTCAATTTTGTCCCAGGGCCGGTAATCATAATCTAACTGCAGTACTCCGTTTTGCTGCATGATCCAGGAGAAACGATAGGCATCCCATCCATTTGGGTAAGCATATACGACATCAATGCGGTACGTTCCGTTTTCAGCAAGTAAGGAGACATCTTTGCACTTAATCTGTTGGTCTGTAATGAATACTGGGCCGTCAGATAATGGAATGACTCCGGCGGCGTTCTTCACCTCCCTGAGCAGACCTGTAGTTTTGCTGATTTTAACCGTAACACCGGCTGCAGAAAGAACATAAAGTGAATCTTCTTCACTTTTCACTACTTCCTGGTTTCCAGCGGATTGTCCATTCAAAACTCTATGGGTGAAAAATGCCGGTGAATTTAATTCGTAGCTCCAGGTAAAGAGCTCCTGATCGTCAGGACCTGTAGCTGTAAAATATAAGACATCAAAATCTTTGTAATTAGAAGGCAGTGATAATTCAATCTCTCCTTTACCCCCCGCTTCAATATCCGGCGCATTGATTTTTCCTTCTAATTCTTCCGTTGCTCCATCCAGAGAATTAAACTTTTTGAGGCGATAGGAGAAGCTACACTCATTCGTATTTGTGAAATCATAGCGATTCTCGATCGTCAATTTTCCGTTCCATGCCGGGGTAAGGTATTTTTTTTCAACGAATATGGGAGACCATATTTCTTTTATGGTATAAAAACTTCCTTCTTTTTCCCGATAAGGACCAAGTATGCCATCGGCACCGGAAGCTTTATCGGAATCCAGTATTCCGTCTTTATCTGTACGCACAACAGCCTCATCCGAAAAATCCCATAAAAACAAGCCGGCTGAGAGTGGGTTGGATAGCATCAGATTCCAATAATCATCCAGGCCGGCTCCATGCCCCCCAGTACAATAGAAATCCTAGCTAACATTATCTTCCACGCTCTGGCCGGAAAGCATTAATTTCTCAGTTTCCTGAGCATAGCTTAATTGGATGAATACAAAACTAAGTAGTAGTAAAAGAAAATAATTGCTGGATTTCATATCTAAAATTCACTTCGATTTGAAAAGAAACTTAATATATGGTAAAAATGCCTGTCGTGTATCCCAATACAAGCAGTTTCTATTTGCTTTTGGTACTTGACAAGTGGTTCATTTACCCCAATTGCTCTATTCCCCAATTATTCTTCCCAGGTATTTATTAGGCTAGTACAGCATTTTTTGATAATTTAAATATTAATAATCAAGAAATTATGAATAAAGTTTATACAATAATCTTATTAATAAGCCTTTTTTTCAGTTGTGAGCCTTCAACCAATCAAACGGATGCTACAACTGACGAAATAAACCAAACGGTCACCTCCATTTCACCAATAGATACCACGCCAAGGGTAACTGGAATCGGGGGCATTTTCTTTTTTTCCAATGATCCCGAAAAAACCAAAGAGTGGTATTCCAAAAATTTAGGACTTGAAGTCAACCAATGGGGAGCAAGTTTTGAATTTAGGAATGCAAACAGACCTGAGGAGATTAACTATCTCCAATGGAGTCCATTCCAAAAAGATAGTCCATACTTTGTTCCATCAAAAAAAGAATTTATGATAAATTACAGAGTTCAGAATATTGAAGGACTGGTGAAAAAGCTCAAGAAAAATGGTGTGACTATTGTTGATAGCATCGAAATTTATGACTACGGTAAGTTTGTTCACATTATGGATGAAGAAGGAAATAAAATTGAGTTATGGGAACCTATCGATAGCGTACTCACGGCAGTTGGAGGGAAAACAACGAAGTAAATATAGTCATAATTCATTTTTGTTCAGGCAGTTGATTATCTTGTTTCTGAATAGAACTCATATAATGAAAACTAACCGTCAACTCGCTGCTATCATGTTCACCGACATCGTCGGATACACCGCCATGATGCATCAAAATGAACAAAACGCCTCTGCTGTTCGCCGGCGCCACCGGGAGGTTTTTGAGCAAGAGCACGACCGATGTCACGGCAAGGTACTGCAATACTATGGCGATGGTACCTTAAGCATTTTCAAAAGTGCTGTAGAAGCAGTGGAGTGTGCCATATCTATGCAGCAGCAGTTCCAGTCTGGCCGGGAAGTACCCCTGCGGATCGGCATCCACTTAGGTGATATTGTTTTTGATGCAAACGACGTATATGGTGACGGAGTCAACTGGAAAAAGCGACTGAATCCCTCGAAGAATTAAAAACCCTGCATGAACAATCCCCGCAAGGATTCGGACTAACCATTGACCTGGCAGTTTTGTACACTTGTTTGGGTGATTTCGATAATGCCTTCCACCATTTGGAAAAAGCCATCAGGCACCGGGTTGGCTCTATCATGATGTTCAAAGCAGACCCCCTCGTTAACCCCCTGAATGTGGATCCACGTTTCGAAGAAATGCTTGAACTGGTCGGAAAGGTTCCGGAAATTGATTCACTATTAACCGATAAAAAGTAAAAATCACTCAACAAAAAATGAATCCGACATTCAAAGAAACCATCTGGCGGCAATTCGGAGCAAGCATCGACATGCTCGAAAATGCCATTCAACTGTGCCCGCCGGAATTCTGGGATACAGAGAAAAAATTCTGGTACAACGCCTATCATTGTCTGTTTTATCTGGATTATTATCTCACACTGGACCCCGAGCATTTTTCTCCTCCCACTCCTTTTACTTTATCTGAATTCGATCCTGACGGAGCGATGCCAGACAGGACCTACAGCAAGGATGAACTATTCTCCTACCTTGAGCACAGCCGGAACAAATGTCATGATCTAATAGCCAGCTTGACAGATGAGATGGCCAACTCCCGTTGGATAAATGAGTATAAGAACTATTCGGTTTTAGAAGTACTACTTTACAACATGCGACATGTCCAGCATCATGCGGCTCAGCTGAATTTATTGCTCCGTCAGGAAATCGACGATGCTCCCAGGTGGGTTTCAGTAGCGAAAAAAGAACTATAAAATCAACTTAACATGAAAGTACTATTTATCGGAGGAACCGGCGTCATCAGCTCCGCCTGTTCAGCATTAGCCATTGCAAAAGGAATGGAGCTGTATCATTTGAACAGAGGCAAAAGCTCGGACATTCGAAAAGTACAAGGGGTAAAAACCCTGGTATCAGATGTCCGGAATCTGGAAGCAACCCAAAAGGTACTCCAAGGCCATACCTTCGATGTGGTGGTCGACTGGATTTCTTTTACCGCAGACCACATCCGAAACAGCATCCAATTATTTTCCGGCAAAACCGATCAGTTCATCTTTATTAGCTCGGCTTCTGCTTACCAGACGCCCCCTCAACAATTGCCAGTAACAGAAGAAACGCCGCTGGATAACCCCTTCTGGCAATACTCCAGAGATAAAATTGCCTGCGAAAAGGTCTTGCAGGAAGCATATCAAAAAAACGGGTTTCCAATTACCATTGTCCGTCCTTCGCATACTTATGATAAAACGATGGTCCCATTAATAGGCGGCCGGACAGCCATGGAAAGAATGAAACGAGGCTTACCGGTCATCGTACCAGGGGATGGAACCTCCATCTGGACGTTGACTTACAATAAGGATTTTGCCGTAGGCTTAGTCGGCTTATTCGGAAAAAAAGAGGCCATCAACGAAGCATACCAAATTACTTCGGACGAATGGTTAAGCTGGAATAATATTTACCAGATCGTAGCTGCGGAATTGGGCGTAACACCCAAATTGGTACATGTACCTTCCAAATTGATCGCCCAATACGACAAGGATTTAGGAGATGGTTTATTGGGAGACAAATCTCACAGTATGATTTTTGACAACTCCAAGATCAAGAGCCTGGTCCCGGATTTTAAGCCTCAAACTCCTTTTCGGGAAGGGGCTAAAGAAATGGTGGCCTGGTATGCAAAAAACAATTTTCCTAAGAAGATCGAACCGTCGATCGACGCGTTGATGGATAGGATCATCGATGATTTTCCTTATACAGCTGGGTAATTTAAGGCTTACCCGACAATAGCCAATTAAGAAAACAGTTCCAGAGGGCTGTTATGTTCGTCAATTCTAAGCTCCAGCCATACGGCCCACATGGACGGAGCGTCATATCGGTAATTGACAGCAAACCGCATACTGGAAAGCTCCAGCGGAGCGTCATATCGGTAACCGTGGGCAATCTGCCTATGAAAAGCTCCAGCGAAGCGTCATATCGGTAATTGACGGCAAACCGCATACTGAAAAGCTCCAGCGGAGCGTCATATCGGTAATTGACGGCAAACCGCATACTGAAAAGCTCCAGCGGAGCGTCATATCGGTAACCGTGGGCAATCTGCCTGTGGAAAGCTCCAGCGGAGCGTCATATCGGTAATTGACGGCAAACCGCATACTGAAAAGCTCCAGCGGAGCGTCATATCGGTAACCGTGGGCAATCTGCCTGTGGAAAGCTCCAGCGGAGCGTCATATCGGTAACCGTGGGCAATCTGCCTGTGGAAAGCTCCAGCGGAGCGTCATATCGGTAACCGTGGGCAAACCGCCTATGGAAAGCTCCAGCGGAGCGTCATATCGGTAACCGTGGGCAATCTGCCTATGAAAAGCTCCAGCGGAGCGTCATATCGGTAACCGTGGGCAATCTGCCTGTGGAAAGCTCCAGCGAAGCGTCATATCGGTAACCGTGGGCATTAGCCCACGGCCATAGATGCCTCCCAATAAGAAGCCTAAAAAGAATCAAAACCTCGGAATTCAACATATTTCACCCAAAAAACAGGAAGCTTTTATCTAAAATCGAGGCTAAATTTACTAATTAAAACAAAAAGCCTATGTACCGACTGCTAATCCTACTTACCCTATTCCTTTATTCGGGTACTCTGACAGCACAACAAACAGGATCAGCCAAACCCAGAGTACTGATCAGTACTGACATTGGAGGTACTGACCCGGATGACAATCAATCGATGATCCATTTACTCATGTACAGTGATATGCTGGACCTTGAAGGGCTGGTGTCTTCTCCTTCCTATGGCCCGGGCTCCAAAGAAGAAATATTGCGCATGATCGATCTTTATAAGGAAGATCTGCCAAGATTAAAAAGGCATAGAAAGGGTTTTCCCTCCGTCGACTATTTGCGATCCATATGCAAACAAGGTCGGCGTGGCCTGGCTCCTTTTTCAGGATATGCCTCTTCCACAGAAGGCTCTGACTGGATCGTTCAATGTGCCCAAAAAGAAAGTGACCGGCCTTTATGGGTACTCGTCTGGGGCGGCCTGGAAGATTTGGCCCAGGCCTTACACGATGCTCCCGAAATCCAAAACAAGATCAGGGTTTACTGGATCGGAGGTCCCAATAAAAAATGGAGTGCCAATAGCTATGCCTACATCGCAGAGAACTTCCCCGACCTGTGGTTTATCGAAGCCAATGCCACCTATAGGGGCTTATTCTCTAATAATAAAAATTACGTGAGCGGAAACCTGGGCAATGAGAAATACAAGGATCAATATATAAGAAATGCCGGAGCCTTAGGTAAAAGCTTTAACAAATACTACGAAGGGCATATTAAAATGGGAGACACTCCTTCCCTACTCTATGTTATGAATGGCAATCCCAATGATCCTTATGGAGAAAGCTGGGGTGGACAATTTGAAAAATTGAAACACAGTAGCAGAGTGGTCTTTAACCGAACCACTACCTTAAAGGATACCATTCCGGTATACTCCGTAATGGAATTGCACTTGAAGGGCCCGAAAGTAAATATGCCCCCCGACTCGGCTTGTTTTACCATGGCCGTACAGGCAGGTGTCGGCGAACAAAAATGGGCCGGCTACTATCTCGGGAAAGGACAGTACGTGGTCCGATATGCTCCTAAAAAAACGGAAACGCTGAGCTATCGGATCACTTCCGATATCCGCGGCTTCCCCGACTATAAAGGGCAAGTGGTGGTCAGCAATACCTGGCCGGGACCTCAAAGTGAAACCGATTACCAGCTTGGAGCCAATTGGTATACTGACCTGTCCTCTCCTGAGCAGTTCGACGATATCTGGCAAGGCGCCAAGACCGTTCTAAAATGGCGAAATGAAGCCCTGCTGGATTGGGCAGAGCGCTGGCAATGGCTGCAACCCAACTGGGGAGAAGCGCTCAAACAGAAAGAGGACTGGTATTCAAGCGAAGAAGCCATCAGGATAGCGGATAACTTATTGATTTACCAGTTAGATAATGGAGGATGGCCCAAAAATATCAACATGGCGCAGGTACTCGGTGAGGCCGACATTCAGGAAATCAGAAAAAAACAACAAGAAAACCGCAGCAGTTTAGCTCAATCAACCATTGATAACCGGGCTACTCATACGCAGATGAGGTATTTGGCCAAAGTGTTCAGAAAAACCGGGGACCCGAGGTTTAAAGAAAGCTTTCTCAGGGGAATTGATTACCTACTAGAAGCACAATATGAAAATGGAGGATGGCCACAATTTTATCCTCTCAGAAAAGGCTATTATTCAGACATCACCTTTAATGACGGAGCGATGATGGGTGTAATGGATATTTTAAGCGAAATTGCCAAAGGAAAATTTGACTTTGTGGACTCCTCAAGAATTTCCAAAATTCAAAAAGCTATTGATAAAGGTTTAGAATTAATTCTAAAAACCCAGATAGAGGTGGACGGAGAGCTTACGGCCTGGTGCGCACAATATGATCCCGAAAGTTTAAAGCCCGCGAAAGCCCGGGCATATGAACACCCCTCTATCAGTGGTAGTGAAAGCGTAGGGGTCGTGAGATATTTAATGAAAATAGAAAACCCGGGCCCGGAAGTAATTAAAGCAATCAATAGTGCCGTCGCCTGGTTTGAAAAGGTAAAGATCACAGGTATCAGAATTATCAACAAGGAAGATGCCAGTGCTCCAAAGGGATTTGATCGCGTCATCGGTTTTGATCCTGAAAGTTCTAAGCCGTACTGGGCCAGGTTTTACGAAATCGGTACCAACTACCCCATTTTTTCAGATCGAAGCAGTGAAATAAAATATGCCTTTTCTGAGATTGATGTTGAGCGCAGAACAGGCTACAGCTGGCTGGGTAGCTGGCCGGAAAAATTAATAGAAAAGGATTACCCTAGCTGGTGCAAAACCTGGGGAATAAAAAATACGCAATGATCAACTATCATGGCAAAAGGTTCAGGCCGGTCAGCCAGTCAACTAATAGTGAAACATCAGAGCAAACCATATTTCACTATCAGCAAGATGGAAATATCCTCAGCTGCGATTACTCCGGTGGGAAAATTGAAAAAGGCCATCTGATTGGGCTAGTGAATGAAAAGGGACATATTGACATGCGATACCACCAGATCAATAACAGAGGCGAGCTCATGACCGGACAATGCAGATCCACCCCTGAAATTCTGCCTAATGGTAAAATCCGTTTATTGGAAGAATGGCAGTGGACCTCAGGAGATGGCTCAAAAGGGACGTCTGTTCTGGAAGAGTTTTGAAAGAAACCTTACATACGAAGTCATTATTCCTGCCCTTCCTCAGAAATTTGGGTATTTTTAATTGCTGAAAAGGGCATGAAGGAGGTATTTTTTGTGTCGATGACACAAAAAATACATCCTTCATCCCCTCAAAAATACCCAATACAATGAGATTCTACACCCTACCGATTATGCTGTTAATTTTACTGCCCGGTTCTTTTACCTACGGCCAAAACTGTGAAAGTGCCGGCTTCAACTTCGCAGATTGGGCAGATTTTGGCTTTGGGCAAGCCAATATTTCTCCGGACACCCTCTATTTTGCGCCCCCCTGGTATACCTATTCCAGAACGGACACCCTGCTTCCGGGTACCTACACCTTGACCAACAATACCACGCCCTGGCTATCTATGGACGCTGCAAATTGGATTGATATTGGAGATAATAATGAGTTTGACAATCCAGAAGGATACATGATGGTCGTCCGCACCGATACAGCTTCCTTCTTCTGGGAACAAAGCGTTTTTTTATGTGATAGCGCCGATTATCAATTTACTTTTGATGCCCTTAATCTATTTGAACCGGGGCTGACGGCTGATTCTTTCCCTGAATTAGAGCTTTTTGTAAACGGAGTATCCATTCAAAACTTTGGTTTCTTGCCCCAAGATAGTATCTGGCATACCTATACCGCTGGTTTTAACGCTGCAATGGGAGGTGATGTTAGAATACAAATTCGCAACAATACGAACGGAGACCTCAGCAATATTTTCGCCATCGATAATATGGTTTGGGAACGCTGCGGTCCAGTCATTACACTCAGCGAGACCAATCCACAAACCTATTGTGCAGGCGATCCGGTGGAGGTCCAGGTGGATATTCCCGCCTTCATGACCGGAGCTTATCAATGGGAACTATCCCGCGACGGCGGTTTTAACTGGGAAGAGTTCGGTGGGCCTACGGAGCAGAATACGGTTACGATTCCCTCCATGCCTTTGGATGGCCTGGTCAGAGTTCGGGCGGCCGAAAGCTTTGACCGGTTGTTTGATTTCACTTGTGCGCTGATCTCAGAGCCGGTCGGATTTAATTTCAGGCCGGTAGAAGAATGTTTTTCCAGCCCAATAAGCAACATTGGCATATCCTGCGGAGCTCAATCCGGAGAAAATTTGGTTCCGGAAGGAGACTTTGGCTCTGACACCCTACAGTTCGGGCCGCCTTTGCCTCCGGGGGTCACCACCTATATTTACCAGGATACGACCTGGCCGAATGATGGATTCTATTCGCTCATTAATTTGTGGGAGACGGACATATGCGAGGGTGCCTTCCCAGAACCCTGCTGGACACTCCCATTGGAAGACAATAGCGAGGATAGTTTGGGCTATGCCCTGTTTGTGAATGCGACCTGGGGCGAAACCGGGATCTTTTATCGATCCACTGTCAGTGGCTTGTGTGAAAACACACGCTATCAATTCTCTGCCGACATTTTAAACCTGAACAACCCAGTCTTCGGCCCCAATAACCCGGATGATTCTGTAGTTGTTTTTATTCTCCCCAACATCGACTTTATTGTTGGCAATGTGGATGACCCATTGGAATTGCTACAAGTGGCTCCTGAATCCTACAATACCGGCGACATCATTAATGACGACACCTGGAACAGATACGGCTTTACCTTCACCACCGGGCCTGGAGTAACAGAAGTTTCCTTCGCCATCCGAAACAATGCACCTGGCGGCGGCGGCAATGATCTGGCCATAGACAATATCTCCTTCAGCACTTGCGGAACGGCCCAATTAATAAACCCTCCCATTTGTGAAGACGAATCAACCACCCTTTCAGCCATAACCAGCCCATCTGAATTTCCCAATCCGGCCATACAGTGGCAGCAAAGTCTGGACGGTGGATCTAACTGGATTGATCTGGCAGGAGAAACCAGTGACAGCCTTTTTATCGAAAACCCAGTTGTTGGAATACAATACCGCTATCTGCTGGCTGATACAGAAAGCGAATTGCAAATGCCAGGCTGCCGTGTTATCTCCGAACGGGGCAGTGTACCCATATTTTTCCATGCGGATACCACCATTAACGTCAGCATCCCGGAAGGTGAAAGTTTTCAGGTAGCTAATTCCACTTATGACGAGGAAGGGACCTATCTGGATGTCATTCAAACGGTTAATGGTTGTGACAGTGTGATCACTACCAATTTGAGCTTCCTTACTGGTATCCCCATTGACACCACCATAAATCTCTGCCAGGGAGAGGTTTTTGAAATTGGTGGTCAAACCTTTGATGAAAGCGGAAATTACATGATCACCTTACCAGCCATGACCGGCCCGGACACCCTTATCAACCTCACGCTGAATATTTTTGAAACTAATTTTACTTTGATCCAGGAAAGCATTTGTGAAGGAGATAGCATACAAATAGGGAATTTTGTTATCAAAAAAGCCGGTTTTTTTGACATTCTGCTCACCAACCGATTTGGCTGTGATAGTACGATAGCATTGGAGGTCACCACTCACCCACTTTATGATACCATTATCGACTTAAGCATTTGCTCCAATCAGCAATATAATTTTGGCGATACCATTCTAACTACCCCCGGCACCTATCAACAATCCTTTACCACCCGTAGGGGATGTGACAGCCTCGTAACGCTTAATTTGGATATAGTCGAAAGCATTGAAGTCACCATTCTGGAAACCATATGTGAGGGCGAAAGCGTTCAGGTCGGAGACGAGACCTTCAGCACTGCCGGTAGTTTCCAGGTCGTTCTTCCCTCTGCAAATGGATGCGACAGTATCGTAAACCTGGAGTTAAGTGTATTGGGACGAGATCTTATCCAATTGCAGGAAAGCATTTGTGAGGGGGACTCTTTTCAGGTAGGTGACACGAGCATTACTGACTCGGGAAGCTATCAGATCGTACTGCAAAACACAAATGGCTGTGACAGCGTCATACAGCTGGATCTCAGTGTTTTCCCTGCCTTCGAAGAAGCGATTAATGTGGCCTTGTGTGAAGGAGAAAGTTTTCAATTAGGAGACACCACTATTGCTACAGCAGGAAGCTATAGCAGAAGCCTTACTTCCATGAATGGATGTGACAGTATCGTAAGGGCAGATGTCATGGTTTTCCCCAATTTTAACTCCAGCTTCGACACCCTGCTTTGTCAGGGTGACTCCTTCGTCTTTGGCAATTTTGTGATCGATTCGGAAGGGGTATTTACCCAGACCTTTCAAAGTCAGGAAGGCTGTGACAGCACCGTTACCTTAAATGTAAGTTTCGCGCCGGTTTTTTCTGAGGAAAATAGTATAGAATTATGTGTCGGCGAATCCTTTAATGGGATTGAAGTATCCAGTGACACGGTCATTGTGGAAAATTTAGTTTCACTAAATGGTTGCGATAGTACCATCACAACCAATATCACTGTTTTCCCGGCGTACAATATGGAAGAATCCATTAACCAATGCAGTGGGGATTTATTTGAAGGTCAGCCAATATTTTCAGATACTTTAATTGTGAAAAACCTGCAATCCCTTAATGGATGCGATAGTTTGGTACGGATTACTATTTTTATAGATGACCTTCGCGGATTTGGAATATCCGGCGCTGATATTATTTGTAATGGAGAAAACATTGAATTGAGTGCCACACCCGGCTTTGCCGCTTATCAATGGTCGAACGGCAGTACGGAGTCTAGTATTAATGTCAATCAAGCCGGTATTTACTCCGTCAGTGTCACAACGGCTTCCGGCTGCACTGATTCAGCCAGCGTCGAGCTAATGGAACAAAATCTTCAAGTTCAAATGGTGGCTGAAGCCCCTACCTGTCCCAATGCAGCGGACGGATTCATCTCTGTAACATCCGTAAGCGGAGGACTTTCACCCTACCTGTATGCCCTGAACGGACAGCCCTTCCAATCGGCAGAAACCTTTTTGGCCCTTGGCTCCGGCAATTATACCTTAAGCATTCAGGATGCCGGCGGCTGTATACTTGACACCCTCATTCAACTTTCAGAGCCCCCTGCAATCATCATTGACCTGGGACCAGATCTGGAAATCAATCTGGGAGATTCGGTTCAACTCAATGCTCAGACAGATCAGGCAATCAGCACCTATAGCTGGAGCCCGGAATTTGGTCTAAGCTGTACCGACTGCCCAAACCCCATTGCCAAACCGGATGCCAGCATTACCTATTTATTAAATGTAATTGCTGAAAATAATTGTGAAGCCGACACTCGCATCAATATCACCGTTTCCACCCAGCGGAATATCTATGTACCGAATGCCTTCAGTCCGAATGGGGATGAATTGAATGACTTTTTTACGATTTACTCCGGTCAGGGAGTTCGCAGGATACATGAATTTCACATATTCGACCGTTGGGGAAAGCTCGTTTTTTCAGCTGAGGACCAAGAACCAAATGCTCAGACTTTGAGATGGAACGGGCGTACCGGGATGGAAGAAAACCCGCAAGCGGTGTATACCTGGTTTGCAAGGATTGAATTTCTAGATGGGATCAGTGAGATATTTGAAGGGGATGTGGTATTAATGAAGTAAAAGAAAGGGGATGGCCGCTGGCCATCCCCTTTCTTTTATTTTACAACCGCTTTTACAGCCTCAAATGGATAGATCAACTTTCCGGTCCGGTACGTATCTTTGGTATCTTTACCAGTGTTTTTCAGGATATCGTAAGCCTCTTCCGTATTCAAGCTTGGTTTGATTGATTTCATAACAGCTACCAGTCCGGCCGCATAAGGGCATGACATAGAAGTACCATTATAAGAATCATACTTATTTCCAGGAATAGTTGAATAGATCTGTACCCCCGGAGCAGCGATGCCCATTTTCACATCCGTAACATGATTAGAAAAAGAAGCCCTGTTCAGATCCGAATCAATCGCACTCACAGTGATCAGGCCGGTGGAATTGGCAGGAGCGAAATTTTTGGCATTATCATTCGAATTGCCGGCAGAAGCCAATACAATGGCACCTGCGTCGCGAGCATATTTAATGGCTTTTTCGTAAGCTCTTTGCTTATATTGATTAGACCGGCCGCCCAGGGACATAGAGATTACATCCGCGCCTTTATCGGCGGCTTCGATAATACCGTCGATGATCGACTTCTGGGTACCGGAGCCAAAGGCACTGAGCACCTTAATGCTTGTCACTTGTACAAAATCATTATCCGGAGCATAGGATGCGATCCCCAGGCTGTTATTCGAAACGGAAGCTGCAATCCCGGCACAGTGCGTACCATGCCCTCTAGGATCGTCATCGTATTTTTTTTGTGTAGAGGTATAGTTGTCACGAATATCCTCATGCTTAGAATCAATTCCTGTGTCCAAAATTGCGATCAAAGCCTCTTTTTTCGGTTTGATGTTATTGTCGCGAAGATAATTGTACAACTTATCCATCTCCATGGCTTCGAATCCCCAGAGATATTCGAGGCCCGGATCATCAACACCGAACTTTCTGCGGATTTTTTCCGGCAATTTATTTTCCGCAGGATCATCGATCTGGATCACTTCGTTTTCTTCCAGCCACTCTACCGAATTTAGTCGTGATAATGCCTTTTTTATTCGAGGAAGCTGCTTAATTCTATTGTCCGGAACATCAATAACTAAATAATCATCCAGGATCGTTTCAAACTTCCGTTCCGGAAAAAAGGCCCGGCGGGCCTCCAGGTCATACTTTTTCAAAACGTTTTCCAGGCCGGCTGCAGAGGCCCCTTCCTTAAACTCCAGCAACAATTCTCCATCCGCAGCTATCGCCGTATCGGCAGTTTCGTAATGTGGGAAGGTCATACTCAGTTCATTTCGGAAAATGTACAGCATAGCAACGGCCCAGATGGCCAGTACCAGTACAATGGCTTTTTTGATACGGAAAAGGAGCATAAACACCAATCCGCTGGCTCCCAGGATCATCAAATCCCGAAAAACAGTCTTCATTTTATAATCGATCGGCGCGACCGACCAGATCAGGCCGACTGCATAAACAGCCACAGCGATCCAAAATCCTTTTTTTAGTTGCTTAACCGGCTTTTTCTTTTCCGAGGCATAAAACCAGGCGGCTAGCCCCAGTGCCATCACAACAAAACCTATCAAATAAAGGGATGTAAACATTGAGTTCTTATTTTTTGTGTTCCATGGAGTAAATTTGTGCTTACTCCATATTATACATTGATAAATTTTTTAACTACTGTTAACTGACCTTATGCAAGCAGGCCTAAGTGCCGCTGCTCCCAGACGGGCCGTATGGCTACAGCTTTATTTCGTACACGTTTTCAACCTACGGTTGCCACCGTAGGTTAGAAGCTGTCACCGCTTCGCGGTTCAAAGGTCCTGTTTTAATAGCCGCTTTGCGCATAGGCATCAAGATAATTTTTTATCATATAAATTTTCAAAGAAATTCAAACGATCCTTTCGCCTGTCATAGCAATAATGATAAGCTAAGAGTTTAATTAAAGCCTTTTGATCCCT
>JAUIKE010000135.1 GCA_030430845.1 Bacteroidia bacterium | reverse complement strand
CCTGATCCTCTTTCCCGATTTGAACTCCCGTCCTTCCGTACGGACGCTCTAACCAGCTGAGCTACCACGCCTTATTTTATTCTTGCCTGATCCTCTTTCCTGATTTGAACTCCCGTCCTTCCGTACGGACGCTCTAACCAGCTGAGCTACCACGCCTTATTTTATTCTTGCCTGATCCTCTTTCCTGATTTGAACTCCCGTCCTTCCGTACGGACGCTCTAACCAGCTGAGCTACCACGCCTTATTTTATTCTTGCCTGATCCTCTTTCCCGATTTGAACTCCCGTCCTTCCGTACGGACGCTCTAACCAGCTGAGATACCACGCCGAACATTGTATTTTGTAAAAGGAAGTGGTCAAATACCCCTTCTTTTCACTTTTGTTTTAAGCGATTGCAAAGATAATGTATAAATTACATCTACACAAGGATTAACAACTGCATTTTTTATACAGCATAAATATTTTTTTTGCCTCTAAAAATTCTATCCCAAATTGCCCCATCTTTTATCGAATTAACAAGAATTTAATCCACGCCCACGGACCCTTCTACCAATATTTAGTGTTATATTAACAACAAAGTTACAGATAGCCACATACGGTTTCGGCCAACATTGTGGAAGGAGCAACGGCTCCTTGGATTGAGACACCAGATTGATTCATCCACTATAAACTTACTCCAATGACAGCCAATAGAATTCTGATCCGACCGAAGGTTCAGGTAGAAAAACCGGCACAAACGGAAATGGAAAGTTTCCAAAACGACGTCCTCCGCCCTATCCTCAAAATGCAAAACGACCTCATCGTCGACATTTACCACCACTTCCTCCTTAAACGCAAAGTTCCCTTCGAAGGCATGTCCATAGAAAAACGACAAGCATGGATCGCCAACAGCCTTAGTAAGGATAATCGCCTGCGAGGTATACTGCTCGGCAGCATCGTCGGTCATTTTACGAAAGAAGAATGGGCCTTTTATGCCAAACAGGAAGGGGAAGTTCGCCGTAGAATTACCTCCCTCATTACGCAGCGGCTGCAAGAGCAAATGAAGAAATTGTTATAAAAAAAAGAGGTTGCGGCGACTGCCGCAACCTCTTTTTTCACCGGAAAAAATCATCTTGATTGGAAATATTATCCACATCAACCGGGCCTTCTACCCTCCCAAGCGCCAGATTAAGTCCAACTCTGAAATTAGCGCTATTTGCATTTCCAATATCTATAGCGGATAAAATATTGTCCGATGCAGCAATGATCTGTACCGGGCCGAGTTTTAAGCCCAGATTTAAGCCAAGGTTGTCAAATCGGCGGTCACGGTAAGAATATAGCACACCAAATTCGATGAATTGATTAGGACGGCCTTGAATATTCACACCCAAAGCAGGGAACCATTCCCCTCTGAAATTTTCGGCATAAGCTACCCCGCCCACTCTCCAGGTACTATTCAATATATAGGTCCCGCTCAAATACATGCGGGTGCCAAGAGGTGAGGTATAAGAGCTGTAACTCACATCTCCCTGAAAAATTTCGCGTAGCGTATCTACAATTTGGATACCGGTTTCATTATCCAACAATATATTTTCAATGTCAATACCATCGTATTCGTACTCATTCACATACCGATAATTTTCCACGCTTTCTTCCCAGTTCAATTGCCCAATGTCCAAAATACTCAAGGAGACATCCATTCTCCCAACCCTGAGTTTGGCACCTATATCAAAACCGACGCTGATATTTCCCTGGAAAAATCCTTCTCCCAGGCCGTTGCCAAAGTCAGGATCCAGGTCAATGTCACTGAATCCATCATAATTTAAGAAGCGAGAAGAATTGACCAGGTAATTACTTGTCAGCTGAAGCTGGTAGATATCATCGCTGGTTAGTAACTGTAAACGGTTTCTATTCTGATCAGTGGACAGATCAGCGATCCCGCTGATCAATTTGATCCGCCCGCCGACGGTCAGCATGGAATTAATCTGATAGCCCAGCCCTAAAGAGATCTCATGAAAAGTAGAGACCTGCAGGTCCGGGCCGATCTCTACAGGAATACCTATATACTGGGCGTTCCCTTCTGCAATCACCTCGATCAACTCCTTCGGGTACTTCAAAAAAGCATTGCCCCGAATCGCATGACTCAGGCTGACAAAAAGCTGCTCCGTCCGAACGCCTATTCCAAAAGTATTCACCATAGGGACTTCCCGAAGAAAATTTTTATCCGATAACTCATCCGCTATCCCGCGAAGATCAATGACCGTTTCACCGGCTCCGTTCTTCTTCACCACATCATTATAAGTAATGTCAGAAAAATACAAGTCGTTAAAAACATTGGGCAGCGCAATCGTCAACCTGGCATCTGGCAAGAAGGCAGGATTTGTGTAATTACCCTGCCACAAGCCTCGCATGAAATGTGTGCTCAACTCTTGCTGGGCAGTGGCGATATTAACAAGCAGGCACAGAGCTATACCTGAAATTATTTTTATTGATTTCATAAATCTGGCTTTCGAGGATTAATTAGAAATTTTGAAAATAGCACCGATACCCAACTGCAATCTTTGTTCTTCAGTTATCCGCACGGGTGAGTCGGAAGGGGTCGAAAAAACGGCTTTGAGCACTAATTCCTTCGCATCTAGTAAGGCTTGTAGCCTGGAATCAGCTATTGGGATGAAAGTGGTCAGGTCGCTGGAGCCCGTCACATCGCCGTTTTCATCCACCGGGGCTGCCTCGATGACTCTGATATCGTTATCTGACAGCATTTCCGTCAAAACGCCGTTTTCATCCACAAAGAAAATTTGAATATCCACCGATAAGGGCAAGGTGTTTTCAGCAACGATCTTGACACCAACTGAATCCAAATCCTGAAAATCATCCAGATTCACCTCCACCGTATCTCTGGCCTCAAAATCAGCTGCACTCCCTTCCAATGGCAGATCCACCAGTACTTTCACCTTATAATAACTAGAATCCGTTATAAAACCGCGAATTTCGCGATTCTCATCCGGATGGGTCAAAGCATCGATATCGTATATGACCCTGTCAGGCTTAGAACTCAAAATATCTTCAATGTTGGAATTATCCTTCGTAAACAGATATTCCGCCGTTTTTACTTGCCCGACTTCTTCCAGGGTAGGATAAGGGAAATCAATACCGCTCTCCACCAAAGGGCTCTCCAAGGCTAAAGACGCTCCTTCGATATTAACCACATCAAATCGGTTAACGATAGATCGGGTTGGGATACCAAATGAATTTTCAAGGATATAGGTAATTTCCGGCCTTTCAAAATATACATCTCCTGCAATCCAGGCATCAAAGAAGTCAATTTCAATCGTATCCAGGGGGCCGTCGTAGACGTTCGTCCCCAGGAAGCCCTGAGCATAGGACAATTTGATGTTGTCAAAACGAATAAAGAAATTATTAAGCAAAACCGGCACCCCATTACTGTTGGTGGCCGTATACTCTATATATATGGTGTCGTTCTGTGGAATGACCTCGATGCGCGATAGGTCAACCGGGTTATTTTTATTGGAAAAAGAGGGCGGATTACCCGACCCGGAATAAGCTGGAAGGGTATGCGTAAAACTCATGGGACTGCCATCCTGGAAAAACTGGGGCAAGTCTATCTGGACAGTGACCTCATCCGGATTTAAAGATTGAAACTCATAGGAGAACTGGCCTTGTTTGAGCCTGATCAAATCAACCTCGATATCCAATTCATCTTTGTATGGAATGGGGATGCGAGGCAACAAAACAGGAATACCATTAGGGGTGATGTCCGTAATTTCCTGAAAGGTTTGTTCGATTTCTTCAAAAACCTCTGATCCGGTTTCTGTGAGCACTTCTCCGGCATATTCGAAGTGGAACAAGCCTTCCGGGTCGACAGTGAGGGTGGCACGCTCCTCGAAATTTTGCAGGATCCGGTCAAGGGATACGCCTAAATTGGCCAGAGGCACCGCATATTCGGCATCGTACTGAACGCCCTGGATGTCCTCCAATTCGTCCAACTGGTCGCAGGACCAAATCCCGCCTATTAAAATAAGTAGGGAAAAAAAATATTGGATCTTCATATTTTGTTTTCGATTTTGGGTAAAAGTTGTTATTAATGAGTGGGCTTGGAGAAAAGGCCGACGACCTTTTCTCCAAGCCCGCTTATCAACACCTTGAATGAATGTTACGAAAAGGAACCTTAATCTATTGCCTTTAGCGCTTCCTTATTTCTATTTTACTAAGAAATGAATTTTTTTTCATACATTCTGGGTACAAAGTGGTTCAGATGAATAAACCTTACAGTGAAAACGATCAGCAATCCTGGGTCGAGCAGGCCCGAAATCATGTTTTGGAGCTTCACAACCAAAAGCAGGATGCCCGCTTTGTCTATCACAACTACCAATTGACGGCCGCTTTTGCAGAAGAGGTGCGCGTGTTATCAGAAGAAGAACAGTTAGCCCCTTCACAGTTCGAAACAGCGATGATTGCCGCCTGGTTCGCTAATACCGGTTATCTGTTTAATTACCAGGAATACATTCACTACAGTAAATTGGTCTGTGAGAAGTTCTTAAAAACCCATAATTATCCGGCGTCCAACACTAAAAAAGTGTTAGACGCCATTGACAGGCTTAAAAAGAAAGCTAAGCCGGAAAATTTGGCTTCTAAGATCCTATCAGACGCCTACACTATTGTCACACTGTGTAAAAGCTATGATGAAAATTCGGCTCTTTTGCAGCTGGAGTGGGAATTTTTGCTGGACCGCAAAATGAGTTCCAAAGAAATAAAAATGTGGAAACTTCAACGCCTGCTCAATGCACAGTTGTATACGCATTATGCAAAAATAACCTATGAAGCTGCCTTATCTCTTCTTCTTCAGGAACAAAAAGCTCAGGCCGATAAATTCAACCCCATTCAGGCGCAGGAGGAATACCCGGGAGATATTTCCAAAAGGCGGTTTGGCAGCATAGAGAAAAAAGTACCAGAGCGCGGCATTCAGACTTTTTTTCGCGCTAATTACCGCAACCATATCAACCTCAGCGCCATCGCCGACGGCAAGGCCAATATCATGATCAGTGTCAACACCATCCTGATCTCCGTTTTGATTACAATCCTTTCCTACCGCAACATCACCGAAACGACCCCCATGATCCTGCTACCGGTCGTCCTGTTTCTCGTAACAGGCCTGGCTTCCCTTATTTTTGCGGTGCTTTCAGCCCGCCCCAAAATTACATCACTGAACAACAAATCACTGCCCCCCACCGAAACGCGTAAAAATATTATCTTCTTCGGCAACTTCGTCCGCCTAAACCTGGAAGACTACGAAAAAGCCATGGATGATCTGTTTAGCGATAGTGAACTACTCTACGGCAACATGACACGTGACCTTTACAACCTAGGTAAAGTACTAGATAAAAAGTACCGCTACCTAACGATTTCTTATAATGTGTTTATGGTAGGATTTATAGTGACGGTGCTTACTTTTTTGCTGGTGCTTTTTCTTAAGTAGGAGCGAGGGGAGGTAGCTCTTTACTTCATTCACCCCCCTAAGGAATTTTATTAGTGCGTCTTGTAAAAAGAAAAAAACTTTGTTTTTTTCTTTTTACAAGACGCACTAACAATTAACCTTGGTTGGCGGACCCACACGGGTTCGCCAACCGCCCAACCACAACCTGACAAACCCCTACCTTTCCGTAAATACCTACTTTTTTGAGTATCCAAACCCAAATGCCGGCGTAAAAAAAATACACGAACATATTTTACAAAAAGCGGTAAAATGTTAATTTCAGCAAATTACGTTATTGAAAAGCGTTAAAACACCCCTACCGGCCGTTAAAGAATGATAAATCGGTGAAGGAAGGATACAAGCTGAAGCATTTGCTGCGTTTTGTATTTCCCATGAACATTCCTTAACCCCCTAAATTGAGTAATTATGTGGTTAAAAAGAGCATCGATCACCGTCGTTCTTGCTTGCTATGCTTCCCTGACTATCGCACAATTGAGCTTACAGGAAGCCTACATCCAAAAGTACAAGGACCTCGCCATTCGCGAAATGGAAAGGTATGGTGTCCCAGCCAGTATCAAACTGGCCCAAGGCATACTGGAATCCAATTCGGGAAGAAGCGACCTGGCTACCAAGGCTAGAAATCACTTCGGAATTAAAATGTCGGGTAACTGGACAGGGGATATCTTCCCTAAAGTAGATGACGATTACGACGCCTATGGCAACCTCATTCCCTCTTACTTCCGCGTATATCGAACTGTAGAAGACTCTTACAAGGATCACTCCATTTTTTTACAAAAACCCAGATATGCAGAACTGTTCCGGATGAAAAACCCGAACTATAAGAAATGGGCCATAGGCTTGCAACGCGCAGGATATGCTACCAACCCGACCTATGCCCAAAAACTCATCGGCATCATCGAAAGATATAAATTGCATCAATACGACCGCTTCAATAATTCTTCCGGCCGTAATGATCTGCTGGTGGCTGACAACACGACCATTCCGCCCGGAAAAGATGTAGATCTGAATGTAGAAGCCTCCGGAGAATTTGATGAAACCCGCCCGGAAGGCTTTTCGGCTGAGGCAAACGGCCCCAAGGCGGAGTTGAACTTCCAGCCGGGAGAAGCAGATATTTCTTTCCCTCCATCACCCGAACCTTCTTCCTCCGACCATGTGGCCAGCGGAATTTTGATGAAAAATGATGTTAAATACATTGTCATTGGACAGGGGCATCAAACCGTAGAGCAAATCGCCGACGCACTGAAATACTCCGTGGAATCCCTGCTGGATTACAACGAACACCTATTTGAAGAGAACCAGAAATTAGCCACCGGCACCATTGTTTACCTGCAACCAAAAAGAAAATCATTCCGGGGTAAATCTCTCTGGCATGTGGTCAGTGAAGGAGAAACCATGCTTGACATCTCCAATATGTATGCCCTCGACCTGGATAAACTACTCGAACGCAACCTACTGGCCAACGGCCAGGAACCCGCTCCCGGCGAACGGATCAAGCTCAGAGGAAAAAATATCGATGTTGCTCCTTCCGTCGCGGCTGTCAACCCCGCCAT
This sequence comes from Bacteroidia bacterium, assembly GCA_030430845.1. Classification (GTDB taxonomy): domain Bacteria; phylum Bacteroidota; class Bacteroidia; order Chitinophagales; family Saprospiraceae; genus JANQPA01. Next base: position 17,590 of record JAUIKE010000135.1, on the reverse strand, counting down.
GATGGGCCAGTTGATCAAGCAAAACTCCTCCAAGCCTCAAACATACGAGCCTACGGGCGACCCCGGCAAAGACGATCCTTTTGCGCCTGCCTCTCCTGGAATGAAAACAGACTCCAGTGGTCTTTACATTCCACCAGATGGGGCCTCTCTGGATAAACCTATTTTGAAAAACACGGACCTAATCCCTCTCCACAAACTGAACCTGGAAGGACAGGCCATTACCGTCCATAAAGTGGAACAGGGAGAAACCTTGTGGCGGCTTTCCAAACAATACAATACCCCCGTTGAAAAAATTAAAGATTTCAACAGGTTAGACTCCGACCTGATCCGGGAGGGGGTCGAACTGAGAGTTAAAGGCAAAGAAAAGAAAAGACGCAAAGCAAAGAATTGATTATATTTGAAAGAGCAGGTGGCAGGTTGCCACCTGCTCTTTTAAATATATAATCATGAAGTTACTTTATTCCATCTTTTTACTTTTTATATCTATTGGCTTATTCTCCGGCTGTCAATCAGAATCTACACAACAAGAAGGTACACACGAAGAAGACAACCATCTGGGCATTGCCCACCTGGATGTAAGCGGATCCGAAGAGGCCATGCCTCACTTTCAGGAAGGACTTCTCTTGTTACACAGTTTCGAATATGATGACGCCCGGACTGCTTTCCGAAAAGCCCAGGAAGTCGACCCCGACTTTTTAATGGCTTATTGGGGCGAGGCCATGACCCATAATCGTGGGCTGTGGCGCAGCCAGGATTATGAAGACGGGCAGGCTGCACTGGCAAAAATTGGAAGAAACTCAGAAGAGCGCATCGCAAAAGCTGCGACAGAATTAGAAAAAGACCTCTTCCAGGGCGTCGAGATCCTTTTTGGAGAAGGTACCAAATACGAACGCGACAAAGCCTATGCCGAGCATATGGGCGAACTTTATAAAAAATACCCTCAGCATCAGGAAGTGGCCGCTTTTTATGCTTTATCTCTTTTAGGTTCAGTGCCTGTCGGGCGTGATGAAGAGGTTTATGAACAAAGCGCCGCGATCGCTCAAAGCATTCTCAATGAAAATCCGAGTCACCCCGGAGCCCTGCATTATCTGATACATTCTTATGACGATCCCAATCATGCCGTCAAAGCCATTAAGGCCGCCGACAACTACGCCAAGATTGCTCCGGATGCTGCCCATGCCCTGCATATGCCTTCTCACATATATGTAGCCATGGGAATGTGGGACGAGGTAGTCCGTTCCAATATTGATTCTTACCAGGCCAGCCTTAACCGCATGGATCGCATGGGACTTGACAACAACGCCCGCTCCTATCATGCCTTCCACTGGCTGCTGTATGGTTATTTGCAACAAGGAAAGCTGGAAAAAGCCCACCAGATCCTGGATGAAATGTTTCAGTATACCAGCGAAACGCCTTCTCAAGGCTCCCGCTCCTACCTGATCCGGATGAAAGGCAATTATTTGGTAGAAACCGGTGACTGGACTGGTGACATGTCCGACATCGAGGTCTATACGGATGGACTGAATATCAGCATGGCCGCTCTGAATGACTTTATCGACGGCCGAATTGCTTATGCGAATAACGACAAGGAGAAAATTAAAACGCTTATCAAAAAGATGAACAAAGAGCGCGACAATGCTGCTGTTTTACTCACGGATGAAGGAGTGCCCATGTGTAATGCCGGCTCTAACAGAAGCCTGCCTAACCAATTAGATATCGACCAGGCGCAAGTATTCGCTTACCAGTTGGAAGCCTTACTCGCCATGTTGAATAAAGACGATGAAAAAGCGGAGGAATACCTCAAAAAAGCGACCGAACTGGAAGGTAGTATCAGCTATGCCTACGGCCCCCCGGCTATCGTCCTGCCTACTTTTGAAATGTATGGCGATTGGTTGTTAGAACAAAACCGCCCGGAAGATGCACTGGCTCAGTTCGAGTATGCCCTCAAACGCGGACCTAAACGTATCCTGGCATTGAAAGGCCAGCGCAAAGCAGCCGAATTACTGGGCCAGGATGAGATCGTGTCTGAAGTCAATAAAACCCTCGCAGAGATCAAATCTAAAGCGGCCGTGAAAGAACAAGAGATGTAGGAAAAGCGCGCACGCTCCGAAGTCGCTTATCCACCATAGGGCGGATAAGCGACTTCACGTCTCTTTTTGTAGGTCATGTGTATCACTCCCACTTGTAATCCCTGCGGGTATTTGTTTTTAATGTCGGCATATAGACATGATTTCTTCCCAAACCCTCTGAAAGATGACCAGATTTTAATGATTACAGGCCTCCCAGCGCAATAATAGCGGGGTCATTTGAGTAAAACACGTAGGCGCGCCAAATCGTGGAGTAATCGGTTTTATATAACCATTCTATTTCCCCATCACTGCTTACTTCCCATAAGGTTCCGTCCCGTCCCTCTGCAATTAGCGTATTCCCGTTATCCATTCTCACTGCTCCGGAAAGGCCGGAAGAATAAAGGTCATTGTCCGTGAAAGACCAGACCACCGAAGGTTCATTATTTTGACCTGCTACTAACTGGTATGGCGGATTTAATTCAAACTCTATCACTTCCGACTGATTGGGATATACGTTATTGGCATAAACCAGCATGTTACCGGTTTCCAGCAGATTCGGATAATGGACGTTATTTAATGTTGCCTCTCCGATATTATCGTAGGTTTCAGGATTGCCGAAGCGGTAGACCAGGTCGCCGCCCAATCCGTAGGCGCCACCAGAACCGGTACGAGCTTCCGCCGTGGTAGTACTATGATCCAGCACCCAAACCTCACTGTAGTTATTCACTGTTAAATAGAGCAGGTCGTTTTCCTCATCCAAAGTCAGGCCGTTAATGTGCATAATATCTCCGTTATCCCTTGTACGGAAATTATAATTCACATCAATCTTATTGGGATGGTCAGCTACCACGCCATAGTTAGCTTTTGTCTCATCATAATCCTGGATAATATGGTCCATGGAGTGCCATTCCCAAACGATCTCCTGAGTAAGGGGGTTCATCTCAATGATGGATTCCGGATGAAGATCGTAATTCCCCCCAAATCCTTCTTCTGCCGCCTCTGCCTGAGTCCGCTCAGTCCAAACAGGAAAAATAATATTGCCGTTAGATAGGTATTCTACATCATGATGAGCCGTGTAATCGGCAGTAGAATAGGTGATCTCCCAGTCAATAGACTGATCGGCGTTAATTTTTCGAAATATGCCTCCATACCCTCCGTAAGTGATCGAAGCATTATCTGCTTTTAGACAAACCAGCAGGCTACCGTCTGACAACAGATTGATATCATTGCCAATAGCCCGATTAAAGTTCCAGTTAACAAGCTCATCCCCCTCATAGTTGAGCAAGTGTGCTGCACTGTTTTGCTGGTCAGCTATTAAAAAATAGGTCTCTATTTCAGTTGTCTCTTCTGCTTCATCATCCATCATAATCCCGGTATCTCCTGCTGTCTCTTCGTTGCAGGCACTAAAAAACACCAACCCGATCATTGCCATATTTATCCATGATTTTTTCATAGTCCTTAGTTTTTGATTTTAATAGAAAAGTGGTTGAATAATTCTCAAGTATATGCCCAAATGTTATCAGTTGAGTTAGTTCCCATATGCGCCTTCTTTTCCTTAATGGCAAACGGTGGCATTACGTCCCCAAATTCGCACAATCCCCGAGCGGAATTAGGCCAAAAGGCCAGATGGACACCCAATACAGGAGGTAAGTTGACCGGTACCTTATAAGTTATGCATGTCTCTACCTCCGGCGATGCCCGGGTTGCGGCTTCTTACTCCGTCGTTGTTGGGCAGAGGTACAGTGAAGATGGGCACGAAAATGAGCCCTTAAAATCTTTTATTAAAAATTCTCATGTCATAGATCGTGGAGGCACCCGAGATGCCTTCGCTTCCGGTTTGATCTACGGCTTATCATATCACCTCCGGCCATGAACCAAAAGGCTGTTTTTCAAACTGCATACTACCGTCCTCCTCTTTATAGATATTGATCCAGGCTCGCCAGTTCTCGTTATCGAGTTCGGGATAATCCAGTCGATAATGGCTGCAGCGACTCTCCTTGCGCAAGATAGAAGCCTTGAGCTTCATTTCAGCCGTAATGATCATATTGGCTGTTTCGTGTGCCAGCCTCAATTCGTGCAAGTCCGCTGCCCGAAGCATGGGCAAGTGATGGTCTCTCAGCTCTTCGATATAAGCTAAGGCTGCTTTCAGCATGGACTCCTTTTTGATATACAAAACGAAGTTAGGAATCATAATACCCTGCAATGTCTGCGTGACCCAGGCCGGACTGTAACCGGCTTCTCTTTTCAAAGGAGCCAGCATTTGCGTTTCGATATTTTTTCTGGTCGAGCTTGAAATAACCGGCATGGCTACCTTCTGGCAAAATGCGGCGGCTGCTTCTCCCGCTACGGCCCCCTGAACAGCCGAGCCGGCTAAGGAAGAGCCGACCTGCGTATAGATCGCCCCGGCCATGTAAGATCCTAAGGCATCCCCCGCAGCATACAAGCCGGGGATATTCGACTCGCACTTCTCGTTGATCGGTACGATTCCTTCTGACTTGTGGATGGCCATGCCTGCCGAAGAACCCCCTGCCAGCGAACCCTGCATTCCCGGAGGGCCATCTCCTTTTCGGGGAGGTCTTCTTCTTTCTCTATTTCCGCCTTCTCCCCTGGGCCCTCTCCCTCCTGGTCCTTCGCCTCTTCGGCCTTCACCACCAGGCCGCTCTCCCCCTCCTCCTGGAGGGCCTGATCGCCTAAACTCCTCTGGGACGAAGGGCCCGCCATCTAATTCCGCTCCCTGCCCCGGCTCCTGACCGGGAGGGCCCATCTGAATAGGATTGCCTAGCTTATAGGCCCGATAATTCAGATCGACCCCCAAATCGTGGTGTATTTCAATTTGCGTAGTGCTGGGTTTTTGATCAAACATATCGCCCCAGCCGTCATAAGAGGCAGCAGGATTCGTGGAGCGGCCCGGATGCCCGTCGTTCCATTCTTTTCCGGTTACTTTAGCTCCTATTTGATACGCCATAACAGTACCGTCATGAGTAAGGTCACAAACGGGAAAACCATTGGGTTTAAAGCCTCCCGCTCCGGTACATAGGATAACGGTTTTGGCCGTAAAAAAATAAATCTTTTGCTCGTCCAGGCTAAAACCGGAAGCACCGGCAATGCGTCCGTTTTCTTTGATCAGGTGTGTGATAACGACTCTTTCTATCAGCGGAATGTTTCGCTCCGTAATGGGTACATTGAACGATTTGTTGTACAAATTCGACTCAAAAAAGCCCCATTCCCTGAGTTCGTTTACTCTGGCTAAAGAATGCTCTGCCATTTGGCGGGTATAGACCGCGTTATTGGTGCCTAAAGCCGAACGGGATACCATAGCCGTAAATTCATCTAAAGAATAGTCCGATGTTTTTTCATCATACGCAAAGATGCCTTTCGCAAAAGGCGTCAGGCCTGATGAGCCAAGTCGTCCTTTCGATACCATCATGACTTTCGCACCGGCATCATGGGCTTTCACGGCCGCAAACAAGCCCGCCATGCCGCTACCGATGACTAAAACATCCGTTTCATTTTCCTGATATTTAAAATCGGCAGGATCCACTTCCCGCTCATTCTCCGTATAGGCAGCCATTAAGCCCAATGAACCCAAAGCAGCTAAACCTATGGTTCCTCCGGTTAAGGCTACGAACTGCCGGCGAGACAGCTGGTCCTTTTTATTTGATTCATCCATGACTTAATTCTTTTTTTGATTCGAAAAAATAGGTTAGGAATAAATGAATGATCCCGCTAAGTGCCATCAGTATGATATAAATGGAAAAGGGGGTACTTGTATGGCGGCCAATATTGACAACATGCCAGGCTCCCGCCACAATAAACAGTACCGACAAATATCCGTGCAGCATCCTTCCTATTCTGTAGTGTAAATTGAATTTGTTTCGAAAAAAAGTAGTTACAAACAGCAGGATCATGATGCCGTAAGCAATCAAGCCTAACATCACTCCGAGGCTATCAAACTCCGTAATTAAGGTAACAAAGGCATCCCCCGGATCAACGCCCGCCTCGAAAAACCTTGGAAGTACAATAAAAAAGGGATGCAGCACCAGTACCGCAATGAAGATGAAGCCGAAATACCGATGCAGTTTCACGACCATTGCAAACTCACGACCCTTGGCAAAATATTTATTATGCCGGGTAAAGTAAAACTGAGCGAGCATGAAGCAAAAGGCCAGTATGGTCAGTAGTGAAAGAAACTCTTTTAATATACTTTTCCTGGGAAAATCTCCCAGGCTCCAAAGTAGCAAGGGTAACCCAATGAAAAGGGCAGCTGCCGGAATAAGTTTGTAATATTTATTCTGTGTTTTCATAATTATCCCCATGAAACGATTACTGGAATTGATTTTTCGGGCGTAATGACGATGGCGTCTACCGGACAATACATCCTGCACAAATGACATATCTGACAATCTTCCACATATTTGATAATTGCTTTACCCGATTTTGGGTCGAGGCGCAGTACATCAGTCGGGCAAGATTGCACACAAGTGCCGCAGCCTATGCAGCCGCTTATTTTTGAAATAGCCATGTTAGTTTTTTTTATGATCTGTTTTTTAGACAAGCACGCTATTGAAATCCTTCGGTAGCATTGATGTTTTTTGAAAAAAAAGTGCCGGACAGAATTGCTTCTGTCCGGCATGAAACCTCTAAAACCAATGAAAAACAATTATTCCTTCTAAACGAAGTTGTTTAAAGTTTTCTCACTGGGCTGCAAAAACGTCTTTTACGCCCATTTTTCGTTTTTTTATCAACAACTAATTCAAATAGTTCAGCACTGCGGCTGTCCGATCTGAAACATGCTGCTTGAGTTGATCGATGGCTTGCTGAAAATCACCCGGGCTCTCCAAAAAGGTATACCCCGACACTTCAGAAGTCGCATAGGATTCGACCAAAGCGGCATATTTATTATAAAGGGCCTGCATCGTATTCACCTCAAAAGGCCCTTCAATCGTTTCCGCTACATAATTCTTGTAGGTAGCTTTATACACCTCATCCGCATAGAGGTATTCAATTAAAGGCCAGCTTCCAGCTTGCAAGTCAGAAAAATCAAGATTTAAGGCCCCTCCCATATTCCCCTCTTGCAAGGCTTCGTTGTGATCCCAGGGAATCCAGCTCAGCAGAGTATTATCCGGGTCATTGTACAAATAATAATTCTGGGTCATTCTCCCGTAACTATCCCAATTTTGGATAACAGTGTTGATCGCTAAATAATGGAGAAAAACATCTGTTTCTAAAACAGCTTCCAAATCGGTTCTCCAGCTTTGTGCGTCCGTGGTTCTGCTGCTATTGTGCAAGGCGCTGAACAGAGCCTGAATGTCCGACCAGTCGGCCTCATCTTCATTCGTTTTTTTATCAAAATCACTTTCATTAAAGGTCCCGTTGGCAAAACTGGCCCCGCTGCCTGTTGGCTTGTATAAATTCCCGTCATCACTCGAAAATTGTGTATCGATTACCGTATCGTCCACCTCTTCGACCATCGTATACAATCCGAAATATTGCGGGCCGTCTCCATAGTCGACATAAAGCGTATAGAAGGCTGTATGAGAAACCACCATCCCCGCGCTACGGTATATATCGGATACTACTTTTTCTCTCAGGAAGGATTCATCATTGTAATTATTCTTAAGGCTCAATTTTTTAAACCCATAAAAACGCTGGTTATCTATCTGCGGATAATCATCCTCAAATTCATCAAAGTCCAGTTTAAATGACAACTTTAAAATACCCTGCCCCCAGGGGGTTTGCAAGCTGGAATTTCCTTTAAACCGCACCCCCACTTTATACCATTGAATGCCGTTGTAATAAACATCGGCAGGAACAAAGACCGGGTCTTCATCGGAGCTGACTAAACCACCACCGCCACGGAAAGAGCCAAAAGGTCCATACAAATCGGTCATATCATCTAACATGACTTGCCAGTTTTCTGCTGAAATAACAAAATCCAACCTCTTTACAGCATTGTTGTCAAATACTTCATCAAAATTGGGGTCAACATCATTGCTATGGGTTTCGACCGTCCAGTCAGCAGCGATAAAGTCCTCGTCGTCCGTAATCACAACAATTTCGTCGTCGTCCTTGCTACAGGATGAAATGAGGACCATGGCTCCCATCACGGTAAGGAGAGAAAAAAACAAATACTTCATGATTTCTGTTTTTTATTTGAGAGTTTTCCTTTAGACAAGGGGATTCTGAAAATCCTTCGGGCTACTATTTTTTTAACAAAAAATAGTAGCTGCTATACAACATCATGGAGCGAGATAATTAACAAAAGTCGGCTGGCACATCTTACCGGACTCCTGCAGGTACATCAGGTAATCCTTCAGAAGACGTTCCTTTTTACCGAGGGCTTTTATTTTCATAGAAAGGCGTCTTTCTTCTATTTCGAGCAGAAAGAGCGGTGATACTCCTTCTTTTTGAGAAAAGCCGCTACTAAGGCTTTCTAATTGTTTTTGCTCCTCCTCCATGGTCTTCTGAAAGTGGAAAAAGGCCTGAATATCGGCTTGCAGTTCCCTCTCAAAAACAAGTAATGTCGACTGTTTTAACTGAATGTCTCTTTTTGATTGCTGCTCGAGTTGATCCAGTTCCATTTTCAACTCCTGCATTTTTAGCTTTTTACTGCCCGAATTAGAAAGTTGGATCCCCAACCCAACCGACAGTCTTTCCTGCAGCGCATCCGTATGAGGGCCCGTGTATTTAAGTTGTAAGAAATCAACGAGCCGTTTATTCTCGGATGACTCCAATTCCATTTCTCTAACAAGCAATTGTTTTTTGTACGTTGTTTTTGAATCCATCATTGCGGATTCATTTGCAGAAAGGATGTTGTTGGCCAGGAAATCTGAGATGGCTTCAAGCGTAATAAAATGGCCAAAGTCTATTTCCTGGTTTTGAATAGGGTACTTTTGAAAAAGGAGGCCCCTTTCCTGCCTTAGCTTGTTCATTGCCATTTCGAGCTCACTCTTTTCCGTTTGTAGTTTCAATAATTTTTCCGGGTCAACATCATAGGTTCCCGCCATCCTTTCATAGATGGTTTGTTTGTCCTTCAGAAGGACCGCCAATTCATTCAGGGCGTTTTGATTTTCATGGAGCATAAAAAGGGACAACCAGTCCATGTGGAGGGATAAGACATAATCGCAATAGATTTCCTGTCCGTCGAAATCCGGCGCATTCCTCATTTCTTCGTAATAAGCTCTTTGCGCCCTGCGGATGCCGGCCGTACTCGGCGATATCCTAAAAGTATATTCCTGCTTTCCGGGCTCAAAGTCGCGCGTTTCTGTCCGAAATTCATACTTATCAATCCAAGGAAAGTTCAGCTGCTCGGCGGTGGGCTTTCCAATTGGCTCAAAACCGGACAAGCCGAGACTAAAGAACTGGTCGGCATTAATGACTTGCTGTGAAAGGCCAATGGACGGCAACAAAAGGAATAAAATGGATAGACGCATTATCTATGGTTTTTGGGGGCTGTTTTCAGAACAATAGGTTATACCCACTTTTTCTTTTTGCAAAAAGGAATTGTCCTTTGAAATTTCAATGAGTACCTCCCGGCCATATGCTTTAAGTGCTTCGATCTTCCTTAGGCGAGAGGGGATCTCTACTATTCGCGAACCAAGTCCGATCACCTTGCCCGGGTAACTAACCTTTTCATCCTTTAGCGATGAAACCAAATAAGTTTGGCCTATTTCCACCTCCAGAGTCAGATCTTCATGTACATATCCTTTGATGATTCCCGAATGAGGCTCGTAAAAACTTAGCAAGGTAGAATAGGCAGGTATATGTTCTTCTTCCTTACACGTAATATTGCCGATCAACCCATCAGCAGGAGCTTTCACCAAAATGGGAATCACCTTTTGAGATTCATCAAATTGTTGTTCTGCGAGATAGCGTTTGATTTCCTCACTATACGGGCTTTTGCCCAAAGCAATTTCGTCTTTCAGCCCTTCAATTTTCAGTGTATAAAGCTGGTTCAGGTCCAGTTTTTCTTGTTGATAGCTTGCCAGGGCATCTTCGAGAGGAACGTAGGTAGGTTCGGCAGGTTCAATGGATTGGAGGCCCCCGAAAAGTGATTTCTTATACGCCAGCTCCTTCTGAGTGCGTTCAATTTTTCTGTCGATATCCGCCAGTCGGACCTGCCGGTCCATTTTTAGTTCTTCTATTTCATTTTCCAGTTTATGCACCCACAAGGACTCCTCGGCCTTTAATTGAGCAATACGGAAGCTTTGGTCCTCCAAGGTTTCTTTTGATTTTCTTCTTGACAGTTCCATCAGGACCTGACCGGCCTGGACCTCCTCTCCCGGCTTGACTAATATCTTTTCGACTACAACCGCATAATTGTAATTAATTTCGGTCGCTCTGCTTTCCGCAAAACCATAAAAGGATAATTCTTTATGGAAATCAGGGCGGAAAGCCACAAAAAGTAACAGACCGACAACAGCCATCGAGGCATAAAATAAATTGAACTTTTTCATGTGTTTTACAATTTTGTTGTTCTGTTTTGAAAATCTATGCGTAGGCTTTCCAAGCCTTCAATACCTCTCATTTTTTTTTCCAGGGTGGATAAACTAGCGAAGTTTTTTAGCCGTATCAGATATTCAAATTCCTGTAAGGCTTCTCTATCCATATCTTCGTCATTGGAGAAATTTGATTCAGGAAGGGTAGTTATCTTTTTAGGGCTAAGGAAGCGCAGCCGTTCTAATTCAAAATCCCTGCAAAGTATCTCTAGTTTTTGTTCGATGGCGTCTTTAAGATGGTCTTCTTTAGGAGCACGCAGCTTCAATATCCCGATCAATTCATGTGGGTTGCTCAGGGGAGAATAGCGCAGCACAAAAGCCCCGAAGCAAAACACCAGCGTCCCTGTCAATGCTATTCCAAACCCCATGACACCACAGGCAATACCCGCACCTAAAGAAGCGAACATGAAGGTTATATTTCGGGGGTCATTTAGCGACGTTCTGAAACGAATGATCGACAAGGCTCCGATGATACCCAGGCCAATAGCTACACTTTCGCCTATCGCCTGTAAAATGGTAGCAGCCACAATCCCTATCAATGCCAGTGCCTGTAAAAAGTGAGCTTTCCGATAGATGCTTTTGGTCGTAAACTCATAAGTAACGGCAATGATGGAAGAAAGCAAGAATGCAAATAATGCCGTAATCAACATTATTAAAAAAGAAGGGGCACCGGGGCTAAAGTTCATTAACTCAATATCGAACATAAGTGAATTATTTTGTGTAACTAGTCAAGTGAAGAGGGAGGAGAAGAAGAAAGGTCCGTTTTTTCTTCTCCCCTCCGGAAGCCGATTGCAACCTACTTATGGCCTTCCCCACATTCCCCTAGTTTACAATCATTTTCAGGAAAGCATCCTCCACCCGCACGATATACATTCCTGATGGCCATTGTGAAACATCTATGTGCGCATTTCCAAAAATGGTATTTTGATAAAACACAGTTCCACTTAAACTGAATACAGAAACCAATCTTTCTTTTTGTTCCTCCTCATTTATTTTCAAATAAAATGAATCGTCAACAGGATTGGGATACGCTTTTAAAGCGACAACTTTTGCAATTACTGATGAAGTACTGGTAGTTACAGCATTTTCTGCATTGAAGGTTGGGCTCATCATTTGGAAATCCCCCGTACCATTAGGGAATCTGCCATAGGAAATATCGGTAGTTTGCTCGGTGAAATGCACTTCATCCACAATACCACCACTGGGGTCCACTAAATAGATGGACTCCCCTGAAGCGGAGATTTTAAAATCGGCATGTAGGCCCGATTGATCCTCATCCTCATCTGCCCACACGATTAAGTAAGCGTTCGCCTCAATCTCTGTACCTGCAGGAAAGGCCCACTGTGTCAGATCATCCGCGTCATCAGAAAGGAAATACCCTTCCAGATCAATGGTGGAAGAACTGTTGTTGTACAGTTCAATCCAGTCATCGAAGTCCCCATCCTGATCGGCGATGGTTATATCATTGGAGGCCATCAATTCATTAATGACCAGGTCACCGGCCGCAGGATAGGAGGTCGTTGCTGAAATGGTATGATATTCATGCTCTGCCCGTTGCGGAGAGAACTTTCCGATGTTATCATTTTCTGCATAGATGTAATATTGGATAAAAGCAGCGCTGATATCTACGGACACACCATAGATGCCGTCGTTGGAAGCGCCATCATTGTGCGCGCCATCATCAAACATTTCTATTCTGCTAAATGGTGCGCCCGATTCACTCCTTTGGCCGAGATATACGGCGGTCGCATCCGATATGGAGGCCGTAATGGTAATTGTTTCATCAACAACAGGAGAAGCGTTCGATAAAGTAATGTCAGAAATGGTCGGTTCTGTTTGAGTGAAATCACTTAAGCCCAAAAGGTAGTCGTTCCTGCCATCCATCAAACTGGTAATACCGGGAGTAGTAATTCCCCCACCTGGTCGGCCGCCTCCTGGGCCGCCACTGCTTATATCCGAGGTCAGATTACTAATGAAATTACTATAGGTGAAAAATTTATTCCCATCGGCTTGAACCGCATCATCAATTATATTTTGAAGGGCAAGCCCAGTATCATAGTAAGTGCCATTGTCAAAGTTTTCTAATAAAATGGTTTTGAAATGGGCCAGATACATGCGCTTATACATTGGATTACTCAATAATTTCTGCACCAGCGGCCAGCTTGCGTCGTTTGCATGAAGCAAATGAGTCAGCTGCTGCTTGGAAGTGGTATTGCTGAGGTTAATTGTACCCGTCTGCGAAAACACGCCAAAGGATTCATTTAAATCCCAGACGACCGGCAAAAAGCGGCCATGGTCATCCCGGTACAGATAATAATTTTGAGAAAATGTGCCGATGTAACTATCCAGATTGACAATTACATTATCATAAGCAAGCATCCACAACGCTCTGTCTACATCCAATATTTTTTCGATTTCGTCCAGATAATTGGCCAGCGTATCACAGAGGTCTATTAATTCTTGCCAGCCAATATCAGACTTCATCTCGTACGCATCGTAATAGTCCGTACTGTCTTGTCCGAGATAAACCAAATTTGGAAAATCATTGGTTTGTGGCCCGGCGCCGTCAGGAGGACTGCAATCAAAGAAAGCATTGCTTTTTGAACCAAAACGGCTATTCACAAATTTTTTGGAAATAGATTCTGTATTGGAATACAAGCCAATCAAATCCCCGTTTACATACAGGTTGGCATAATTGGCTTGCGGTGCATCCATATACTGCCTCAGTATTTGGTAGCCCAGTACATCGCGCAGAAAAGAGGGGTCGTTGTAGCCGTTGGCCAGTTTTATGTCTGTATACCCATCGTAGTCGTGATCTTTATAGGTATCCAATTCAATGTGCCAGGGGTTTTTAATCTGATTTGCATTGTAGGAGCTGTTGCCTTTGTATTTTACCCCCACGCTGTCGAAAGTCTCTCCGTTAATCGTGACGCTTTGCGCCATGATGTAACCAGCATCCGCTGCGTAAGCAGCGTCCAGAAGCTGGTCCCAGTTGCTTTCGGCAAAGGTAATTTCTATGGTTTGGACGGTATTTAAGTCGTACAAACCCTGAGCGAAAGTCAAGGACGGCAGAAGCGTCAAAAGAAGGTAAACTAAATATTTCATAATTGTAAACTTTAGGTTAATTTTTCTTTTGACATATGAATGGTCTATTTCCTTCGGTACGCATCCGTCTTTTTTCAAAAAAAATCATTTCAAAAAAAGTGCCGGACAGAATTGCTTCTGCCCGGCACTTTAAACTACTCTTATTGAAAGGTCTGTAGGTTCCCTTCCCTGACTCCAGAGAGCCTCATCAATTCAGTTGCCTTGTTCCCACTATCACTTTTTGCGTGGCCATTTCCCCTTCATTGGTAATGGCCTGGATCAAATATATTCCGCGTGGGAATTGACTCACATCTATATTCACTTCATGATGGTGCGGGAACTCTTCCAGCATTTTTTGTCTGTCCGCATTGTATATGGTTACTACAGCAAGTTCTACATCGGCCGACACGGTAATGTCATTGTAGGCCGGATTCGGATAAACTTTAAGGATAATCAGTATTCCTGTGGTTACCTCCTGAGGGCTAATGATGAAGCCTTCGCTACGGAAGTCAGAACCAGAGAAGGCATAACTCAGGTAAGAGTCGGCGGTATTTTGAAAAAGCCCGACTCTTTGTTGTTGAGCGGACACGGCAATCGATCCGCTCAACAAACTCATGAGAACAAGTGATTTTAAGTAAGCCATAATGGTTATTTTTAGGTATCATCTATTAGACAATCAGAAGTTAAAAATCCTTCGGGCTTCTCTCTCCTTTTAGAGATAAACTTACGCCAAACGACTTATTCGTACCGCAAGGCTGTGATCGGGATCATATTCGCCGCCTTCCGGGCCGGATACCACCCAAAAAACATCCCGATGAGCGTAGAAAAGCCAAAGGCTAGTATAATAGAAAAGGGCGTAATGGTAACCGGCCAGCCCATCAAATTGCCAAAGCCGACGGACACCCCAATACCCAGCAAAGCCCCGATAATCCCTCCGGTAATGCTGATGACAACCGCTTCTGTTAAAAACTGGAGCAGGATATTTTTGCTTTTGGCACCCACGGCCATACGAAGACCAATTTCACGGGTACGTTCCGTCACGGTAACGAACATGATGTTCATGATCCCGATGCCGCCCACAATCAGGGAAATACCCGCAACGCCGGCCAGGAGGGTAACCATGGTATCGGAAGTGGACGAGAGCATATTGGAAAGCTCACTCATGGTACGAATGTTAAAAGCCTCATCGGCTGAGGACACCCGCAATTGTTTCATCAGCACCGCTTCAATTTCTTCGGTGGCGGCCTCGCTCACATCTTCTGACTTGGCCGAAGCGAATATCTGCTGAACGGTAGTACTCCCCAGCAACCTCCTTTGCACAGTACTAAAAGGCGCAATGACCACATCGTCCTGATCCTCGCCCCGCATACCTGCACCCTTCTCTTCGAGCACGCCGACAATTTTGAAGGGGACTTTGTTGATGCGGATGGACTGGCCGACAGGGTCAGCGTATTCGCCGAACAGCTCTTCTACGACCGTCGTACCAATAAGACAGACTTTTGCGGCTCGGTTGACGTCGCTCTGTGAGAATCTGCTCCCTGATTTTATATCCAATGCCCGGATGTCAAAATAATTGGCATAAGCGCCATACACACTGGACGACCAGTTGGACGACCCGGCAATCAGTTGTGCCTGAGCCATCGCTACCGGCGTCACGCCCTCGAGCAAGGTGCAGTTTTCTTCAATGGCCTCTACATCCCCGATTTCCAAGGGACGGGAAGTACCGGAGCCAAGATTGACCCCGCCCATACGCTGAGCACCGGGGAATACCATAATTAAATTAGACCCCAATTCGGATATCGAACTTTCGATACTATCCTTCGAGCCCTGCCCAATAGACAACATTGCAATCACCGAGGCCACCCCGATGATGATGCCCAGCATGGTCAGGAAAGTACGAAACGTATTTTTCCGCAATGCCTTGAGCGATATTTTCAATAAATTATAAGTGTTCATTTTTTAAGCTTTTGAAGTTGTTTTTCAAACGAGTACATCTTCTTGTTTCGGCATCTTTGCCAGTTCCTCCTTCGCGTTAATGGGCTTATCCACCATAAAATCCTTGATCACTTTGCCGTCTTTAAACACAATATTCCTTTTGCACATCTTAGCAATGTCCGTTTCGTGCGTGACGATAACGATGGTTTTGCCGGCCTCATTCAGTTCCTGAAAAATGCCCATGATCTCATAACTGGTTCGGGTATCGAGGTTTCCGGTAGGCTCATCGGCCAAGATTACCAGGGGTTCATTTACCAGAGCCCGGGCAATAGCTACCCGTTGTTGCTGCCCCCCGGAAAGCTGATTGGTGAGGTGAGACAGGCGGTCTCCCAGGCCCACTCTTTCAAGCGCTTTTTTAGAAAGATCTGCTCTTTCGACTGCAGAAACTTCCGGATTATATAAAAGGGGTAATTCAACGTTTTCCAGGGCAGTCGTGCGTGACAATAAGTTATAGGACTGAAAAACAAAGCCTATTTTTTTGTTGCGGATGGTGGCCAGCTTATCACGGCTGTAGTTGGCCACGTTGTTATCGTCAATATATACCTCGCCACTGCTCGGCACATCCAAACAGCCGATGATGTTCATAAAGGTAGATTTGCCGGAACCGCTATGGCCCAATATGGCCACAAAATCACCCTCGTTTATTTCCAGGTCGACGCCTCGTAAGGCCCGCACTTTTACTTCTCCGAGGTCAAATGTTTTGATAATATTGCTTGCTCTTATGACAGTGTTCATGCTTTGGTATTTTGATAAAATTAAAAGCCGGTCTTCTATATTATTTTTTACCGCCGGGTCTTTGTGGCAAAAATGGGCTGGACTGTTGGTTTTTCGATGCTTTAGTACTGCCCCCACTCATGCCGATGATGACTTGTTCGCCTACGCTGACGTCCTGGCCGATCACTTCTGTAAAACCTCCATCGCTTAAGCCTTTAATTATTTTCTTCGGTACGGGCCGGCCATTTTCAAGTACCCATATAACGCCGGTTCCAAAGCCTTCGTCGTTATTGGCCTGAACGGCCAGGCCTCCATTCCTCAAGGTTTCCCTCCAGGGTTCGATGTACTCAGCAGGGGGGCTAAAATTGAGGGCAGCATCGGGAACGCTCAGGACCTGATCTCTTTTGGCAGTGATGACTTCCAGGTTGGCCGTCATTCCAGGCATAAGCTTCATATCCTCATTTTTTGCGCTCACGATGGCGGTATAGGTAACTACATTGGAGACCACTGCCGGCTGCAAGCGGATTTCTTCCACCGTTCCGGTAAAAGTCCGATCCGTGTAGGAGTCTACGGTAAAATCAACCGCCTGTCCATTTTTGATGTATCCGATATCGGCTTCATCTATGCTTGCCTCGATTTCCATTTTGGTCAAATCATTGGCAATGGTAAAAAGGACCGGTGTGGTAAAGCTTGCCGCTACCGTCTGCCCGACTTCTACGTCTCGGGAAAGCACGATCCCATCGATCGGCGCACGGATGTGGGCAAACTCCAGGTTAACCTTTGCCTTTTCCAACGATGCTTTCATCGAAGCCAGGTTGGCTTCGGCAGCCTTCAGGTCTTCGAGTGATTTTTGCAGATCCACATTTCCGACATTGGCTTTGGTGCGGTTGAGGGTCGCCTTTTTGGATTCATAGCTGGCTTTTAATTGTTCATAATCGGTCATAGCCGTTTCATAATCAATTTTTGCAACGACTCCTTCTTCATACAATTCTTTGTACCGCAAATAATTGCGTTCGGCCTGTTCCATCTGTGCCTTGGTCTGATTCAGAGAGGCCTCTGCTTCCACCACACTCAGGTCGGCTCTTTCGCCGGAATTGTACTCTCTGGTATTTTCGTATATCCGCTTTTTTTGCATCCATTGTACCTCTGCCTGCAAAACGGCGGCATTGGCCTGAGCGAGGCTGGCTTCCAAATTTCGCATATCTAGTTTCGCCATAAGTTGCCCCTTTT
>JAUIKE010000357.1 GCA_030430845.1 Bacteroidia bacterium | reverse complement strand
TCCGTTGATCTACCTCTCGGTTAGTATGAAACAAAAACAGTATCCGATTGCATGTGGCCAGATAAAACAACTCATCGAGTTGATGCTCCTCTTTCAATTGCTGCAATCTTGCACTCAGCCCACTTTCATCCGTGTGAGAAATGCCATAAAGTGGAAGATGATCCAATGGCACTTCTTTATGTGATATAGCAAGTATGTGAAATCCTGAGAGCATAATCTTATTGAGGCTGTAAAGATAAAAGCTAAGTTGAGCGATTATGTCATTTCTTTGTAACGATTATGACAAAGAAATATGCAAGAAATTTATTCAGTAAATACAAAAAAGGGCTGTGAAAATCACAACCCGCTTATTTCTCAAAAGTCTTGCTCTAAAATCTTAGTCCCGGAGCACTTTCACATGTATCGCATCCAACGCTGCTGATTCACTGACCTCATCTTTACGGTACTGATCAAGTACAGATTTCTTCATACTTAGTTCAATCTTGGACGGCATATCGCAGTCTTCACAAGCGGTTAGCTCTATTTCGAGAATCAACATTTCATCTTCATCTAGATTTTTGAGCACGTGACCATAATCCAGAAGATTCTGTTTCATGCCCATCAAAAATTCCGGATACATGTCATTGACAATCTTATTCCGTTCAGAAGGTGGCAGATTCTTTTTATTGATCGTCGGAATATTATGTGTGTCGTCATGGTTGATTTGACTGGAGTAAAATTTTACATAGTATTTCACACCATAATCGACAGTTCGATCATATCCCGGAGCATTAGCCATATAATAGGTGTTGGAGATATCTGTCCGATAGAGGCGATGCAGCATAGACGCAAAAACTTCAAGCTGGGGCTCCTGACTGAGATCTACTATACTTTCCTTCACATGGATGCGCTCCATCAAAGTCTCACGATCGATAGATCCTGAATTGTACGCATCGAGATCACCTTTCTTAACTTCCACGATATAATTTTCTGATGCCCCCTGCACTTTTGCCATTCCCTTAAAAAGTCGGCTATTATTTTGACCGCCTGTTTTGATCATAATATGATCATCGGCTGACAGTTGATGAATCAGGTCACCATAGTCAGCCAGGAAAGTCTTGAAAATATTAGTGATCTCTGGTATTTCAACCACATCTTCAGTGACTACATTTCCATTACCAACACCTTCTTTTCGGACAATAACTTTTGGATTATCAGAATCATACAATAGAAGGTTCATACTGTTTTTCACTTCAAAGACAACACCATAGTCCTTTACATAGGATCCCTCAATATCCCGGTCATTAGATATCACTTTAAAGTGTTGCACCTGATAGGACTGCTGGATCAGAGTAGAGAGGATATTTTCTGCAATTTCCAGGTCCTTATCCATTTGTGAAGCATCTACCTGCGCTTTCACCACCATCGTGCTGAAAAGCATGAGTAGACTTATTATAATTGACTTCATTGTTTTAATAGTTTACATTTTGGGCAAGATCATTCGTAGGCACATTAAGTGCTCCTGCCAGATTCATAATTCCATCATTGATCATTTTCAGATCTTCTCTTCGTTGAGCATCCCAATAGTCCATCACATTTGAAAGCAGACCTTCGACGTGAGCATTTTGTTCTGATTGTATTTGCTCAGCCAGGTTTTGTTTTAAGGTCTGATTTTCATTTCTGATCGTTTGTTGCAGGCTGGTGAGGAGTCTTTGATACGTGGCGTCGTCAATGGTTTCAGTTGTTGCCGCCTGGATAGGGACTACTTCCTTTTGTGCAGCCAGCCTTTCTTCAAGTGATACCAGGGTTGCCTGTAGAGTGGCTAGCTGTTGTTGTGTCGCCAATTGACCTTGTGTATCTTCCGTGTACTCACCAAAACCCATTGTGAATTGTTGGTCGTCCCAGGTGACCCGCACATCCAGTAGCTTTCCTGCCACCAGGAGAACCAGGAGTGAGGCTGCAATAGCCCACCAGCGACTCTGAAATATCGATCTTGACGGCTTTGAACTGGGTAATGGTACCTCTGCGATTACCGGAACATCCTTGCTCGTTTGCAGAAAACTCCTTACGTCCTGCAGCTCTGCTATTTTTTGCGATAGTTGTGTATTGGATTCAAGAGACCCTAACATGTCGCTTTTCTCCTGCTCCGACATTTCTTCATAGAGAAAGTCAACTATTTGCTCTTTTTTCATAAATACATCTCTTTTGTAAGATTTTTTTGGACGAGTACTTTACGCATTGCATCCAATCCATAATACATACGTGATTTAATCGTATTCTCAGATTCACCTAGTAGTTCTGCGATTTCTCTAAATTTCAATCCTTCGTATTCTTTCATGATGATCACCTTCCGTTGATCTTCAGGTATCATCTGTAATGTCTCGTTCACCAGATCCTTTATTTCATTCTTTTCAAAACGACCCGATGGTGTGTATTGGTGATCCACGGTGCTATTCGCTTCATTTACCTCTACATACGTAGTTCTGCTTACCCTTCTGCCTTCAGAAAAGCAATTATTGCTGGCAATTCTGTACAGCCAGGACTTTAGCTTTGAGTGATCGTTGAGTTGATGAATTTTTTCATACGCCTGAATGAAAGTCTTCTGCATGACTTCATGAGCAAAGTATGAATCGTTGCTGTATCGCAACGCAAAGTTGTAGATCCGATCTTTCCACGTGTTGAAGAAGAATTTGAAGGCAGCAGAATCACCATCTTTCATTCTTCTCACTAGCTGATTTGTAGCTTCCTTTCCTAGGTCAGAAATCATATGCTTTGACACGTAATGTCTTTTAGACGCTGACGAACGAAAAAAAGTTTTATCTATTGTGAGAAAAAAAAGTGACCAGAAAATAGCCACGGTTTTTAAACTTCTATTTTTGCCCCCACAAAAAATGTAAAGTTATGTATCGCACTGTCGATTGTGGAGCCCTAAGGATGGAAAATGTTGGGCAAACGGTGACACTGAGTGGCTGGGTTCAGGCTACCCGTGAGTTTGGTGGAATGATCTTTGTCGATTTGCGTGACCGGTACGGTATTACGCAGTTGGTTTTTAATATGGAAACAGAACCCGATCTATGCCAGGAAGCACAGAAATTGGGTAGAGAATATGTGATCAAAGTAGATGGTGAAGTGCGAGAAAGGTCTAACAAGAATCCAAATCGTCCGACAGGAGATGTTGAGATTGATGTGCGAAACCTTTCGCTGATTAATGCGGCCAAGACGCCACCATTTACCATAGAGGATGAAAGTGATGGAGGTGATGAACTCCGTATGAAATACCGATATCTCGATATCAGACGTAATCCGGTGAAGGACAAGATTATTTTTAGAAGCAAGGTTGCTCATGAAGTACGGAAGTATCTGGCTGAGCACCAATTTGTTGAAATTGAGACACCATGTCTTATAAAGAGTACACCCGAGGGAGCCAGAGATTTTGTAGTGCCCAGCAGAATGAATCCCGGACAGTTTTATGCGCTTCCTCAATCACCGCAGACGTTCAAGCAAATACTGATGGTCGCTGGCATGGACCGCTACTTTCAGATTGTGAAATGCTTCAGAGATGAGGATCTTCGTGCCGATCGGCAGCCCGAGTTTACTCAAATAGACTGTGAAATGGCGTTTGTCACCCAGGAGGAAATCTTACAGACTTTCGAAGGGCTTACCAGATACCTTTTTGATTCGGTTTTGGATGTCAGTCTTCCTGAATTTCCCAGGATGACGTATGATGATGCCATTGCTAAGTATGGGTCAGATAAGCCGGATACGCGGTTTGAGATGACATTCGTTGAGTTAAACCAATTTGCACAGGGTGGTGGATTTTCTGTATTTGATGAGGCAGAACTCGTAGTAGGTATCAATGTGCCAGGTCTGGCGGATCAGTATTCCAACAAGGATATCAAGAATCTCACCGAATGGGTTAAGAGACCTCAAATCGGTGCCAAAGGTCTGGTCTATGTAAAGTATAATCATGATGGTAGTTTCAAATCCAGTGTAGGGAAGTTCTTCTCAGATGAGGATCTGGGCAAATGGGCAGAAGCGATGGAGGCAAAACCTGGGGATCTGATGTTAATCTTATCCGGGGAGACGGACAGTACGAGAAAACAGATGGGTGAATTACGGTTGGAAATGGGCCGAAGGACGGGGATGATGGATAAAGAAGTCTTCAAGCCACTTTGGGTAATAGATTTTCCCTTGCTGGAGTGGGATGAAGAAGCTGGACGTTTTCATGCCATGCACCATCCATTTACTTCGCCTAAGTCATCGGATGTGGATAAGATGCTCACAGGAGATCATGATACGATGAAAAGCCTGAAAGCTGATGCCTATGATCTTGTAATAAACGGTGTGGAAATCGGCGGTGGATCCATTCGTATACACGATCGTACATTGCAG
>JAUIKE010000134.1 GCA_030430845.1 Bacteroidia bacterium | reverse complement strand
TGCGGTACCAACATTTCTTCCAGCGAAGATCTTTTTAAGATCTGCTCATATCGCTGTTGATCTCCGATGCCCAAAAGAAAGCGCACATATTTGGTCATATCTGCAAAAGAGCTGCTCAAACCGCCGTTGGAAACCGTAATGCCTGTGTTCAGGTCAAATATGGCAGGGCTGATCTCACCCTCCTGACTAATGAAATAACTCTGACATAAATCCTCGATCAAGTGCAACGGTGTTTTGTCGAAGTAAGACCGATGCATTTCGAGTGGTTTGAGAATGTTTTTATCGATGTAGTATTCGTAATCATCTCCGCTAAGGATCTCAATGATCCGGCCGAGAAACACAATACCCGGGTTCGAATACAGCCACTTGGAACCGGGCTGGAAATGAATTTTGCTGTAGGGCAACATCGCCTCTACTTGTTCCCATTCAGGAGGAGAATGAGGCTGCCACTCTTCCTGCCTCCACAACCAGGTCGGAGATCTGAAACCGGCGGAGTGCGTTAGCAAATGCCGGATGGTAATCTCATCCATGCTCCCGTATGGATTATGAACCTGTCGTAACTCCGGCAGGTATTTCGTAACGGGGTCCTCCAGTTGGAGTAGGCCACGATCGCGCAATTGCATGATGGCCAGGCCGGTAAAGGTTTTGGTGATGGAGGCCCAGTGAAAGATGGCCTCTTCATGCATCGGTTGTTTTTTCTCCCGATTGCTTTGCCCGAAATAGTCCCGGTGGATAACGTCCCCGCCCTTAATGATCCAAACCGCACTTCCGACCATGCCGTTTTCTGCCAGTATTTTTTGGTAAAAAGCAGAGAACTGCTCGATGCGATCCTCGTCGGAAGGCCCCTTGGCTTGTGCAGCCAGGCCTTGTATGAAAAGAATGGTTAAAGTAAGCGAATAAAAAAACTTCATAGTTTTGAACTTATACCTATTTTCAAATAGTTCATCCCTTTAGGTAAGGGCATTGATTAGTTATAATTGCTGCCCAATTTATTAGTGATGAGAGCCCCTGATACACTATTACACTGTTACACTATTACACTGTTACACTGTTACACTGTTACACTATTACACTATTACACTGTTACACTGTTACACTATTACACTGTTACACTGTTACACTGTTACACTGTTACACTGTTACACTGTTACACTATTACACTGTTACACTATTTCACTGTTACCACATTTCACCTAATAGTCAGCTCTGACTTTGGCAGATACAAGAGCGCATCAAACTGTAGAGAAGGATTTACGTTCTCAAAGTTTGAGCTGCCGGCCTGCACCCAGAAGGTTCCTCCCTGATCAAGGGGGAGGTCCCGACAAGACTCAGGGATATTGTGCAGGTTGATCATGATTGTATCTTGTCCGAATTTTTCAAAGAAACGTTCTTCCAGGGCCAGGCTTCTGTCGTAAGTACAATCCGGACAGGCTACTACGCTTGCGATGACCACGTAATCCGATCCTATTTTTTCTCTCATCTGAGTACCGAAAGAGCGGGTGCCAAAGGGAGGGTGGCCGTTCTGGGGGTCTCCGCCTGTAAGCTCAGCCCGTTTGGCAGCATGCCAGTTGTGCATCCAGATCATGGCTTTTTTATTTTTATAGCGTGTATTCATAGTAGACAGGAATATCTCTGCCCGAATGGAATCGCCCTTTTGGTAGATGGCTCTGGTTACGTTTTCTAATTCTTCGGGGGTACTCTCCGGATCAAAGGCTTTATTCAGTTCTTTCATCCAATACTTTCCATAGGCATTCAGGCTAATTGTACGCTGCCAGAGGAGAGTATATTCCTGCTCTCCTAATTTTTGGGATAGGTCCGTTTTGTTTTCTTCCAAAAATTGATAAAGCAGGTCTGTGGCGCCGATAACGGCCTCATATTCTTCTTCTTTGGCACCCGGAAGCCCTTCTTTTCTACGTTGGGAGGTAAAAACCACCGCATCCAGGTCGGTCTGAAGATCCTCCGTAACCGTGGGGGTTTGATTCAATAAGGCCTCGATCTCAGCGGGCCAATTGATATCTGTGTTTTGCAAATAATCTAATATGGCCCTGGTGTCAGAAACAGGCTGTTCAGGCTGGTACCCGATCACGGCCAGGGGATCGTCCGGATGTATGCGATTGTATTGTCGGATGTACCGCAGTAATTCGACGCTCTCTTTGGAAGAAAAAGCATTCATGTAAAATTTCTCCAGGTTGTTCAGATCTTCCCGATCCGAATTGAGAAAGTCCTGCAGTAAAAACTCCATTTGCCAGAAGGATTCGAAGCAAAATACCCGAAAGCCTTTATTTTCAACCAGGTATTTGAACATCTCTACATTAAATTCGTGGATGCCCTTTAGGAAGTGAGAAGGCTCTCCGAGGGCCACAACCGGCGCATCGCCAATAGCCCGGTCAAGGTTTGCCCAGATATCTGTCGGTTCAGGTGCCTCTACAGTCGTTTCGCCGGCCGGCATTTCACAGGCTGTTATGCTGCAAAGTAGGAGCGCGCCTGCAAAAATCGGCATTAATGGTTTATAGAAAAGCATAGCTAGAAACTTCATTTTGATGATTTTGATAGTTTAATTCCTCCGATACATTCATTTCGCAACTGAGCGGTGTTGTAAACTTTACCTTCTTTGATCACGGAAATAACATTCGCCACTTCAGCAATGTCAAGATCCGGACGGCCGGCAATCACAACCAGGTTGGCCAGTTTGCCTTTTTCAATACTGCCGATGTCCTTTTCCTTCTTGAGGGCAATGGCTCCATTCAAAGTAGCGGCCTTAATGGCATCCATATTCGATAATCCGGCTTCAGTGAGGGCAATCATTTCGCGATGAATATCAAAGCCCGGAGGCGTATTAGGGTAAAAAGGATCGGTGCCGGTGACGATCAATCCGCCTTTTTTATACACTTTTTGCAAAAACGCTTTTTGTTTCTCAAACAGCCCGGGCATACATTGTTGGCTGGAGTATGGCGGATTGTATTTTAGCCGCAGGGAATCGCCCAGATACATTTTCCAGTTGGGAACAAAATCGGGTTGATCTTTCCAAAGGGCTTCCATCGGGACAATCGTAGGGGAAACATAAACTTCCTTCTCCACGATCTTATCGATGATCCGATCCAGAGCTGAGGTATCCAAATTCATGGAAGCGATCCGGCAGAAATTGCCCGTCCCTTCAATTTTGGGGATCAGCTCTTCGATGGTCCAGATACCATGTTCCAGGCCGTTGATACCCATATCAATGGCATCCTCGGTTTTGATGGACGAAAGATGTCCGGTAACGATCTTGCCGTCTTTTTGTGCGGCTTTGAGGACGGCTTCAAAGCATTCGGGCTTGATGAAAACGTAGAATTTGATGCCGTCAATTTTATCCTTCCATTTTTCGTACAGCGCTAAAGCCTCTTCCGGCGTATTGACGGTACGGAAGCGTTTGCTGGCCGGACCACTTTGAAAATAAGGCCCAACAGAGTATATGGTCGGGCCGATTTCTTCGCCAGCCTTGACTTTCATACGGAAATCGTACAGTTTTTCCGGTTCTATGTCTCCCAGGGAAAAGGCCGTAGTGATGCCTCCTGCCAACATCATTTTCGCCACCGTCCGGTGATTAGGTTGATCCAGTGGCCAGAAATGTGCATGCATATTGACAAAACCTGGAAGCACGGTTTTACCGCTGAGATCTATGGCCGTTGCTCCTTTGGGCAAGTCCATTTTTCCTTCGCTTACCGCCGCTATACGGCCGTTTTTAATATAAATGCTCCCATTTTCAATAGCTTCTTTCCCGGTACCGTCTATGATCCGCATTCCATGAAGCAACAGATCTTCAGAAGCATTTTGGGCACCTGCTAATGAAAACAAACTCAAGGCTACAACGCAGAGGAACCCTATTCTGAAAAATTTCATAAATGATAAATTTTTATAGAAAAAATTGGCGGCGCAAAGAACTCCCAGTCTTACTACCAATCGGAGTAGCGTAGGTCAGTTGCCAGTAGCCGGATAATATTCGGATCAATTAAGAGGCCGTTATACCCGGTACAGCCCATAACATTTCCAGTTGGTCCGCCTTTCACTGACAACCGACACTTAACACCAAATTGACTGTTAGTATGAATTAAAACTAGATTTTTAATGTGCAAAAGGGAATTTCAGGAGTCTTTTTGCTTTTTAAAAAATGCTTTACCTCGAAAGTGTAGCCTCTCCTCCTCCAGCTTTAGCAGAACCATCTGGTAAAGAATAGAACCACTCGACGGAAATGGTTCCATCTTCATTGATGGTACCCGTCATGGTTACGGGGAAAGCTCCGGCTAAAAGTATTTCTCCTTCCGGCACAGTCAGCATCCCGCAGTTGTCGAGAAGCGGCCCGGTAGCTTTATGGCCGAGATCTGCAAACTGTCCAAAGGCAGCATCATCGATGACATAGCCACGATTATTAAGCGAGTCGCTAATCATCGTTGTACCGGTAAACTCAGGGCCAATATCGGGCACACCGTCTTCATCTGCATCGGGTAAGCTTGCCCCGTTCTGGCCAACGGGTATTTCTTCACCTTGAAAGACAGAATAATACGTAGCCGTATAAGTCCAGGTGTCGGCAATGTACGGAGAGCATTCGTCGTCAGAAATCACGACAGTAGCAGATTGACTGCCAGTACTTTGAGGAACATTTTCTCCATCAATTGTAACGCTGGTGATAGTGGCTACGATGTTTTTCTCGCCGTCCTGAACTAAATTATCGATTAATTCGAGGCTGATCGTGGCTGTTAATGCATTCGCGGGTATACTCAATGTCCCGGGGGAGCTAATGTTATAGTCTGTTCCCTGAACGGCGGAGCCCGACAAAGAATAACTCACGATAACGGGGCTCGATTGGCCGCCACTAAGCATATTGACGGTTATCTGAACCGGGCCGGCTGCTTCAGATACGGACAAAGTAGCATTCGCAAATCCTACATCGAAAGAAGGTGCCTCATCACTATCACAAGAAAATTGCAGTAGCAATGCTGCACACAGAACCAATGACATAAAAAAGTTTAATAATTTTTTCATAGTTATAAAGGTTTTTAATGTTGATTCAATGAACTGAATTAAAGCCTGTTTATGACCATTTGCAGGCCAAAGGGTAAAGTTTAAATATGCTCTTAATAGCCTGGATTTTGTGGTAACCCATTATTGACTTCTAAAAATGGTATTGGTAAAAGTTGATCTGTTGTTTGCCAAAAATTGGGGTTGTGGGCTCCGAGGACTTCATCTGCTCTTCCTGTCCGTTTGAGGTCCACAAAACGGTGGCCTTCATAGGCCAATTCTATGAAGCGTTCGTGTTCGATGGCCAGCAACAAGCTTGCCTGATCAGTGGCCGGCAGATCAGCCAGGCCGGCCCGGGAACGGATCCGGTTAATATCTGCAAGGGCCTCTTCCAATCTGCCTAATCGTGCATAGGCTTCTGCCCGCATGAGGTACATATCAGCTAATCGCAGTACCACGGCCGGCGACGCATCTGAGCCGTACTTTAAAGAATAGAAACTTTCAGAAGAGGGGACCAGCAGGAATGGCTTTCTCAAGTCTCCTTCTTCAAAAGCGTTGCTAAAATCTTCGCTGACCGCATAGTTGAATTGATTGCCGGGGGTCGACTCCAGGTTCAGGCGTGCAAGTTCATCTTGCGCGAAATATACCTCGAAGATGGTTTCCTGAGAACGCCCATTAAACGCAGCTGCATACTCTTCCTCCAATTCATAAAATGGGTCTTCAATAATTACAGTGGTCTTTTCAATTACCTTTTCGTAATCGCCGGAAGCAGCTCTAAAAAGGTGTACTCTGGCAGCTAAGGCAGTCGCCGCCGCTCGAACGGCCAGTACCCGGGAGGTTTCTTCTTCTGAAAAATTGCCAAAAGACCTTTGTCTTTCCGGCAAATCCGCCTCCGCTACCTGAAGATCATCCAGAATTTGCTGAACAACCTGATCCACTGCTTCCCTGCTGGTGTTTTCTATGGATACTTTATCGGTTGTTGTAACATAAGGAATATCTCCAAAAAGCCTTACCAGGTTATAATGTGACAGCGCTCTGATAAAACGGGCTTCTCCCAGCATGCTGCTTCTTGTCGACGCAGGAATATTGGCCAGCGGAGGCAATCTTTCCATGAGTTGATTGGCTACCAAAATGGAATAATAAGGAGCCGTCCACATATTTTGCAGATAGACATTCTCCGGAAGCACCTCATTGTCATCAAATTCGTTGATATTTGGAATGGCACTGCGTGACCTCAACACATCGGATAGTGCATCCGGAACCAGAACGTGATAGATGCCGTAGTGCCCGTTGGCCCGCAGACTTCCGTACATTCCCAACACCGCTTCCTGAGCGGATGCTTCATTGGTAATGGCATTAACGTCCGTCAGTACCGTTGTAGGCTGCTGCTCCAAAAATTCATTGCAGGAGCTAAGCAAAAAAGTCAGAAATAAGGATAAAATCGAAAAATATTTCATGCCAATTGTTTTTTAATTAAAATCCTAAGTTGATGCCGAAAATGACCTGACGCAGCTGTGGCGGCGTAAAAAGATCAATACCAAAATGCAGATTGGTGTTAACATCCGGTCCGTTCGAGTTAAGAGAGTTAACTTCCGGGTCCAGTCCACTATAATCAGTGAGGGTAAACAGGTTGGTACCCGTCACATATACCCTGGCAGATTGGATGTTTAGCTTACTCAATAAGTCTTGCGGCAGATTGTAGGATAAGGTGACATTCTTTAAGCGGATATAAGAAGCATCTTCCACATAACGAGAAGAAATACGGCTATTCCCCGAAGAAGTATAGGAGAGGCGTGGCACATCTGTGATATCGCCTTCATTTTGCCATCTGTCCAGGACATACACCGGTTTGTTACCATTAGACAGGAAGTTTTCGATCCCCCATTTTTGGAAATTGAACAAGTCGGCTCCCTGCACGAAGGAAATCAGGAAATCCAGATTGAAGTTATTGAAGGTCAGGTTATTGGTAAGCCCGCCATAAAACTCAGGCAACGCTTGCCCAACGATCGCCCGGTCATCTGCGTTCAATGTTCCATCACCATTGGTATCCTGGAATAAGGCATCGCCTGTAACAGTATTGACCCCACGGAAAACAAAGGTTCGGAAAGTACCTATTGGTTGTCCGACTTCCACAACGGAGGGGGTAAAGGCATAAGCAATAGGGCGGTCAATAGCCAGCGCCTCAATCTTGTTTTTGACAAAAGATATATTGAAGCCTGTTTTCCATTTAAACTTGCTTCCGCTCATGTTAAAGGTCGTCAGGTCAATTTCCCAGCCCTGGTTTCTCACATCGCCCACATTGCTTAACACATCCGTAAAGCCGGTGCGGCCGGTGATTGGCAATTCAAAAAGCAAACCGCTGGTCAGGCTGTTGAAATACCCGACATTGAGGGTTATCCGGTCTTTCAAAAAACCCAATTCAAGGCCCGCATCAAAGGTAGCGGTCTCCTCCCAGGTCAGGTCAGGGTTGGCGATCTGTGAAGGAGACAAGGTGGACTGGCCCATGAAGACGCCGGCTGACCAGGAAGGCAGGAATCGGAAATCTCCGATTTGATCATTCCCGGTAATACCGTACCCTACGCGCAGTTTACCAAAAGAAAGAATATCCATCCCGGAGAAGAAAGGTTCTTCAATAAAATTCCAGGCTACCGAGGTAGCCCAGAAATTCCCATATTTTCGGTTAGGGCCGAAGCGGGAAGAACCATCTCTTCTCAGGGTGGTATTGAGTACATACTTACTTCTGAAGGTATAACCGAGTCTGGCAAAGACAGAGTGAAAAGTATAATCTACCTTGGAAGCAGTAGCAAAGGTTTCGGCAGCTGCATTGGCATAAGTCAATTGGTTGCTGCTGCCCAGGCCTAAACCTCTGATCCTGGAAGACAAGCCCGTTCTGCCCTGAAAAGTAGTCCCTAATAATACCGACACCTTATGGTCGGAATTAATGAGTTGTTCGAAGTTCAGCACGGGTTCTACGGCGTAAGTGCTTACTTCTGCGGTTGCGTAGACGGAGCGGTTACCGAATTCGGCTCCGGCCAGGCTTTGGGCGGTACTGGTCAGAGAAGATTGGAAGTGATCTTCAATGAGTTGGTTATAATCGTAAGATAAGTCTACTTTAAAGTGGAGGGCCGGACTGATATCGTATTTCAGGTTAACATTGCTGATCACCTTGGTGGTTCTGTTATCATAGCGTGCTTCTTTGGCATCTGCTACGGGATTGGTAAACGTTCCGAGGCCCGGCACCTCGCCAAAAATATAGTTTCCTTGTTCGTCATAGGGCGCGATGTTGGGGTTCATTACAATAGCGTACCCGAACGGACCAAAAGAGTTGTTGCTGACCTGCCGTTGGTTGAGGTCTCGGCTCATAGCGATGCTTGAATTGATCGCAAATCTTTCATTAACAGAGTGGCTAAGGTTAGCCCGGAAAGTACCCCGGCGAAAGCGATTTTCGATTACTGCGCCTTTTTCATCCCGGTAGCTACCGCTGATATAATACTGTGTTTTCTGGTTTCCGCCCCGGACATTCGCCTGATATTCAGAAACAGTGGCTGTTTGGGCGATTACGTCTTGCCAGTCTACATCCGCATTCCCTCCAAAATCTGTAAACGGCGTCAGGCCTGAATTCGTCCGAGCTTCATTGATGATCTCGCGATACTGAGCGGCATTGAGCATCTCAAAGCGATTGACGGGCTCTCCAAAACCAGCAAAATAATTAAGTCCGATCTGAGTTTTCCCATCCGTAGTTCCCTTTTTGGTGGTAATTAATACCACCCCATTCGCACCTCTGGCACCGTAAATGGCGGTTGAAGAAGCATCCTTTAATACATTGATGCTTTCGATGTCATTTGGATTCAGGCCGGCCAGCAAGTTTTGCACTTCTCCGCCCAGGTATTCCTGTTCCAATGTACCTGATAATACGGGTACGCCGTCCACTACATAAAGGGGTTCATTGCTTGAATTAATGGACCGGATCCCTCTGATCAGAACCCGGATGCCGCCGCCTGGTGTCCCCGAATTTGCACTTACCTGAACACCGGAAGCCAGGCCTTGCAAGGCATAATCCACTGAGGCGACCGGCAAGGCCTCGATATCTTTGGAAGATAACTTCACAGTAGAGCCTGCGAAGTCTTGCTTTTGCGTGGAACCATAACCCACCACCAATACTTCTTCTAATTGGCTGGAGTTGGGAGTCATTTGGAGTTGGATATCCTTTTGGGAACCTACCAGTATCTCTTCAGATTCGTAACCGATGTAGGAAAATATTAGCACACTATTGGGCCCTGGAACCCGGATTTGGAAGCGGCCGTCAATATCGGTCGTTGTACCGACTCCGGACTGCTTTTTAAGCAGAATATTGACGCCGATAAGCAGTTCCCCTGTGTTTTTATCCCGGACGGTACCCGAGACATTGATGGGGGATAAGATCGTAACAGGCTGATCGGAGCCTCTTGGAGATTGAGTCTGTTTTTTTACGTATATAATGTTATCGATGATCTTAAAATCGAGTCCGGCGCTACGACTGAGTTCGTTCATTACTTCAGAAAGCGGTTGATCTTTGAATCGGATCGTCAGCCGGACGGACGCATCTATGTCCTCTTCATTGTAAAAAAAGCTCAGTGAAACTTGACCTTCGATGTCTTGAAAGATCTTTTTTAAGGGTGCTTTTCTGAATGAGAGCGAAACCGTTTCGGTTTGAGCCTCTATGTTATTGGGAAGTAAGAGCCCGGTAAGGAGGCATACCACTGCCAGGCCAATTATATGCCATTTAAAAGCCATAATTGAGTGTTAAATCATTAAAAAATTGATTGTAAGCAGCTCAGGTTTGCTTGGAAAGGAGCACAGAGTTTTTCCAATCTTCTAAATTAACCTGGCTATTGAAACTCTATCGTAACTACTTTTTCATTTATTGAATAATTAAGGTCGAGTATAAAATCCATCCCTTCCAATACACTTTTAAGGCTGGGGTCCTCGAATGTTCCGGTAAAGCTAGCGGGAAGTAAGGTTTTATTTTTCACCTGTATATCGACGTCGAACCATCTTTCCATTTCTCTTAGCATGTGATCCAGCGGAGCATTATTAAAGTATAAGACTCCATTCATCCAACCGGTCAGTTGCTTGGACTCTATTGAATCAACCGCCCACTTTTGGGACGTACGCCGGTAATTAAATTTTTCTTGTGGTCGCAGAGGAACGATCTGTTCTTCACCTTGTATGAATTTGACCATCACGGCTCCGGAAATTAATTCTACCGCCAGGTTTTCATCTTCCTGATAATTGGACACATTGAAGGAAGTGCCCAACACTTCTACATCTACCGGGCCTGATTTAATAATAAAGGGGCGATCGGCATCTTTGGTGACTTCAAAAAATGCTTCTCCGGTGAGCGTCACTTCTCTTTTTTCTTTTGAAAATTCCTCAGGGTACTGAAATTTGGTATCTACATTAAGTGTCACTTTCGTACCATCGGATAATATTATCTCCCTTTGCTCTCCTTTTTGGGTCTGTTCCGTCAGAATAGACACTGCGGCATTATTTTCCACCCATACATACCCCAGAATAGAGGCGGTTAAGATGAAGGCCACGGCTGCTGCCCACTTCAGAAGAGGCGAAATCCTTCTGATTTTAGGTAAAGTGGCGCTTTTAGTACGCTCGCTTTCATCGATATTTTCATACAATTGTTGAACTTCTGCTTCGATTTCATTTTTGCTCAGTGCTTCTTTTTGCTCTCCCGTCAACTGAATAAACCTCCTGGCCTTGTCCAGGGTGTCACCTAACTCGGGATGATCCAGCCTCCACTTTTCCCAGTGGGCCACACTTTCGGCATTGGTGCCTTTGGCCCACTCTTGGAAGGACGGGTCGTTCACAAAATCCTCGAAGTCTTTATATTTCTGCATTTTAAGTTGTTGTATTAATTAGAGGGGAGAAAATTTGAATTCTACTGAAAAGAGAGAATGTTTTTTTATTTTTTTTTATTTACTCAAAACAAAAAAAGGGAGAGAAACAGGATCAACAGCATAGTCATTTTTTCCCGGACGGCCTTTAAAGCCTCAGATAACAGATTATACACGGACTGTATCCGAATAGACATGATCTCAGAAATTTCTTCCGAGTCCATCCCTTCAAAAAATTTTAAATGAATGATTTCACGGTGTTTGGGAGTGAGCAACTGAAGTACTTGGTGAAGTTGGAGAGTTTGTTCTTTTTCCTGCTGCTCTGAAATTAACTCTGATTCTCTACTCCGTGTGCTGGCGGGGTGGTTCAATTCTATTGGATTGTTGAAATCCCTGGATCGTTGGTCTATGAGCCTGAGGGCCTCTCTTCGAATACAGGTAAATAGGTAAGATTTTACATTTTTTATGTCATTCAGGTTTTGTTTTTTCCGCCAGATGTCAAAAAAAACGTTTTGTATACAGTCTTTTGACAGCTCCCCGTCACGCAGGATACTCAAGCTGTAGGAATATAAGTCATTGTATAGCAAACGCATAAGTTCTCCGAGCGCTTCCTTTTGACCTTTTAAAGAGCTTTGAAGTAAAAATTGGTAAAGTTGTTCCTCATTCCTTGGCATACGCATCCTATTGGATCTTTATCCTATCAAATATAAAAGGAAAAGCTGAATTTTGGATGATTGGGCTTTTTTAATGAGATATTGCTCGACCTAGAGGTTATTGCAATACCAGGCCTGCAAATCCCGGGAGAAATGATCAACAGATCAAAAAAACAGTTTTTTTTCTTCCCAATATTCTTTCATTTGAGTCGATCGCAATGAGTGAAAAGGCCCCATTATTCCTTATTTTTATTCCATTCCTTCATCAACTATCACAATTATGCAAACCAAATTATTCCTTTATCCTATTTTATTCATAGGCCTTTTTTTAACAGCCTGCCAATCCGGTACCACCACAGAACCAGAACCAACCGAAATGAGCCCACGCGAGCAAATGCTCGCCCGCGCCGATAGCCTCGAACTCGATACCGATTATACACCTCCTCCGGGTGATCCGCTCTCTCACCATGCCTCCGGCTTTGCCAAGATCCTTTGCTCCGCTGTTTTTGTAACGGGCCTCGACTTGGACTTCGCAGCCGAGAACATCGGCTACTTTACCGCGCCTTATGAAGAAAGAGCCAAACTGACCGATCGGAAACTGGATAAGGAAAACAAAGCCGTACATATCACACTCCCGGACGGCACCGTCCGTACCGCTAAATACTACGGCGATCAAGGCTGCATCTGCTTGCCTGTCGGAGAGGAAAAGCCATTTTTTACACCTAAGGATATCTCCTCTACCCTACCCGATCCTTCCACACAACCCTGGCCGATGGGGGATGCGCATTCAGATGACCCCATACCCGAAGAGATCGACATCGATAAGGTCAAAGCTGCTGTTGATAGCGCCTTTGCCCGCCCTGAAGGTATGACAGCCGCCCTGGTGATCAGTCATAAAGGCCGGATCATTGGCGAACGGTACAAAGAGGGGATTGACATGCACACCCAACTCGAAAGCTGGTCGATGGGCAAAAGCCTGACGGCCACTTTGATGGGGGTTTTGATCCAGCAAGGCGTATATGAGCTCCACCAACCTGCTCCGGTTCCGGAATGGCAGAGCGAGGGCGACCCCAGAGCACAGATCCGCATTTCGGACATCATGCACATGTCGAGCGGGCTCCGGTTTCGGGCTCCACAAGACCCCGACTTTGATCCCAGCCTGGGTTATCCGGATCATATTTATGTGTATACCGGCTCCGTCAATTCCTTCGAATGGGCCGCGACACGGCCACAACAATGGCCCCCTAATACCGTAGGGCGCTACCGCAATTCCGATCCGGTCCTGACCAATTACCTCATTCGGCTAGGTGTAGAAGGCCGTGGAGGAGATTACCTTAGCTTTCCGCAAAGAGCATTATTTGATAAAATCGGTATCCGGAATATGGTCATGGAAACCGATCCATATGGAAATTATCTCCTGCAAGGCTACGAATTCGGTACGGCTCGCGACTGGAACCGCCTGGGAATGCTCTATCTAAATGATGGTGTCTGGAACGGCGAACGCCTCCTGCCGGAAGGCTTCGTTGACTTTGTCAGTACCCTGGCACCAGCCTGGGAGGCGGACGGACGGCCCATTTATGGCGGCTTTTTCTGGATAAACGGCAATGAAAGTTTCCCCATCCCCAAAGATGCCTATTACATGGCCGGCGCCGGCGGTCAATTAACGATTATTATTCCTTCGCACGACCTGGTTGTGGTCAAACTGAGCCATTATAAAGGAAGCCGGATCAGTGGAGAAGATTTGAATAAGGCCTTGGCTTTGTTGATGGAAGCTGTCCCTGAAAGTTAAAAAAAAGAATTCAAAAAGAAGCCCGTATTCATAGTTATGAAAAATAAATCAGAAACTTCATTTCAGGGACTCGTCCGAGCTAAGCTTTCGGAATTGGAGGTTTCTCTTCCTCCAAACGGCCTGTCCACCATCCGCCAACAACTGGCTGCTCGAAGAAGAAAACGCCGGATGCTTTTGCTAGTATGGCTGTTTTTTCTGTTGGGGACCTCCGCCGGCATCCTTTGGCTGCGCTCAAATGAAAGCTCCCAAGCCGGCCTTCGGGCCAATTATCCTGAACTGGAAAGTTCTCAACCGCCTGCCGAATCAGTTGATGATGGAAAAGATAACCCTACCCTTATTACTCCTCTAAAAAAAGAGAATGCTAAGCCACCCCCAACTCAGGCCTATAGTCCCGAGGAGGCCAACAATATTCCACCACAGGATCAAGCCGTTATTGCTGCTTTTTCTGATACCTCCTTCCTCAGTACTCCATATTCCCAAGTACAAGTCGAAAAAGAACCAAGTCCGAAAGATTCTCCTGAAAAGAAAGAGGAAGAAGTAATGGCCATTGCAAATGATTTATGGTCTGAAGTGGTCCCGCTCTTGCAAGCAAATCCTATTAAGACTGTTATTTATGAAAACCACTATTCCCCAGTTTTTTCTTTCGTTCAACCTACGTCAAAGGCAAAAAAGCCATGGTCCTGGAATTTTTCTTTTACACCCGGGCTTCATTTTTACCATCTTCACCCAAATCAAACAGATGACATTCATTTTTATGCCTTCGACAATACGAGTACAGACCGGACTTTCCAAACAAGTATTTCATTGAATCATTCACTTTCCAGTCGCTGGAGTATTGGTATTCAAGCTCAACACCTTTTTACACAGACCTCCATCCAGCTACACAGCATTGAAAAAGAAACCGGCCAGGTAGCGATAATAAAAAAACAAACGGAAGATGAGCTTTACCGCAACTACCGCAGCCGATTAGATCTTCTGGAAGGTTCCTTTCATCAATGGGGTATTGGAGGGCAGGTCTCCTATCATCTGATACGCTTTAGCGGAGCTTCGGTACAGGCGACCGCTGAACTCAATTATGTAAGCACCTTAAATAATGACAGCCCATTGTTCCCCAACCAGGGCTTCGGTACTAGTATTGGGTTGAATTGGGAACAGCCATTGGGAAAAAGTGGAACCTAGGTATTCAACCCGAGTTCACTTATATTTCCTCTCTTAGAGCGACTCAGGGTTGGTTAACAGTGAACAGGATGATTTTTGGAATTGGGATCAATTTGACCCCACATTAATTTTTCCCGGAATATTTTTTAATCATCTGCCGGGCTCCTTCATTTTCAGCTTGGAGTTCCAATGACCTTTTGTACATACTTATGCCTTCTTCTATTCTCCCAGCTTGGATAAGTGCTTCTCCAAGGCTATCATAAGCATTCGCATTATTCGGGAACAGCTGGATAGCAAAGTAGAAAACATTCAAAGCAGGCTCTATCTGTTTATGCTCCGCAAGCATATAGCCATAATCATTCAGCTGCGCTGGTTTGATCTTTTCATTATTTGGGAGGGCTTCCAACTGCATCTGATAGACCTCATTAGCCTTTTCCAAATCTCCGGCCATTACCAGAGGAAGAATTTTCTGTACGTTGGGGACATAAAGGTCCTCTTTGGGAAAGCCGAGCGCAATATTCCCCAGTTTATTATAAAGCAGGCTGCTCTCCATGGGGGCTTCATTCGACAGGGCAATCACGCTAATGCCGTGCTCCAGAAAAATGGTCAGCGAAGAGCGAAATCCCGGGCAACTCCCTCCATGCATCAACACCTGCCCTTCTTGCGGCCCATCCGCAAATTTTGAGCGGTAGGTCCAAGTCACCCAGCCGCCTGAGGTTTGGAAATTACCCAGATCTTTTAAGTATTCCTGATGACTTTCCGTCGTTAATAAACTTCCTTTTTGAACTTCAAGAGAAAATTTCAACAGATCAGCGGCCGTACTATAAATGGAGCCGGCGCCTAACACCCAGGACTTATCTTCGTGTTTGGCCTTCCATACCTTGCTGCCCACTCGGTCGTATCCACTTGCTCGATGCTCAATGATCTGGTCGAACACTTCATGCCCTGTATTTTTCATTTTTAAGGGGTCTAGCAAAATATCTTTTATAGCCTGATCAAAGGAACTGTTGTTCACCCTCGCCAGCAGCATCCCCAGCAAGGTATATCCAACATTAGAATAAGACCTGGCAGTTCCCGGGGCAAACATCAAATCTGTTTGATTGAGCAAACGAAGAATTTCCTCTTCACTGATAAAATCACTGGCGCTTTTTTCAGATACCAGCTTTACATCTCTGATCAGGCCGGCACGATGGAGCAGTAAGTCTTCCACCCGTACTTTCTCCCTGATCTCCGGCTTTAATTCGGGCAGAAACTCGCCAATCTTTTGTTCCAAATCAATAATTTTCTGAGATTTCAATACATAAATAGCATAGGATACCATCATTTTAGAAATAGAAGCGATTCGAAACTTGGTATTAGCATTGACAGGCACCTGAAGTTCCCGGTTTGCCAGGCCGGAATGAGATTGCCATAAGATATGGTCTCCATCCGCGACTAAGAGGCTGCCGTTAAACTGAAGAGAATCTTTTATTTCCTGGTCAAGCACTTTTAACTGGTCCATTACCGTACTCTGGCTCAGCAAGGGTCCGGCGCTTAAAACAGCCAGGAAAAGAAAAAATGAACAGTGACAAAGGTATTTACTTAATTCAAGTTGCGATATAGCTAACAATTGAGTAAATTTTTCTATTAGAGGGGTTAAAATGGTAGGCGGCCGCTGGCCGCCTACCATTTTAACTCCTCTAAGGAAATTTGAATTAATTATTATGCTCATAAAAGTGATTTTACCAGTCGTTTGATCTCTTTTACGACCAGATTAGGTTGATCAATATGTATATGATGCCCG
This sequence comes from Bacteroidia bacterium, assembly GCA_030430845.1. Lineage (GTDB taxonomy): Bacteria > Bacteroidota > Bacteroidia > Chitinophagales > Saprospiraceae > JANQPA01. Next base: position 8,665 of record JAUIKE010000134.1, on the reverse strand, counting down.
CTTTTTTGGGCGATTATGTGCTTATGGTTGTCAGAAAACGAGAGCAGGTCCTTTTGTACATCATCTCGATGCTGAACCAAAGCCTCAGTCGTCCAGTACTCGTCACCCTGCGGAGCATCCTTGTCCCCCCCGGATAGGACGACCAGGGGAATACTTCCCAGGTGATACCGGTCTCGGTTTTGAAACATCTCCTCGAAAATTTCAGCGGAATAATCATTGCTTTGCCCCTTCACATACGTTAGCGGCCTGATATTATAAAGCCAATTGATTAAATCCCGATCCCTATTGGAGAATTTTTTGAGCATGTCCCCGAAATCTCTTTTGAACTGAACGGAAGTCACAGCTGGTTTTTCAAGGAGAGGCGTTTTTATGATGGGCGGGATGTCCTGATCAGCGGTTGATCTGAACTTTTTCCAGAAAGCCTTCTTTTTTTCCCTGTCAAATATTTTCAATACCACATCCGGATGTGTGCCATCTACTAAGACTACTCCGTTGACCTCATCTCTAAACTGCTCTGAAAATAACAAAGCCATGGCCCCTCCAAGAGAATGACCTACCACAATATAGGGAGGAGGAAAGCCTCCATTCTCTAAAGCCTGTCGGCTATCGTACACTTGCTGGAGCAGAGATTTATTATGCCCATGCTCACTCCAGGCCTCCCCGTTCTGGTCAAAGGCCACTGCCGTTACAAATTTTCCTACTTTTGGAAGCACCAAATTCCAATGCAAGGCCACATCGCCTGCACCGTGAAAAAAAATGACGGTCGGTCTCTTGCCAAGCAATTCCTCTCCTTCCACTAAAAGGTGAAGTTGGAATCCATTGGCGTCGATCATTCTTCCCGGAGCGCTGTATTTGGGATTGGATTGTCCCGTCAAAAAAACAGGAATCCATAATGACATCCATAAAAAGTAAAACTGCATAATATTTTTCATAATAAAATCGAGTTCCCGGACAAGAATAAATGACCCGATTTAAACTTAATGGTTGTTAGATGAGCCCCAAAAATTGAAATCAGTTCATATACTTATTCTCGTCCTGGCAATTATTTAAATTAAAGATTGATTTTCAAGGGGAGAGACGAAGGCCTTATAGAAATAGTTTTATCCTTTTCCAGTAAATAAAAATTTTCCATTCGTCGAATTTAACCGTTCATTCATCGTGTATTGCTGCAAAGATCCAACAAGCCCTGTACATTTATTCTCGTCAACTGAACAAAAAGAAAGGAAGCAAATTGGAGAAAATATAAATCCTATTTTCTCAAAAAGCTCAAAATCTTCTCTACTTATCTCCAGGTTTTAGTCATTCACCAGCAACATATTTTCCCGATATGTTTTTGGAAATGAAAAAAAAGCATTGTTGAATCAAACAACGCTCAAAACACTGAAACCATGACAACTCAGATTAATTCTTTCGACAACATTTTAATCAACCAACTAGCTCCGATTGCAGGAGATACTCTTCTCGAATAGTCAAGCCCATACAGAACGGAACTGTTTCTGTCGAAATCGAATACCCTTATTTTCCCGAAAAAACGTGACTGACCAGTTTAAAAATGCTGGTTCTCCACATACCAGATGAAAACTACCCGTGCCGTGCCCGGAAGTACGGCGATCCATTACATGTACATATCGTTTTGAGGAGCGGCTACAGGCCGGGATACCCTATTCCTCTGCTGAATGCGGGAGGACTGAATGCCAATATTCACGGCTTAGCTGCTCCTTTGTTTTCGTTATCATTCACCTATAAACTTAATCCTAATGAGACCTATAATTGCCCTTTTTATCATGACCTTATTTGCCAACACCTGTTTTTCACAAACCAGCCAAACGGTGGCAGTCGTTCATAACACCACTTTTACGGACCATAACGACCCTCATTCAGAAGGAGGCAGTGCCCATGTAAAGCCAGACTACTCTTTTTATCACAGTCTGCTGGCTATCGAGCAATTAACACACCACCTTCGAAACAACACCCAATACCCTGACATTATGGTTGAAAATGCTGTAGAAGGCACCATAGTTGTAAAAGTGAAGATTGACACCCTTGGAAAAATCAAGCAGGCGAAAGTGGTTAAAAGCCCGAATGCTGTCTTTGACAAGATGATCCTTCAGTCCGTAGCTGAAATAAAAGAAATCGATTTTCAGCAAAGCCGGTATGAAGGAAAGCAGGTGGTCTATGTTCCCATTAAGTTCTCTTTAAACTAAGGGCATCTACCCTTTTTAGCCAAACCGGCATCTACCCAAACACTACTATGAGAGAACTCAAACAAGGTTCTTTTTGTCTCGGTGTCGAATGTTTTTCGGCATCGAGACTTTTTTAGGTAAGATGAGTATATTGAAGAGTATTAACTAAAAAAGTCACCATGAAATGGATCTTCTCCTAAATAAAATAAACGCTATTATTATTTGATGACTTGAAAAAACAATGAAAAAGATCGTATACATTGATATGGACAATGTCCTGGTTGATTTTAAATCCGGAATCCATACCCTGGACGAGCAAACACTCGAAACCTACGCTGGTCGTTTGGATGAAGTACCTGGTATTTTTTCCAAAATGACACCTTATCCCGGTGCCATTGAATCAGTCCAACAATTGTCAGAGCAATTTGAACTGTATATTCTTTCCACCGCTCCCTGGCTCAATCCTACAGCCTGGATCGATAAAATTAAATGGGTCCACCAATATTTTGGCAAAGAAGAATCGAGTATTTTCTACAAGCGCCTCATCATATCCCACCACAAAAACTTAAATTCGGGTCATTATTTAATCGATGACCGGGAAAAGAACGGGGCCAAAGATTTCGGTGGAGAGTGGATCCACTTTGGAAGTGAGCAATTTCCAGATTGGCGTTCCGTGACTCGTTACTTAAAACAACAAAATTGAATCCAAAAACACTCTTCCTGATCGATGGCCTTGGGGCCTTACTCTCCGCCTTTTTATTGGGCGTTATTTTAGTCCAATTTGAAGCCTATTTTGGAATGCCGCAGCAAGTGCTTTATTTTCTGGCAGCCATTCCTTGCTTGTTCGCGCTTTACGACTTCTACTGCTATTTTAGGGTCCATAAAAACCGAGGGCCGTTCCTGAAGATCATCGCTCTGGCCAATTTGCTTTATTGTTGCCTATCCATTGGCTTGGTCATCCTCCATTTTCCACAACTAACCCCTTTAGGCTTGATTTACTTTTTTCTGGAGTTTATTATCGTCATTGCACTGGCAGGAATGGAATTGAAAACCGCAATTAAGCTAAAGCGTATATCTTAAAAACTGTTAAATTTTATGAATTCTTTCTACTCTCCAATATTTTCGCATTCATCGTAAAACCTTCAGTCAATCACAAGGAATGTCATGAATATTACGATCGAAAATCTTACCAAAACCTATGGGGCTCAAAGAGCCGTTGACAATATCTCCTTTGAGGTCAAACAAGGAGAGATCCTTGGTTTTCTCGGACCGAACGGGGCCGGTAAAACCACGACCATGAAGATGATCACCACTTTTCTTTATCCCACAGCCGGGGAGATCATCGTTGGAGGCAAAAATGTCAAAAGCCAAGCTCAGGAGGTACGCAAGCTCATCGGTTACCTGCCGGAACACAATCCTCTTTATCTCGACATGCCGGTCATTGACTATCTGTACTACTGCGCCACTTTGCAGGATGTACCCAAGGAACAGATTCCGGAGCAAATCAGGAAAATGGTCGTCGTGTGTGGATTAGACCGAGAAAAGCATAAAAAGATCAGTGAGCTCTCGAAGGGTTACCGCCAGCGGGTGGGCCTGGCCCAGGCCATGATCCACGATCCGGAGATCCTCATCCTGGATGAGCCCACCACCGGCCTCGACCCCAACCAGATTGTCGAGATCCGTAATCTGATCAAGGAGATCGGTAAAGAAAAGACCATTATTCTCAGCACGCACATCCTGCCCGAAGTAGAGGCCACCTGCGATCGCATCCTGATCATCAACCGAGGCAAGATCGTGGCTGACGGCACCGCTCAGGCCCTCCGGCAGCAGTCGCAAGGCACCGAAACACTTACAGTGACCATTGAAGACGGCACCAATGAAGCAATCCTGAAAGCATTGCAGGATCTACATTGCACTAAGTCAGTCAAGGCACTCGGTGAGCATCGTTTTGAGGTAAACAGCCAGCCTAAGCTGAGTTCGAAGCGAGAAATCTTTAAGTCTTGTGTGCAAAACAACTGGGTACTGACAGAGATGGTCGCCTCAGAGAAGAAATTAGAAGACATATTTAGAAACCTCACCCTGAATTAATATGAAAGCTGTTTGGATTATTGCAAAGAGAGAATTACAGGCATTTTTTGATTCCCTGACGGCCTACATATTATTGATCCTGTTCCTTGGCCTCAGCGGCTTTTTCACCTGGATCGCCGTCGGAGATATCTTTCTTGTCAAGCAGGCCAGCCTGCGCGTCTTTTTCCAGATCGCCTACTGGTCGCTCTTTCTGTTCATACCGGCCATCACCATGCGGATGATCGCTGAGGAACGCAAGTCGGGGACCATCGAGCTGTTGCTCACCAAATCAGTCACGCATCGGGAGGTCGTCATGGGAAAGTTCCTCGGCGGCCTAGTCCTTATCGGGATCGCCCTGGCCTTTACGCTGCCCTACGTCATAACCATTTCCCGAATCGGTAATCTGGATGGGGGAGCCACTTTTTGCGGCTATTTGGCTCTCCTTCTGATGAGCGCTTCGTACCTAGGCATCGGTTTGCTGGCTAGCAGTATTACGGATAATCAAATCGTAGCTTTTCTGCTGGCCCTGAGCATCGGCATACTGTTTCATTGGGTGTTCGGCATCATTGCTGCCACCAATACCGGATGGACCAGCACCATTTTTAATGCGCTGGATATGAATTACCATTTCAGCAGTATGTCCAGAGGCGTCCTGGATTTTAAAGACGTCGTTTACTTTCTGTCATTAGCTTTCGCAGGAATTTTCCTTTCTGAAATTTTCCTCGACAAACACAACCTAACAAGCTGATCGAAAATGAAAGCATCCAACTTAATCATATCGAGTATCTTAATTTTGGGCATCATAGTAATGGCCAATCTCCTGATCGGTGAATTCTCGTTCCGACTGGACCTGACGGAAGGCGGACAATATACCCTCAGCAGAGCAACCAAAGACATTGTTTCAGAACTTCAGGAACCGATCACGGTCAAAGCTTATTTTTCCGAAGGCTTAAAACCGGAGATCGCCAAAACCAGAACCGATTTTCGGGAACTACTCCAGGAATACGCAGAATTGTCAGACGATATGGTGGTGTACGAATTCCTGGATCCGAACGAAAATGATGAAGTTCAGAATGAAGCCCTCCAGGCAGGCGTACGCCCTGTCACTATCAGCGTTCGGGAAAAAAATGAGATGAGCCAGCAACAGGCTTTTATGGGGGCAGTCCTGCAAATGGGCGAGCAAAACGAAGTCATTCCCTTTATCCAGCCTGGTGCCCCCCTGGAGTATTCGCTCACCACCAGCATTAAAAAACTATCGGTACTGGACAAGCCTTCGGTCGGCCTGATCCAAGGTCATGGCGAGCCGAGTATCGACGAAATGATGCAGGTCAACCAAAGCCTTTCGGTCTTGTACAGTTTCGAGCCATTTGCCTTGGAAGGCTCTGAGCCGGTGCCGCCTCGCTTTAAAACCCTGGCCCTGGTACGGCCTCAGGATTCCATTCCAGCCGATCAGCTAGCGCAGCTGGATGCATTCCTGGCAAGAGGAGGGAACTTATTTGTTGCCTTAAACCGAGTGGATGCCGACATGTCTCAGGCTTACGGATCAGTCCTTAATACCGGCCTGGAAAGTTGGCTAATGGACAAGGGCATTGAAGTCACCGACCGGTTTTTGGTAGATGCCACATGCGGAACCGTTTCGGTTAGTCAGCAAATGGGGCCTTTCACGACCGTCAATCAGATCCAGTTTCCCTACATCCCCATCATCCAGACTTTTGCCGAGCATCCCATTACCAAAGGATTGGAGGCAGCCATACTGCCTTTTGCCAGTGAGTTGATGTATATTGGGGACAGTAGCCTTCAGTATACCCCTATTGCCTTCTCCTCAGCTCAATCCGGCACCCAAACTGCCCCCTTGGTTTTTGACGTTCAAAAACAATGGACAGAAGGCGACTTTCCCCGAGCAGCTATACCGGTGGCCGGTGTGTTAGAAGGAAACATTGTGGGTAGCACGCCTTCCAAAATAGTCGTTGTGGGAGATGGGGATTTTCCGGTAAATGGCCCACGTGAGCAATTCCAACAACAACAGCCCGACAACATTTCCTTGATGGTCAACAGCATCGATTGGCTTTCAGATGATACCGGCCTGATCGAGTTGCGAACAAAAGGCGTGGTATCCCGTCCGATTGATCAATTGGAGGAAGGCACACAGAACTTCTTAAAGTATCTCAACTTTCTGTTACCCATATTCTTAGTGCTCATTTATGGCTTTGTCCGAATGCAACAGAAAAAGATCACCAGAATAAAAAGAATGGAGGAAAGATATGAATAAGAAAAACAGACAACTCGCAGCCGTACTGGCCGGGCTGATCGTCCTTTTTTTAATCGTGCGCTGGGTCAAATCTGATAAAGAAGTAAGTAGTTTCAAAACCCAGTTGTTCGTTTTGGACACTGCCCAGGTGCAAACCATCAAGTTATATCCACAGACGGAACAACAGGCCGAAATTCAATTCAATAAAGATATAGGCAACTGGACCGTATCCAAAGATGGCATTCAATCCACCGTCCCCAATAATCGGATACAAAATCTGCTGAGTGAACTACAGCGTATCAAACCTCAACGACTGGCGGCCCGGACTGAAGACAAGTGGAGCACCTACCAGGTAGATGATTCTCTGGGCACCAGAGTTGTCTTAGAAGACCAGTCCGGCCATGAACTGGTCGACCTGGTCATCGGCAAATTCTCCTATCGTCAGTTACCTCAACAACAACAGAATCCGATGATGGGTGGACAGCCCAACATACAAGCCTGGACCTATGTGCGCAATTACGATGAGGTCGAAACCTATACCACTGAAGGTTTCCTAAGTATGACCTTCAATCAGGGCTTTGATTCCTTCCGGGATAAAACGCTGGTTAAAACGCCCCCCGGGAATATTACCAACGTCCGCATTCAGACGCCCGAAAGCGGCAGTTTTACCCTCCAGAAACTCGGCAATGAATGGCGAATGGGAGACGTCATTGCTGACTCTGCCAAGGTAGCTACTTATCTCAACCAATTCCGTACCCTGACCGGCAGCGAAGTCGATGACCGATTCAGTGCCGGCGGAACGCCCCCCTATCAATGGACTATTTCAGGGGACAATATGGCGGATGTTTCGATCACCGCCTATCCGGATGGAGGGCAGTTTAAATTGCGAAGCTCCATGAACCCCTCAACCACCTTTACCAGTGACTCGACCGGGGTATTTAGTAAGATATTTAAAGAGCCGCTGGAATTTTTAAACGGTGAATAATGGCGACGAAGCCGCCATTATTCACCGCTCGTGGCGAGTTTCCAAACCGCCAAACGCAAAATACCGCCAGTTTCCTAACTGGCGAATAAAACGTACATAACAAGAATCATTACTATTTGAGCTCACTCCAAAAAAATAATAAGGTACTTCTTCCTGTCCAACTTTTCCCAATTTGCGGAACGGCCCCTTCTATGAATTATGTTATCTAAATGCCGAAGTTTAAATGAGGTAGGCTTTGGGGGTCGCCAGTTAGGAAACTGGCGAAGTATTGCGTAGGGCGGTTTGGAAACCCGCCACGAGCAAGATCCATCCCGACCGTAGGTCGAGAGACCGCCTCCAGCAGTATTCTTAAAGAAAAAATAAGGGATGTATCTCATACATCCCTTATTTTTTCTAATTTAGTAATCAAAAAATTATGAGAATCACCCTGATCTTATTGGCCTTCTTAACCTTCTTTGTGAGTTGCTCTAATGCGCAAAATGAAGGCCAACAACCAGAACAAGAACAAGTCCAAGCACAGGATCTTACCACCTTTATCCTCATCCGCCATGCCGAAAAAGGGGATGATGATCCTCAGGACCCCTCGCTCAGCGCGGAAGGCCAGGATCGCGCGGCCAAACTAAGAGATATGCTGTCCAACACCTCCATTGACGCCATCGTCTCCACTCCCTACAAACGCACTCAGCAAACTGTTAGGCCATTAGCCGGACAAAAATTCCTGGGCATAACCGATTACGATCCGAGAGATCAGGACATTGTAAGCAAGCTGGCAGAAGAATATAAAGGAAAAACCGTGGTGGTATCCGGCCATTCCAATACGACTCCATTCTACGTCAACCAACTGGCTGGTACGGATTTTGGGCAGTTAGATGAAGAGGAATACGATAAGGTCTTTATTGTAACTTTTTCTGAATTGGGCAAAGGAAATGTAACTATTTTAAGTTATTAACGGGCGTTCCGCACAAAGGCTTATGTGCCGCTGCGCCCAGACGGGCCGTATGGCTGCAGCTTTTTGGAGGCCGTTTTTTTTAGCTCGGGCTGACGCCCAAGCTTATGAAGCTTTCGCCGCAAAGCGCATAGGCATCAAGATAATTTTTTATCATATAAATTTTCAAAGAAATTCAAACGATCCTTTCGCCTGTCATAGCAATAATGATAAGCTAAGAGTTTAATTAAAGCCTT
>JAUIKE010000133.1 GCA_030430845.1 Bacteroidia bacterium | reverse complement strand
TTGATCTGTCAAAGAACTTTGTTTTATCCCTTGGGATAAAGGCTTTTTTTGTGTCTAGCAGTTAAAAAAAGTGTCAACTACTTTTATCAGCATGTGAAACATGCCGAAATGGCCCGGCAGGGCCATTTCTTATAAATCATATATTTCTCTAAACTTCTTTTCTGCGTACTCCATAAAGTATTTCACCTTCAGAGGCTCACCACACACTTTCTCACATAATTCCTTAGCCGTATATTTCCTTCCGTGTTGATGGATATTGGTTCGGAGCCAATCCAGTAGTGATTGATTATTTCCTTTAGCAATTTCCTCTGTTAAACCCGGAATTTCTTTTTTTGCCTGATTAAAAAACTGGGCCGCATAAAAGCTACCTAGCGAATAAGTTGGGAAATAACCGATACTGCCATGCGCCCAGTGGATGTCCTGCAACACGCCTTTATTATCATTTGGAACCTCTACATCGAGGTATTCCTTGTATTTGGCGTTCCAGGCTTCCTTGAGGTCCGCCACCTGTAACTTATCCTCCATCAGGGCTTTTTCCAACTCATAGCGGATGAGGATGTGAAGGTGATAGTGCAATTCGTCCGATTCGATCCGGATCAGGGAGGGCTCAATGCGATTGATCCCTTTGTAAAACTGATCGAGCGAAATACCACCCAGTTGGGCTGAAAAGATCTCCTGAACACGGGGATAATGAGCCGACCAGTAGAATTTGCTGCGCCCGACATTGTTTTCCCAAAGTCTCGACTGCGATTCGTGAATACCCAGAGAAGTCGATTGCCCCAGCGGTAAGCCAAAGTTTTCGACTAACAAACCTTGCTCGTACAAAGCATGCCCGCCTTCGTGAATGCAGCTCCAGGTCATGGGCGCAAAATTGTTCTCGTCGACATGAGTGGTTACCCGGACGTCCTGCGGGGAAAAGGAAATGGTAAAAGGATGGGGCGAAACGTCCTGACGGCCACGATCGAAATCGTAGCCCATGTTTTTTAGTATTTCCAGACCGAAGTCCCATTGCTGTTGGTGAGGGAAGCGCTGGAAAAGAAAGTCATTGGCTACATTTTCTTTTTCTCTGATGCGGGCTGTTAAAGTGGTGAGTTGAGAGCGAACATCTTTAAACAGCACGTCCAGCTCTTCTACGCGAGCTCCCGGCTCGTAATATTCCAGTAAGGCATCATACGGGTGTTTTTCGTAGCCCAGCTTTTCTGCCTCCTGCCTTTTTAGATCGACCAGTTTTTCCAGCGCAGGCCGGTAATCCTCAAAACTATTGCTTTTTCTGGCTTTGATCCAGCTGTGATAAGCCTCTGAAGTGGCATTACTCAAGGCTACTACGAATTCCAGATCCAGTTTTTTACCTCGTTTATAGTCTTTCAGCGTAAGAGAAACGTTCTTTTTTTCGTCTTCAGAAAGAGTTGACACATTGGCCAGGCTTTGCAGTTGCTCGCCAAATTCATCGCTGGTAGCCAGTTCATGTGCCATCCCGGAAAGGGTAGCGATCTGCTGGCCACGCGGAGCGGCTCCGAGTGGCGGAAGATTGACTTCTTTGTCCCAGTGTAGCACTGCGATGGCCGTATTGAGGTTAGCAATTTTATTAAGATGTTGTTTGTAGTCTGAGTAGTTCATTCAGCTTTCTTTTTTCTTTCTCCGTGTTGATAAGTGGATAAAAATAAGAAGACCCAACCAGCTATAAAAAGGAGGCCTCCGATAGGGGTGACGGGCCCCAGCCAACTAAGGCTCAGGCTTAGCGTTTCCTGGACCGACAGTAAATATAAAGAGCCGGAAAATAGTAGTATGCCCGCGAAAAACAGCCAGCCGGCGTAGGATAGCATGGATTTTTTGCCGAAATGGAACAAGATCCCTACAATCAGGATGGCAAAACTATGATAAAATTGGTAACGGACCCCGGTTTTAAAAGTTTCCAGTTGTTCTGCTTCCAGATGCTGCTCCATTAAATGGGCGCCCATTGCACCTAAAATAACAGCAATTAAGGCCATCAAAATACCTATTCTCATGAAAGATTTTCTCATAGGATATTAATTTAGTATACTGGGTTGTGTAAAAAGTAACTGCCTTTGCCTATGCGTCGGCAGCCAAGAAAGGTAGCAAGAAGATATGAAAAAAAGATCCCCATTTTGGTTGATATGGATGTTTGCCTTTGTGGCCATTGCTTTATGGTTTTTCCTGGCAAAAGGAGCAAACATAAACCCGTTGAGAGCTATTCCTCCATATGTTAACGAAGTTAGCATTTTTCCATTATACCAATTGGACGAATCCTTGGATCTTCCTCCCCAAAATCAGCCGCAAGCTAAGGACTTAAAGCTATTAAAACAAGCTATTGCCTATTGGGTTGACACAGATTTGTCATTTGATTCGACTCTGTACTATACTTTTGACCGTAACAATCCCGGCACGGTCTCTTCCTTAATGGCGATTCGTCTTTTTTCGGATAAAAAGGATCCACTGATTTGGACAGGTTTTATAAATCCCGATCAAAGATCTGAACACCTTTATAGAGGGACTTCAGTGGTACATTATGAGCAGGAAGGAGAACCCACTTGTTTTTTTGCGGTTAGCAAGGGGATTCTTCTGTTCAGTTTTGACCAAAAACAGGTGGAACGCAGCATTGCTCTGATGGATGAGAAAGCGCCCAATCTGTTTGTGTATTTAAAACGAAGGGGCAGAATAGATAAAAATAAGCCTATCCGTGTGCTGTTTAACACAGGCCGGCCAACTGAGCCGAATTGGCATCAAATGGACTGGTATGGGTTGGATAATGTCGATAGCTTGAGCGGCACTTGCCAACAAATAGTGGATGGCTTTCAAGAGAAACTGTCTCGACAGGGGGTTGTGAACTTTTCTTCCCTGATGGCGGCCTTGCCGGATCGCATACAGCTAGCTGATATGATCAGTATTCAGGATGCTGGGCTGTTTTTTAGTGAAAGAGATGCCTTGGGACCTCAGTTTTGGAGTGCCCGTTTGCAGGCGCAACTAGGTCCGAACCTGGCTTATGTGCTGGAGAAAGGATCGACGGCCTCCTTTTTGATCGTTTCTTTGGATGAGCCGGAAAAAGCACTGGAGGCTTTGCTCAACATGACAGATCAAAATGGATTGCTGGAGCAGTTTTCGTACCAGGCACAGCAAATCTACCGAAGCCTGGCGGAAGACGTCAGCAGTCCTTTTTTTGGTGATTTATATCCTGAAATTAAGAATCCTTACTGGACGATTATGGATGGTTTTTTGGTTTGCAGCTCTGACTCTGACCGACTGAAAATATGGATGGATTATTTGCTTTTGCAGAAAAACCTATCCCAATCAAAGGTGACGGAGCCTTTTTTTTCCATTATGCAGGAAAAAAGCCGTCGTTTGGTCTTTTGGCAAGCTCCCTTAAAACAGGAACATTCCGACTGGTGGAGCACTTGGACAAAGAAGTATCCAGCAGGTATTCTTAGTTGGAATTCGGAAAGGAACCTTTGGAAGGTCGATGGGAAATTGAGTTTGGATACCCGTCCTACAGCTTCGATAGAAATCTTGTGGCGAAAGGATCTTTTTCAATCTTTAGAGTATGGCCCGGAAATTTTGAAAAACCCAATGACTGAGACGGTATATGGTATTCTGGTTCAAAACAGTGATCATCGATTGGAGTTGCTGAACCCTGAAGGAGTACTTCTTTGGTCTAAAGAGCTGAAGAGCCCGGTATTAGGAAAAGTGCAGGCATTTGAAATTAATCCTATTGAATGGGGGATGATTTTCAATACGCGGACCAACATTACTAAAATGGATTCTAATGGAAACTTGCTAGCTGATTGGTCTATGCAGGTACCGGCTAGCCAGGGCCTGGAGTTGATGGTTTTTGAAGAACCCGGCGATCCACATTTTTTTCTTCCTTCTGATCAACAAGGTATTTATGGATATAATGTTTTGGGCGACGCCCTGATCAACTGGAATCCCTTTCCACTTGATTATGGCTTTCGCAGTCCGGTTTTTCATATGGCCTCGCATGAAAAAGATCATTTGTTTTGGCTGGATACCGAAGGCCGTTTGAGGGTAAAATACAGAGATGGAACGGATGTGGAAGTGCCGGGACTTCCTCAGAAAATTCTTTCCTTATTTTTTTCGAAAAAAAATGGCTGTACGTATGTATTGGGAGAGGAGGGGAGCATTGGCAGCTTGAATTCGGAACTGGTGTATCGGCCTTTGGCAAAAAAAGGGCAGCAGGTGATGTCATTTTCCTGGATGGAAGAGGAGGGGCAGGTTTTTCTCTTAAAAAAAGACCGGCGGGGAATTCAGCGTTTTTTGTTGGAAAAAAATGGCGCTAAGCAGGAAATGAACCTGGCATATCCGAAGGATGTTCATCGGGTGGATATGGTAAAAACGGCTGATTCCTTTTGGACCTTTGTTCAGGATGCGGAGAAAAAGCAGTTGTCGATTCTGGATGATTCGGGCGAGCAGCTTTTTCCGGAGTCGATTCCCTGCGATGGGGCGTTTTTGGTATATAAAAAAGAGAGAGAGGTGTTTTTGGTGACGGTTTTGGATGGAGAGGTTGTGGTATTTGGGGTGTACCGATAGTATATCCCTTCGAGATGCTTTAAGCTCAAATTTCGCATTTTCATGAAACCTTCTTATTTTTAGTATTGTTGAGATAATAAGAGGTTGGGTAAAAACTCGTTCCTCGTTTTTCCCCACCCCATTAAATTTTATTTAGGAGGTCGTTTTAAGAAAAAAACTTTGTTTTTTTCTTAAAACGACCTCCTAAAAGAATATTATTGGTTGTGGGAAAAGGCCGAAGGACTTTTTACACAACCCCAAAGTGCTTAACCTCACCCGCTATTCACCTTTTTGACTGACTAAATTTTTCTTACCGTGACACGACATGTTATACGGCTGTTTCGCCGCAAGCGATTTTATTTTTCCATTTTCATATTGGGCTTTATGGCCTTTGCTTATAACTTCATGGATATGAGGCTGAGCGACTCGATTTATGGAGAGCGCCTGGCCAATAATGCTTTCCAGTATGAGCCGGAGTTCAATTATTATGAGGTAGAAGACCGCAAAATGCGCTACGTAGAAATGGGCAATGACGACTTGCCGTTAGTGATGTTTGTACATGGAGCGCCGAGTTCGTCTGCTTTTTGGGATGGCATTTTACAGGACAGTGTACTGCTCAGTAATGCCAAGGTATTGGCGGTGGATCGACCTGGTTATGGATATTCGGGCTATGCCAGGCCGGTGACTTCTGTCCAGCAGCAGGCGGCGATGATCGCGCCGATTTTGAAGAAAAAACGCAAGAAACACAAAAAGATCATCCTTCACGGTTCCTCTTATGGGGGGACCCTGGTAGCCCGCCTGGCGATGGATTTTCCCGAGCTGATTGACGGGATTGTATTGCAATCCGCTTCTGTAGCGCCGGGTTTGGAAAAAACCTATTGGATCTCTTATCCCACGAGTCACCCCCTGCTGAAGTGGATGATCCCCGGCCCGATACAAGTGGCCAATGCAGAGAAATTATCACATCGGGCTCAACTGGAAGCCATGGCTCCTTTGTGGAAAAACATAGACGATCCGGCCATCATCCTGCACGGAGGGATTGATGAGTTGATCTATCCTGAAAATGCTTACTATGCCTACGACAAGCTCAAAAAGGCCGGCGCGCCGCTGGTGGAGCTGGTTATGGACCCCGAGCGTCGGCATGATTTGCTGTGGAACAGGCGGGATTTGATTATTGGGAGTATATTGAAGTTAGTTAAGCGATAATTTTTGGGCCGGAAGGCCCAAAAATTATCGCTCAAGCATTACTTCATACTTCATTTTTCCATACTGCCCTTCTTTAAACTCATACACCAGCTGGGCATCTTCCACCACAAAACGATGCTTGCCTGCAGGAAGTAAGTAATATTCCCCTCTGCCTTCTGTGTAGGCTCGAAGACGGCCATCGATTTTAGTGATCTTTACTTCTCGACCATCGATGAGGAAATTTCCGACATATTTGTCCAGTTGTTCGGGTAGTTTGACCAATCTTGGGCTTTCACTGGCCTCTCCTGTACGCGCAGCGAAGACCATTTCAGTTAATTTGCGAAGATTAGTATTGCTGACCCGATCACCCTCAAAAGTGTTGGTACGGTTGATCATCACTGTGTTATCATTAGGATATACGATGATGGCCTGGTTGCCGACTCCCTGGGCTGAGTAATTGAAGTGCTCATCTCCATATAGGTTCATCCACCACATATAAGCGTAACCCCAGCCAGGCCGGCGGACGTCTTCGGAATAGGAAGTCATAGCGCTTTCTTTAACCCAATCTGCCGAAATGAGTTGTCGGCCATTCCACTGGCCCATTTGCAGGAACCATTGGCCAAATCGAGCCATATCGCGGGCAGACAGGCGGAAGGGGTAGGCAGGATACTGCGAATTCTCCGCTTCCAGGTGGTAGTACGTATCCTCCAGGCGAAAATCCTGAAAGCCGAGCGGATCAGCGATGCGGTCCTTGAAGTCCTGGAAGAAATCTTTGCGACTGTGCCTCATCAGGATATGGCAGGAAGTGTTAAAATCCCAGTTGTTGTAGTACCAGAAAGTACCGGGCGCATGAGAGCCGCGGGCCGGACGCGCTTTTTTCATAGCCTCCGTTTCATAAGCGGCCGGGTGATAGATACCGGAGCGAGCCTGCAGCAAGTTTTGGATGGTCGCCTTTTTTTCATCTGCGCGGATTTGGTGGGTATCTTCTATACCCAGTTCACCAATGGTAGTTTGAATGTCAATGATTCCCTTGTCGACATAAAAGCCATACAAGGCCATTAGCAAGCTCTTGCGCACCGAGTGGCACATAAATCGCCTTTCGACTTCACCCCAAGATACGACGACCTTGCCGTCGTGGATCACCATAAAGGCAGCGGAGCCGATGGAATCGGCAAACAGGCGGGCCTCTTCCAGCTTTTCGGACGACCAGCCGGCCTCTTCCGGCACGGCGTATTGCAGCCAGGATGAGCCGGGATTTTGCGCCAATAAAAATGCGATCGGGATGATTAACGTGAGTAGTAGTGAGAAAGTGTATTTTTTCAGCATTGGAAAATTTTTGTAGAAAGGTGAATGATTGCTTGGGTTAATTTAAGGAAAAAGATGGATAATGGGGGGCTGGTGTTCCGGTGTTCTAGTGTTCTGGGAGATTTGGTAATATGGAGGAGATTACTAATTATTGGTGTTTTCTGTTATTTTCGTGTCTGTACTAGGATGAGAAGGATGTTTAGGGTGCCTAGGATGGATTTTTCAGCCGACAGCCGAAAAATCGAGTCTGTGCAATCTGTACAATTTGCGGAAATCCGTGATCCAGATAAGAAGGCAGGAAAACAGATGAGTCTTCAATCGAATCCAATAACTGAAATTTAGAAATATCGAACCAGAACACCAGAACACCAGAACACCAGAACACTAGAATTCAAGAACATCCAATATGAGCAATGTCAAAATAGAAGAAAGCTGGAAAGAAGTCTTATCCGATCAATTTGAGCAGCCCTATTTTCAGGGGATTGCTACCTTTTTGCGCAAAGCGAAGGCGGAGGGAAAGACTATTTACCCACCGGGCTCTTTGATTTTTAATGCCTTTAATACGACGCCCTTTGAGCAGGTAAAGGTAGTGATCCTGGGTCAGGATCCTTATCATCGGCCGGGGGAAGCGATGGGCTTATCTTTTTCGGTGCCGCGAGGTGTTCGGACGCCCCCTTCATTAAAGAACATCTACAAGGAGTTACATGCGGATCTGGGCGTTCCCATTCCCGATCATGGAGATTTGACTAAATGGGCGGAGCAGGGTGTGTTTTTGCTCAATGCCATGTTGACGGTGGAGCGCAGCAAGGCCGGTTCGCATCAAAAGATCGGCTGGCAGAACTTTACGGATGCGGTGATCAGGAAGTTGTCGGAGGGGCGGGAACATTTGGTGTTTATGCTCTGGGGCAATTTTGCCAAGCGCAAGAAGGAACTTATTGACGGGAATAAGCATTTGGTATTAGAGGCGGCGCATCCGAGTCCGCTGGCTGGTGGGGCTTATTTCGGTAGCCGGCATTTCTCGCAGGCGAATGAGTATTTGGAGGAGCATGGGAGGGGGACGATTGACTGGAATTTGGGGTAGCACAAACTTCAGTTTGTCTGTACATTATTGGGGTTCAAAAAATAACCGCTGGAAATAATTGATTTTAGGTAAATTATCGGAGAGCAAGCTTTAGCTTGCCAGGAAGGTGAACTTCAGTTTGCCTGGACTGTATCATTAGCAAACTAAAGTTCGCTGTCCGAGCAAGCTGATTGGAGTTTAATTTTTAACCGCCGAATTGAAGCAAGCTAAAGCTCGCTTTCCTGGCAAGCTGAAGCTTGCTGTCCGATTAGGCGCTTATTTTTTTAACGCCAATAAGCTTGCTGCCCAATTCGAGGGTTAAATTTTTAACCCCAATCAGGTTGTTGGCAGTTAGTCAAAAAATAAGCTTTGATTATTGCCAGAAATCAGATTTTATACTATTTTTGCAACGCCTTAAAAGTAGGGTAGTGAGTAATGGGTATTGAGTATTGTGATAGTCATGCAGCTATTAACCAATAACTAATAACCATGAACTTTAAATTGGTCCCGTAGCTCAGCTGGATAGAGCAACTGACTTTAAGCTTGCTGACGAAAGCGTCAGTACAAATTAGGAGCCTCTGCGCGGGAAAAGCAACCCGCAGAGTGGATGCCACTGTATCGGGGAAACCGGACTAGTTACTAGTTATTAAGTTACTTTGTTATTGAGGTATTTATTCTAATAACTTCATAACCTAATAACCAATAACTGAATAACCAAGTCGGCAATCCCGAGGAAACCAATGATCTATCGAATGCTCAAATGGAGTGGTAGATAGGGAGGGATCCGTAGAGACTATACGTGGCACGCCTGAAATGGCGAAGAGATAGTCCAGACCACAAATGGGTCGTTAGATATAATTTTTTAAAAAATTATATCATTAATGATCCTGCAGCGAAAGCTGTAGAGGGTATGCTAATCAGTAGGTCCCAGGTTCGAATCCTGGCGGGATCACCAAAGTACGTTTCAAAACGTATCAGAATGTTCATTTATGTATTGTAAGTAATTGAGTGTTAGGGGTTTGATGTTTCAGTGTGTTCTTTTGTGATTCTACACGTTTCAGGCTGTTTCACTCAAAAATGCGATTTTTTGTACCGTGTGATGTACCAAAAAGTATCTTTGCCTGTTTATTTCATCACTAAAATCGGTACAACATGTTATCTCAGAATTTGGATGTTTCCAGGCTTAAGAAAATTAAGTATTCTGTAGTTTTTAACCGCAAAAATGAACTTCGAGCAGATGGAAAAGGCCTAATACAGATTAGAGCCTATCAGAATCGAAAGAACTGCTATTTTTCAACTGACATAGCAGTATTTCCCAGATATTGGGACGAGCGAAATAAATGCGTAAAATCTTCACACAAAGCAAGCAGGGCTTATAATAAAAAGATCCGTGATTTATTAGGGATCTTGGAGGACTATGAATATAAGCTCATCCAGCGGCAAGGATATTGTAATGTATCAGAGTTGAGGGGCTATAATAGCGCTGAACCCGAAAGGCTGACATTCACAGATTTTTATAGACAGGAAATGGCTTTATCTACCATCAAAGCAGATTCTCTGAAGAATCAGCGCACGACTTTTAATAAAATGTGCGCCTTCCGTCCTGTTGTCCATTTCCATGATCTTACTTACCTCTTTGTTACCGACTTTGACCGGTTTTTGAAAAAAGAAGATCTAGGTCTTAATACCATTGCCAAGCATCATAGGAATCTTAAAAAATATATTCACTTAGCTGAAAAGAAAGCTTTCTTCCTATCAGCTAAGAATCCCTATAAGTTGTTTAAACCGGCCCAGGAAGAACCGGAAAGAGTATACCTTACAGATTTAGAATTAACTACTTTGGAAAACATGAAATTAACAGGGGAAAATAAACGGCTGGAGAAGTTTCGGGATTTCCTGTTGATATGTTGTTGGACTGGCTTGCGCTTTGGAGATGTAAAGAAATTGTGTCCAGCTCATATCATCCAGACTAATAAAGGGCTCCAACTACAGATTAGAGCAGAAAAGACAAAGAAGTTTTTAAATCTTCCTTTGTATAATCTATTCAAAGTAGAGGGACAAGCTTCCAAAGTCGAGCAATTGGTTTTACGTTTGTTGGACGAAAGGGAAAAAGTCACTGGAGGACACTCAGGGTTTGAAAAAATTCCATTTTTTGATGTTAGTAATCAGTATCTTAACAGATCACTTAAAAGCATTGCGGAGCTGGCTGGGATCAAAAAACGATTAACTTCGCACGTTGGGCGCCGTACTTTTGCGACCATCTTGGCTACAAAAGTACAAATGCCGGTACTTCAAAGGTTACTTCAACATTCCACACTGGATATGACAAAAATCTATGTGCAATTGAGTAATCAGGTTATCGAAAACGAATTGGATAAAATTAAATGGTAATGAAGGTTGATGAACGAACAGTTTCAATTACATTTTTCCTCAATAAGAGAATGAAGCCATCAGTCCATAATAACGAGGACTGGTACCCAATTTATGCTAGACTCCACTTCAGTGGGAATAATACCAAGCTAAAAGTATTTGACAGAAGAAATAGAGGAGTGTATGCAACTGAAAAAGTTTTTGATGACTTATTGTTTTTTTACCAAAAAAAAGATTTCGATACTTCCCATTTAGAGTATGGTCCTGGAATTGTTTTACTTGAAAACGAAGAGTTAATAGTTAAGACCGTTGAATATGAATGGGACAAAAAAAAGGATGATTTTAATTTTAAAGATTACACTAAGAAACTAAGGATATGGCAACGAGATTTACAGAATGTATTGTCCGGCTTTCTATTGGATGAAATATCAAGAATATCCCAAAAAAAATTGGATTTCAATACCTACAGAAGGTTTGAAGCAGATTCAATACTTGGGAACGATAGTGATTTTATTGAATGGAAAAGTTTAATTAAGAATGAAGAAGCATTAGTGGGATTAAGAGAAATAGCTGAAATTTCAATTGCCTATTTTCAATTTATAGAAAATCTCTTTTATCAGCGTGAATATCGTGCAAGAGACTTGTTTAGGAAGGCAACTTACAGGGGAACGGTTTTTTCATGGATTGAAGGAATTGATAGAAATGAATTTGTTAGCTATATAAAAAAAATGCCAAATTCAGATTTAAACAAGTATGGGAATGCAGCTTCAAAGTACTTTTGCAAAAGTTTTATGGAATATTTTAGAGTTAAATCAAGTAGTGCCGAAGTTTATGCTAGAGGGATTCAACAGTATATCGAAAAAATAGAGTAATTTTTTTTCATTCACATAGTGCTCAAATTTGACTTTTGGGCACTATGTGGTTATATTTGTTTATATCATGGCAAATGATACTTTTTTTACATTGCATTAGTGCCCAAAATTTTATTTTATGCATTTAAATATCTCTCTATTATGAAAGAATCAACAATTAATGACCTTTTAACTCTGCCTCAACTAATGGACTGGTTAGATCTCAGTCGAGGAACTATTTACCGACTCAGAAAGGAAGGAACTTTTAAAGCCTACAAATTAGCTGGAAAGCTTTATTTCAAAAGAAGTGAGATCCTAGAAGCTATTGAAGCCAATGAAGAAACTACAGAGCAATTAAACGAAGAAGCAATAAAGGAAACAAATTAAAAAAGGTGGTGCGTTGCAGCGCATCCACCTTTCTATTTTTTCACTAATTAAAGTTATTAAACTATGGCAAATTTAAACAATTACAGCCAGCAAAGCAACGAAAACGGCGGTTGTCATTTTCCAGACCGGGTAGCCGTTGCAATTGAGCCTTTTATTCGTCTATTCAAAAAGCACTCTCCTTATTCCATTTACCGGGCTATATATCCTCATTTAATGGCTTTACCGAAGGGTGAAGGAGGAAAAAAGATAGAAGATACCTTCAATTACCCCTTTATGATCATGTGGGACATTCTGGAAGTTTATGGCCTACAGAATGACCTGATTTTGGGAGAATGGACGGACATTTCAGACGTAATTATTCGAATGGTTTCCCATGATAATAACCTAGTGATTGCTCGCCGGTTTGATGACCTTTTATCTATGTCTATTGAAACTGGTGATGCAGCATTAGATCCTGAGAATGTAGTTATTTTCAATGATCTAAAACGGACATTTATTGAAGTTTGGGATCTCACGAGACAAGGTGGCAATTTATCAGATTACTACAGCGATCTGATAGATAAAGAATATTGATTTATGATAGATGTGCTGGGTGGCTGTCGGTAGCAGCCGCCTTTTTTTAATTACTGCTATGAAATAAAAAGCTATTGAAAATGGAGAAGAATTTAATCCCCCCTGAACATCTTCAAATTCAGAAAGACATGAATGCTTTGAAACTTATAAAGATAAAACCATCTGAGCGCCTAAAACAACCGGTTACTTTTTTCAAAGGAGCAATAAACACCAAACCAGTTGATAAAGGTACCTTAACTGATTTGTTCAAATGGATCAAAGATGAAGGAAATCAGTACTTTGTTGACTTGGCAGAGGATCTAAAACGATTGAAAAAAGAAAAGCCTTCGGAATATAAAAGGGTTAGAAATGAAAAGGCATTTGGCTTTATTCCTGGAACGTTTAGCAAAAGAAGCAAAGCTGGGTTACAGGAATACCTACCATTGATTGTCATCGATATTGATAACTGTGATCCGGACGGCTGGGGAGAAAGCCACATTGAGGAGACAATCAACCGGTTAAAAGAATTGAATTATGTTTGGGCTGCCTTTCCTTCACCTTCCTATCAGGGCGTGAGGGCTCTCGTTTGGGCCGAAAGCTCAAAAGAGATCCATGAAAAGGTTTACTTCCAAGTCTGTAAAGATATATCCAGTAAGCTCAATATCCCTCTTAAATCAGATGGAAAGGACTCGGCCAAGGTTGAACATATCGACGATGGATCTACCAAATCAATTTCGACCTTTTGGTTTTTTACTCACGTTCCGAAGGACGAGCTTATATATTTTAATGAAAAGAGTTCAACCTTTAAACCACAGATTGAGACATTTGAAAACCATGAAAACCAAAAAGAGAAAGGAACCTGCCGAAAATCAATTTCACCAAGCCAAAGAACAATAACTGAGGATGACCGGGTAAAGGCTGCTTGGAATAAATTTCACGTTGGAAGCAAAAGCAAGGTTAGCGGCCGGAATGATGCAGGTTATCAAATTGCCTGCAATCTTGTGGAATTTGGAGTTACTTCTTCTCCCCGGATCGAGGTTGAAATGACTAAAATGAGGGATCTATATCCAAATGAAAAGGAGGAATATGATGATGATGAAATAAGAAAGAGCCGGAAGAGTGCCCAGGGAAAAACCTATCAGAAATATTCGGATAAAGAAATATTTAATTTTCTGGACATTGGGCAAAATGGTAGGCAGTACAATAAGCCAAAAAATGAAAAACAAGAAGAAAAGAAAAAACCACAATCTGAAAATCAAAGCATTGAAGATAATGATTATGACGAAGAAAGCAACTACGTAAAAAAAATTGAGAATGCTTTATTGAACCGATATAATTTTCGAGTTAATGCTATAAAAGGAATTCCTGAATATAAGAAAAAATCTGCGTCAAAATGGGCCCCTATTAATGATTATGTCTTGAATTCCTTAGTAAGAGACTTGCAATCCAAGTACATCAAAAAAGCATCAAAGGACATGATCAGTACCTTGTTAAACAGCTCCTTTGCGCCTAAAATTGACCCAATTGTTGAATACTTCAAAGCCTTGAAATGGGATAACCTTGATCACATTAAAAAATTATGTGAAACAGTTGAACCTAAAGGAGACGATTTGAAGGAAAGTAAAAGGATGTTTAGAAAATACCTTACTAAGTGGTTAGTGGCTGCCATTGCAAATGTGTTTGATAAGAAAATTTGTAGGAATCATCAATGCTTTATTTTGGCAGGACCACAAGGAGCCGGGAAAAGTACCTGGATAAAAAAGCTTTGTCCTCAAGCACTAGAGCCGTATTATGTTGAGCAAGGTTTAGATCCGGATAATAAAGATAGTCAGTTAGATACCACTACAAATTTTATTTTCAACCTGGATGATTATTTCGCAGCTACAACCAGCAAAAAGATTAATGAATTTAAAGGGATCATTACAAAGAATGTGGTCAAAGTACGGATGCCTTATGGAAGATATCCAGAGGAACGACCAAAAATATGTTCGTTTGTTGCCTCAAGTAATGAGGCACAATTTCTTCACGACCCAACAGGAAATAGAAGGTTTGTTCCTTTCGAAGTCACAGAAATCTATTTAGACAAATTCCACGATCTAAATATTGATCAGGTTTGGGCTCAAGCTTATGAATTTTATAGGACTGGTTTCCAATACTGGCTTAATAAAGATGATCAGGCTGAGCTAAATGAACATAACGCACAATTTGAAGTGCGTTCTCCAGAGTATGAATACTTAGAATATTATTTCAAGGTTCCAGAAGGACAGGAAGGGGAAGAAGTAGAATATTACCAAACAGGACGACTTGCTACCAAATTAAAAGAATTTTCTAATATGAACATGTCTGTAAAGAAGGTTGGAGAAGCTGCCAGAAAATTAGGATTTGAAAGAAAATCTTTTCGAGAAAATGGAAAAATCCTTAAGGGCTATGCAGTGGTACGAATATTACACGGTTTAGAAAAAAGTGATAATAGTGAATTTTAAGTGTCTACACTGTCTACATTATGGTTAATCCATTGAAAATCAATATAAAAAGTGTAGACACTTGTACAAGAACTAAGTGTCTACTAAGTGTCTACATGTCTACAATTTCCAAAAATGTAGACACTTAGACAGAATGTAGACACTTCCTTTTTGGTCTTCTTTCCAAGATTAAACCGCTGCTTTTCAAATATTTAAGCTAAATGTAGACAGTGTAGACACTTCTTTTCTACAAACTGGGGAAAAAAACTAAAAAATGTTCAATCAAAGAAACAAACTCCGATTCCAGCACCGGTGAACTGCCGAAAAAATCAAATTGGAAGAATGGAAAGGATGGGCCCTTGAAACCAAGATAGATTTAATTGAAACTGTTCTTTCCTATAATCCAGAATAAAAAAAGCCTGACCGCGACACTGTAGGAAGTAAACGGCCAGGCAATTGTTTAACATTCATTAAACATTGTAAAGATGCAAATTTACAGCACACTTCCCAAGAAAAAAGATTTCTACAGCTTCTACGCCAAGTTTGGCCGGGGAATAGCTGCCGGCGTGATCGCTCTCCAGATCATTTCAGGGATGACCGAAGGGGCAGCCGGGTATTTATTCATGTACGATAGTATTTCCTTCTTTAACAAAACCCTGGGGACTGCTGCCGGGATCTTAGGAGCTATTGCCATTGTACTGGCTGTAGAAATCGCCGGTATCCGCTTTTTCCTTCCTTTATCCGTCCGATCGGTACTTAATAAAAAGTTCTCCGGCCTTGAGGCCTGGATGACTGCGTTTGCAATGGCCGGTACCATTTGTTTGCTCAGCTTGTCGGGCATTGCTTCCTGGAATGGGGCTAAGCTGGCCGTTGATGTTTTTACTCCGGATCCAGTACAGGAAAGTACCATCAAAGCCGATTCAATCCACTCAGCTAAAATAAAAGCCCTGAGTAATTCCTTTGCCTCCGACAGTTTAACTATAGCCAGGCAGTATGATAAGCTTGTACAGGCCGAAATAAACGCCTTCACAGCTAAAATAAAGGCTGCTAAAGCGGATCAGAAGCGTTATGAAGCGAAAGAACGGATAACCGGCAACAGTTTTGTTTCCCGGATCGAGGCAGCCAAGGTGAAAGCGGCTGAGTTGGAAGGCCTACGGAGTGAAAAAGTGGCCGCGCTGGAGAGTGAAAAAGCCCAACAATTGACAATCTTGGGCAGCAGGAAGAAACGAACCGCTGACAGCCTCCAAAATCTTTATGCCAATGACCTGGCCACCATCGACTTTAATAATTCCGCTGCGATTGAAGAGATCGAACAAGCGGCCAATAAGCGAAAAAATAACCTAGCCATCTTCGCCGGTATTGCTTGCTTGTTGCTGTCTGTTGTGGGAGTGACCATGAAAGAAATTTATTTGCATGGAAGTGGTATTCAGGAAGAGGTTGAGCCAACGGAATGGGATTACCGGAAGGGAATCGTATTTGAAACCTTTCAGGCCTGGAACCATCGCTTCAAAACATGGGCATACGGCTTGATCGATCAGTACAATGACCGGACAAAAACCGCATCCCTTCCCACACTTCGTCCAATTGTTTATGATCGATCAGAGTTGTACGGTGATAATGTGATCAAAATTAAGAGGGAAGACCTGGAAGAGGGCGACCGGGGGCAAGTACTTTTTATTTCCAACCCTATTTTAACTCAGGTGAAAGCTCACCAGGTCAATAAAATTCAAAGCAATGTTGACCAGGATCTCCTGGGGATGGAAGAAAAGATTCTTAACTATGTTCAAGTAGCTACCGATTTTCAAAAAAGTAACGTGAAGCCACAAGCAAAGGCGTATCAACTTAAAGCTGACGAGGTTATCCGTCTCTATTTAGAGCGGACCGGCGGCTCGTCCACAAAAAAAGAGGTGGCCGACTTCCGCAAAAGGATAACGGACTATCTCGACGGCCGAACCACACAAAATCCCTTTGTTGAAATACGGCGAAAAATTGGTTTTATCGTCGACCATAACAACCCTGTTAGTAACAGGCCTGTTAAGGAGAAGCATTTTGATAGCCGGGCCTGTGATCACTGTGGTCAAATGTACGAGCCTAAAACCTGGAATCAGCGATTTTGTAGCAACAAAGGAGAGGACAATTGTAAAACTGCCTGGCACGAAAAGCAGCACGGGCAAAAATTCAACCCTAAGCAATATCATCGCAGCAAAAGGAATAAATAAACGAGTGACTGTCAATACATATTCGATCGTTATTCAATGAAACACTTGATTTTACTATGTTGCATACATAACTTGAAGTAAAAATACTAATGTTAAATTCACAGTCAATTAATGGGCAATTTACGGCGAATTGGCAGTAGATTAACAATTGAGTACCCCAAAAGCCTGATTTTAGTACCTAAACTGTCAATTATGACACAAAACTTTGAGAAAACCTGTGATTATTGTGGTAACCACTTCATTGCAACCAATGCAAGAAAGCGGTATTGCAGCGGTACGTGTAGAACTTACGCTTCCCAGGAGCGCCGGGGAAGTCTCAACGGGCTCCAGCTAGCCATCAAAGAGGGGAGGGTTAAAACCGCCTCGATCAGTGGGCCGATGGCCAGTGGATCGAAGGAAAAGATTATTACTGACCTGGCAACCGGCTTCCTGGAGTCTTTATTTTCTATAAGTGGGAAATATTACTTTGGTGGACCGGTGGAAAAAGACCAGGACGGAGAGACGATAGATCATCCACATCCGTATAATGATATAGAAAATGGAGTCCAGCGAATCAGGATTACACCATCTGGAAATTTTATTGTAACCTCCATGTGTAAGCCAGTTATCGAAGAGATCCGGAAGGACTTTAAAGGGAGTAAAATTATGGTGGGGACTACTCAGGAAATTCGCGATGGCAGTATGCAACCGCCAAATTATCTTGAAAAAAGTGAACAGGGTAGGAGAGTTGCTAGACGTGGCCGGGTTTACACTCAATATACTTATAGCACTATTCTTCCGAGAAAAAAGGTGGTAAAAAAGGCGGGTATTGAAGTTTCATTGATTTGAAATAATTCAGATTATCTTTCTAAAAAATAAATTTATAGATATGGAGAATTATGATAAAGATCTAGAACAATTAATTGAAAATAGTATAAAAGAGCACATAGGTGGGTTAGAAGAAGTGTGGAACAAAAAAATTTTAAAACTGGAAGGTGTAGCGATCTCAAAAATCAAAGGAATACCCAATAATAGAAACCTTTACTCAGGGAGTCTAATTGAGGTTCAGCCAGAAGGGGATTTTCGTTTTATGGAAAAACTAGATGGAGGTAGTAGGCCTGTTACAATGGGATTTTGGGTCCAAAAAATGAAAATCAGGTTTATTGGAGAAGATGAAAACTTTATAATTGAAGATTTTGGAAATTTTGTTCCACTTAGGTGAGGAAGTCCAACTGTCAGATTTAATTGTGACTTCCTCAATTTAGCCGTAGTACGTTCTATCTCTTTAGCTCCGCTGAAGTGGGATCGTAGTAATAATCACTAATTGTCCCATCCTTAATCTTCTCTACCATTTCGTCGATCACAAAGAGCGGCACCAAAAACCATTCCCTAACTTTGACGGGCTTCCCAAACCGGTCAATAATCTCAATCTCCAGCTTTGCGGACTCAAAGAACTTATGGATGACCTTCTCCAGTTTAAAACGGTTGATGTTTGCTAGTTTATAAGTAGCAACCACCTCCACATCAGCCATTAGAAAAGTAGGATCGTTTTTGGCATTGGTGGTTCGCGTTTTTACATCGCCACCGGTCACGCCGATCTTGTGGACCACATCTCTGTTTTCCTGAATGGTTGGGTGGTTGGACAGACTTCGCAACACATAAATGGTTCCGCTTTCCTGATCTTCATCACTGCTTTGTCCGGAAAAAAGCCCACCCAATTTCGGATCTGTGAAAAACCGACTCGTTTCGTCTTTGTACATCGCTCGGATAAGCGACCTCAGCAAAATGTTGCTCTCAGTACCGTTGGAATAGATGACACGCAACCGGGCATCTTCCTCTCCGTTGGGGGCTTTAAATGACTCGCCTACTTCCGCTATATAAGCAGTCTGACCTCCAACAATCAGGAATTGCGCCTTTTTTAATGTGGTTTTTGTAAAGCCAGCATCCTTGCGAAATCGAATGGTTTCTCTTATGCCAGCATCAAGTTCTTTTTTGATTTGTTCAAAAAGAGGTTTGAATTGGTCAAAATCTTCACAGTGTGTTCGGTTTGCTATCTCCTCGGCGGCCCTTTTCTCTGCCCGGGATTTTACGTGCTTAAGGTTGGTAATTGAATCTTCGCTATCCATATCCACTCCAAGCTCCTTTAATAACTCTTCATCTTCAATATCGTCTGGAATAGATAATTCGGATGAATTTTCAGCTGAGAGCATGTTTTGGGTGTCAAGTTCTTTCAACAACTCTAAACATTCCTTTTGGCTCCGAATTCGATCCAGTCTGACTGCATAGAGACGCTCAAAAATATCTTTGTCTTCGCCATGTTCAGGTAGTCGACCGTTTTCTTCCACGAATTTTTGAATCTCTTCAAAACCTGCAATAATGCGCTGCTCCCTGGCCGTATATTTTTTTGCTTTCTTAGCTTCGACCTCTATGCCCAGTTCTTTCAAAAGCGCATCATCCTCTTCTGTAAATTTATCTTTTTTACCCATCTGATTGTTCCGACTTTAAACGGGCGAGCACTGCAATTCCCTGGGCCATACGTTGTTCCCATGGGTCTGCTGATTTAATATCTGGTAACCGCCCTCGTTCATGCTTAAATTTTAACGCGCGTTTTGCTAGTTCTCGTGCTTCTTCCAAAGTTATATTCTGTTTCCTGGCAGAAATGACCTCCGCCATGGCTTTTAGACTGTTCTCTGTCATGGATTTGGAAAGAATGGAATAGGCTTCCTTGAAAGGGTTTATGCTATCAATCCAATCTACATCCAACTCGCGCACATCCATGGCAAATTTCCGCACTCCGTCAATCAATGCCGTATTGGCTTTTTCACTAAGGCTCTTATCTTCATTAAGGATCTCTTTTGCCTTCTGCGTTAAGTTTAGTGCAGCAATGGCGTGTTGACGGACAGATTCCACATCCTCCGCATCCAATTCGGGGTATTTATCCTTAATAATCTTGCCCATGCGTATTTGGGTCAATTCTTCCGGTACCACTTCTTCGTCAAACATACCCCGTTCAATGGTCTGTTTATCTTGTACAAATGCTGCGATAACTTCGTTCAAATCTTCCTTGCAAATACGTTGGGCATCTTTACTTTTGGGTTCTGAAAGCCCTTTGATCTCAATCTGATACTGCCCTGTCTCTTCATTGAAGCCGATATTCTCTTTTTCTGGATCATAGCCCTCTTCTCCATAATCATAGCCTTTTACAGGACCACTTTGTGGATTCTTAGGCGTAAAATTAAACCTGGGTGTCAGCACTTGCTCCATGAGTAAGCTGGCGGAAATGGCTTTCAAGGTATCGTTGACCGCATCCGTAACGGCTTCTTCTGATGCATCGGGCTCCGCAATCAAATTGGTAAACCGAGCCTGTGTTTTATTGGGAGCATCACGGGTAGCACGGCCAATAATCTGAACAATTTCTGTAAGACTGGAACGGTACCCAATGGTAAGCGCATGTTCGCACCAGACCCAATCAAAGCCTTCCTTGGCCATACCCAAGGCAATGATGATATCTACATAACCTCTATCCTTTTTGGCCTCTGGTGCTCTTAGGGCAGCGGAAACCCTGTTTCGCTTCGTTGGATCATCATCCACAAGATCGGCAATCTTTAATACTTTTCCTTCTGGCGTTTTAACCAAATGAAAGCCAGTTTCTGGATCAACGCCTTGCCAATCACCTAATTCATGGATAATATGCTCGACTTCCTTAATTTTATCACCCATGCTTTCTCTGGAGTTGACATTGGGGATATGAATGATGGTTTTTTCGTTGGGATTCAAGACACTTAAAATATCATCTGCATAAGCCCCACTATAAAAATAATAGCCAATATTCAGTGTTTTTAAGTGTTCGTAGCCGTTTAGCTGTTCATAATAGGTGTAGGTGACCGTATCGAATTTAGCCTCGTCCTCAGGCATCAATACTGGATTAGCATCTCCTCTGAAGTAGGATCCGGTCATTGCTATGATATGTGTTTTATCCCTTTCAATAAATTGCTTTAGTTGGGAGCCAAGCACATTATCATCATCGGCACTCACATGATGAAATTCATCAATGGCAATCAACCTATCATCAAAGACTTCTACGCCAAACCGATCTACTGCGAAACGAAAAGTAGCGTGGGTACAGACCAACACCTGGTCAGTATTTTCTAAAAAGGATTTGACTGAATTCACCTTACTGCCATCTTCACCAGGTGCATTACAAAGGTTCCACTTGGGCTCCACATGCCAGTCGTAGTAAAATCCGAATTCGGTCAGCGGCTCGTTGGCAAAACTTGATCCGATAGACTTTTCCGGCACAGCAATAATTGCCTGCTTAATACTCTGCTTGTTGAGTTTATCCAGGGCAATAAACATTAATGCGCGACTTTTACCAGATGCCGGGGGCGACTTGATGAGCAGGTACTGTTCTCCACGCTTTTCGTAGGCCCGCTCCTGCATGGCACGCATGCCCAATTCATTGGACTTTATTGAATTGCCTGTGCTTTTATAATTGACAGTAACCGAGGGTATCGTTTTTTTATTGGTCATCCTGCTTTATCTTTTGAGGTCATTTCTGTATATAATTCAAAGAGCTTTTCCAGGCGTTCGGTGTCATTTTTGAAGCGTCGTCCGATGTAGATTCGTTCTAGTACCTCGTCATTACGCTCATGTGCCCGTCGGAGGTCTTCGGGCATTTTTTCCGGGTCATATAAATCAGCTATTGTGGCTGGGAAGTGGTGTTCGCGAGCGAGCAAAATTTCTTTTGCACAAGCGGTTAAATCTTCTTTGTTTTTAGTTGTTAAGGTAGGGATTGGAAAAGTATTCCATCCAAGGGTATTTGAGTACCTGAAATCCGTTTTTAGTTTACCACAAACAGTTGCGATCCAAACTAGATGAATACGAGATGCAACTATTGCCATATTCCATAGAGAGGCATCATAAAGAGCTAAATTAGGAGCTATAATAATGGAGTCACCATTCAAATAACCGCAAGGTAAATACTCTCTACGTTCAGAAGACACACTAGGCACAATAATACTATGACTTTTTCCGAAATTCATTTCTCTCATTTGGTGTGAACGAGTAGCCATTTTATTAGCACCCTTATCTCGACTTTTAAGTCGACTTTCTTTTACAGCCTCAATCCGTATACGTATAGGTTCTATTTTTAGAGCTTCTTGTAAGTGTTGGTCTTCTATCCAAAGAACATATCGCTCTAATCCTCGGATAAATTCAGCGGAACCATATATTTTACGAATAAATCTACTTTCTTGTCTTTTTGTGAGAGAAAGATTTGAGACTTCATTCCTAGACAAAAGTAGGTTTCCTCCATCAACTGCCTTATTACCAAATTTCATTTCCGAAACTCCAGATATCGGCTTGGATTTTTTATTAATAAAAATATTCTTAGACGGCGTTAGATAAGCACTAATATTCTCAGTTTTCTTCTCTATCGTCTCCTTCATTTCGTTTACATAAAATAGGCGCCGTTTTTTTTGTAGTCGACTAAAAATCCCTACAATTACAACTATAACTCCAGCATTATGACTTGCAAGATTGGTCCATTTAAAGGAAGTATGTGCAAAATGGATTTCATGCCCTGTTTCAAAAATTAGCGGCCACAAAATAGGTACTTGCTGCCCTTGGCAGATTGAATTGGTTGATACAAAAGCAGAAGATGCATTTGTATGAGTACCATATTCCGCTGCTTTAATAAACCAGCCTGCCACATAATCTAGTAATTTCCATTTTTTAGTATACTTTTCAAATATTGCTTTTAAGTCAGCCTTCTGTTCCTTTGATTGCCATGTAGAACCCAGATAAGGTGGATTACCACATATATACGTTTCTCCCCCTTCATTCTCAAAATCAATTTCTGTTTGGTCGAGAGGTGTACTAAAAAGGTCATCACCGTGTAGTTTAACCCCGGTTCCCGTTGGAGGACATACCGAGAGCCAATTAATACGAAGAGCGTTTCCTTGCGTTATCCAATTCTCTGCATCTAAAGGTAGAAATTCCGCTAATGCCAATTGTTGCCCCAGGTACAAGACATCACATTGATATTCAGCAATAATCAGTGCCAACCTGGCTACTTCCGCTGAAAAGTCCTTTATTTCGATTCCTCTAAAATTAGTTAAAGGTATCTCAGAGGGGCGGTTAGGTTCGCCGCGTCGAATATTGATTTGGTTTTCAATTTCTCGCAGCTGCTTGTACGCGATGACCAGAAAGTTTCCTGAGCCGCATGCCGGATCAAAAACGCGAATACGAGCAATGCGCTTGCGCAGGTTAAGAAGCTTGCGGACATTATCCTCTGCCTCTTCCAATTG
This sequence comes from Bacteroidia bacterium, assembly GCA_030430845.1. Taxonomy (GTDB): domain Bacteria; phylum Bacteroidota; class Bacteroidia; order Chitinophagales; family Saprospiraceae; genus JANQPA01. Next base: position 1,821 of record JAUIKE010000133.1, on the reverse strand, counting down.
GCTTCTTAAATCATCCAGAAAAAGCGGATTCAGCACCTTGAGGATATTGGGCACTGACGTGTAATGCATGCCCAGGGAGCCGCGCTCATCCTCATCAGCGACCGCCTGAATCATGGAGCCAAAAATATCCGGGTTGATCTGTTTCCAGTCGAGGTTTCCAACATGTAGAAGGTAGGAGCGCGCTATTTTTGTAAATTTTGGGCATTCAGTGGAACCTGAAAACAGCTCTCCATTGACATATGGAAATTTATTGGCCCAATTGCGAATGCCTTTTGCTTTGCGCTCATTGACTTTGGTGTCCATTGCCCTAAAAATCTCCTCGATAATCTCATGAATATCGGAGGCGTCTGAGGCACTCATTTGCTGTACGGTGCCTGTGAACAAGTTGTCATCAATAAAAATATTGGTATCCTCGGCAAAAAAGCAGAATATCAATCGAGCCATAAAATGGTTCATGTCATGCCTACGTTCTGCAGTAGCCCAATCCGGGTTTGAACGAAGCAATTCTATGTATAACTTGTTGAGACGGCCCGTTGCCTTTATATCAAAAGTGCTTTCCCTGATTTCCTTTACAGAACTAATCCCAGCCAGCTCAAAGAAGAAGCTAAAATGCTCATGGAAGTCTTTGTATTCACAGGCAATCGTTTCACCACTAATTAGATTTTCTGCTTGAAATTCTTTACCATCAGTAGCCAGAATAAACTTAGCTTTGGCTTTGGTCGTTTCCGGTCTATCACGTAATTGTTGCAAGGTGTCAGAGACTTTTCCTTCTGCACAGGTCGCAATATGGATGTTATTGTGCTGCAGCACGCCTCCTTCTACTTTTGATTTATTGGAGTTGCCTTTACGTAGGCGTTTGATGGTGGTCTGTTTATTCCCATACGCCTCTAGAAATAAAAAGGGGAATTCGCCTTGATCAAAGGGTTGACCGGCCAATTCCGATACCGCTTCTTCTATTTCTACTGCGTTCATTTATTATTCAATTTTCGACTAACAATCTAATGGCCCATGTCCAAGAGAATAAGGACGTTTTTCATAAAATAGGAGTACCCCGGGACCATGATAATACACAAATTGCCATTAATATAAATACTTTACTTTTAATTTCAAGCTTCGAAAATGTTCATTTAAACCCTTATGCTTTATATGGGGGGTAAGGTGAAAAACTTGGTTGATATCATAATGATTAAAGAGAAAACCATCCAATTGCATAGGTAATGTTCTTCCGTCTCACAGATTTCTTTTCTCAAATGCGGGAAAGCTTGTTAATTCTCCTGAGTCATTCCTTAACTAAAGTCATCAATATATTCCCAGGGTGATCAAAAAGTCAGTTATAAAAAGTCAGCTTTCTCCTCTTCAAAGCATAATTCCCCCATGGAAACAAAAACTAGGTAAGGATTAATAGTAGGGATTTTTTATTATATACTTATAGGAATGTATTACTGATGTATCTTGATCTAAAACCTTTATAAGCCTCGCGTAAAAAACATAAGATTCTGTATTATTTTCAAGATTGAGTGCGTTTGTTTTTACATACCGTTGCCATGTATCATATGCCGAATCTAATGTCACATAATTCCCTGGGTTAAGAAACATATCCCAAGCCCCATCTCCATCAACATCGACGTCTGTTAAAATATAATACTCTGGTTGTACTTCGATATATTTGATGACTTCGATAGGCTTTGGGGTATTGTCATTGCAGCCAAAAAAAAGAATAATAAATAGAAGTAAAATTTTTTTCATTACAACTTGGGTTTAAATTGGAAAACAAACTTTTCTTAATGTCAATAAAAAATGATTATGGTGTAGTACCCGATA
>JAUIKE010000132.1 GCA_030430845.1 Bacteroidia bacterium | reverse complement strand
GTGGAGCCTGTACGGTATTACTGAATGGAAAGTCCGTCAAGTCATGTACTGTATTGGCCATTCAGGCCGACGGTAAGGAAATAAGCACGGTAGAAGGATTGGCTCCCGAGGGAGAAATGCACCCACTCCAAGAAGGCTTCAAAGAAAATCATGGCTTGCATTGTGGTTTTTGCACACCTGGCATGCTGATGCGTGCTAAAGAATTATTAGAGAAAAATCCAAACCCTACCGAAGAGGAGATTCGCTGGGGAATCTCCGGCAATTTGTGTCGCTGTACTGGCTACAATAATATTGTTAAAGCCATAAAATATGCCAGTGCAAAAATTAATGGTGAGGAACTGCCCTCCACCGAGCCAGAATTTGTATAAGCCTTTAGTAAACTCAAAAAAGATTCACCATGATTAGATGTAAAACGTCTAAAGAAATAGGCGGCATGGGGCACTCGCTAAAGCGGAAGGAAGACGCCCGCTTTTTAGCTGGGAAAGGAAACTATGTCGACGATATCAAGCTGCCTGGCATGCTGTATATGGATATCGTTCGTAGCCCATATGCCTATGCCAAAATAAAAAATATAGATGCCTCTGAGGCACTGAAAATACCTGGGGTAGTAGCCGTCGTAACGGGAAAGGACCTTGAAAAGTATAATTTGCACTGGATGCCTACTCTTATGTCGGATACTCAAATGGTATTACCAACGGATACCGTGATGTATCAGGCACAGGAAGTAGCTGCGGTCATTGCTACCGATCGCTATACTGCGCGTGACGGAAAAGAAGCCGTAAGAGTTGATTATGAACCAATGAAGCCTATAATTGATCCTTACAAATCACTGGACGCAGACGCACCAGTGCTGCGCACGGATAAAGAAGGTAAAACAGATAATCATATCTGGCATTGGGAAGCAGGTGATAAAGAAAAAACGGATAAACTTTTTGCCGAAGCGGAGGTAGTAGTCAAAGAGCAAATGCACATCCCCCGGATTCATGTTTCTTCTATTGAGACTTGTGGGTGTGTGGCAGATTATCACAAGGTGGATAATCACCTTACCATGTATATGACCACGCAGGCCCCTCACGCGATCCGTACGGTCATCGCGCTGGTAGCAGGCCATGTTGGACTGACCGAAGAAAAGGTTCGAGTGATTTCTCCTGATATTGGAGGCGGGTTCGGTGGTAAAGTTCCTGTTTATCCAGGCTATGTTATTGCCATAGCGGTTTCCTTCCTGACCGGTAAACCAGTCAAATGGATCGAGGACAGAAGTGAGAACCTACAGGCTGATTCATTCGCTCGCGATTATCACATCACAGCAGAGATGGCTGGTACCAAAGATGGGAAAATATTGGGTACCCGATTTAAGATACTGGCTGACCACGGATATACCGATGCCTCTGCCAATCCTTCCAAATTCCCTACTGGCTTATTTTCAATTGGAACCGGATCATACGATTATGATACCTCCTTTATGGAAGCGGACGCTGTCTATACCAATAAACCTCCCGGGGGTGTGGCCTATCGTTGTTCTTTCCGCGTAACGGAAGCGGTGCATGCTATCGAAAGAATTACTGACCGGTTTGCATTGGAAATTGGTAAGGATCCGGCTCAGCTAAGGATGGAAAACTTCATCAAAAAAGAAGACTTCCCCTGGAAATCACCCACTGGCTGGGAATATGACAGCGGGGACTACCATGCCGGGCTCAAATTAGCGATGGATACCATTGGCTATGATGAATTGAGAAAAGAACAGGCTGAAAAGAGAGCCAAAGGAGAACTGATGGGAATCGGTATCTCTACATTTACCGAAATAGTAGGGGCAGGACCATCCAAAGATTTTGACATCCTGGGTATTAAGATGTTTGACAGTGCCGAAATTCGCGTTCACCCCACCGGTAAAGCCATTGCGCGCTTTGGAACCAAATCTCAGGGACAGGGGCACGAAACCACCTATGCTCAGATCATCGCCGAAGAGTTGGGAATTCCTGCGGAAAATATTCAGGTAGAAGAAGGAGATACGGATACAGCCCCTTACGGATTGGGAACCTATGCAAGTAGAAGTACACCGACAGCAGGGGCAGCGGCTGCGGTTGCTGCCCGAAAGTTGAGAGATAAAGCCAGAAAGATCGCCGCTTATTTACTGGAAGTGAGTGAAGATGATCTGGAATGGGAGCCGGGTAAATTCTCTGTAAAAGGAGCTCCTGAAAAGTCTAAGACCATTCAGGAGATCGTCTTCGCGGCCTATACCAACCATCCTCAGGGAATGGAGGCTGGCTTTGAAGCAACTCACTACTACGATCCACCCAATCTTACTTTCCCTTCAGGTGCTTACATCTGTGTGGTAGATATTGACAATGAAACCGCGGAGATCAAGGTCAGAAGATTTGTAGCGATCGATGATTGTGGTAATATCATTAATCCAATGATTGTACAAGGACAGGTTCATGGAGGTCTGACACAGGGATTGGCACCGGCTATGTACGAAGAACTCATATATGACGAAGAAGGAAATATTCTGAATGGTACATTTATGGACTATTTGGTACCTACCGCCGTTGAATCGCCAAGCTGGGAAACCGGTCATACTGTAACGCCTTCTCCACACCACCCGATCGGGGCAAAAGGTGTAGGGGAATCACCAACCGTGGGAGCACCTCCTGCAATTGCTAATGCTATTGTGGATGCGCTTTCTCATTTGGGTGTAACGCACATGGAAATTCCAATTACGCCATTCAAGGTTTGGAAGGTATTGAAAGAAAAAGGAGTAGTGGAGTAATATTTTTTAGAGCAGCGCGCACATGTGCTGCTCTAAACATGATTTTTAAAAAAAGAAAAAAAATGAAAACGACCATCAATAAAAATTTTCATGTAGAAGAGCCGATCGATAAGGTCTGGGATTTTCTGAGCGATCCGAACCAGATTGTGACCTGTGTACCCGGGGCATCTCTGACCGAACAGATCGATGATGATAATTTTAAAGGGGAAGTAAGCCTCAAATTTGGTCCCGTAAAAGCCAAATATGCCGGACAGATCACTTTTGTCGAAAGGGATGTTGACAACAGAAAAATGCAGTTGCAAGGCAAAGGCTTAGACTCTAAAGGCAAAGGAAGTGCTGATATGACTATGCACGGAACCCTGGTCGAAAAAGACGGTGGTACCGATGTAGCTTACAGCATGGAAGTAAGCATTACCGGAATGCTGGCTCAATTTGGGTCCCGACTCATTGAGGATGTTTCAAACACTGTTTTTAATCAGTTTGTAGACAACTTTAAGGCTAAATTAGCCGGCGAAGAAGTGGATAACACCATGAGAGCAGGCTCTATGATGGGGTCTATGGTGAAGAACAGACTGTTTGGTAAGAAATAATGGAGCAGAGGCTGTCTCAAAAGCCCTACGGCCTTCCTGCCTGCCGGCAGGCAGGTTTCGCCAGCCAATATTCTTTCTTTGGGGTTGTGTAAAAAGTCCTTCGGCCTTTTTCCCCAACCAATAATATTCTTTTAGGAGGTTGTTTTAAGAAAAAAACGAAGTTTTTTTCTTAAAACAACCTCCTAAACAAGATTTTCGGGGGTGGGTAAAAACGAGGAACGAGTTTTTACACAACCCCAAAAAGAAAATAATTTGGCGTCGAATAACGACGAAGGAGTTATGAGACAGCCTCTGCCAATAATATTCTTTCAATAATGAATTTCACGTTAAAGGATACTAACTCGATTATAGAAGGTTTCGACGGATTAGGGTACGTCGTAGATGATGAATTAGCGACCATCCTGTTTCTTATGATGAAACTCGAGAAGCCCTTGCTGCTGGAAGGTAATCCGGGAGTAGGTAAAACGGAGGTAGCCAACATGTTGTCTCAGCTCCTGGAGGTTCCTCTAATTCGCTTGCAGTGTTACGAAGGCTTGGATGTGCATTCTGCCGTTTATGAATGGAACTATCAGAAGCAGTTGTTATCCATTAAAATACAAGAGAAAAGCGATAAGTCGGAGACTGAAAAGGAAGAGCACATTTTTGGAGAAGAGTTCTTACTCAAGCGCCCCTTACTAAAAGCCATTACTTCGTCGGTCGCTCCGGTCTTATTGATTGATGAAATTGACCGGGCAGATGAAGAGTTTGAAGCTTTTCTGCTCGAGCTGCTTTCTGCCTTTCAGATCAGTATTCCGGAAATGGGAACGGTAAAAGCGGAAAACCGTCCTTGGGTGATCCTGACTTCCAACCGGACACGTGAATTGAGTGATGCCTTGAAAAGGCGCTGTTTGTATCACTGGGTGAACTTCCCGGATCTGGAAAAAGAAATCCGGATCGTTCAAAAGCATTTGCCGCACATAGATCATTCTTTAGCCAAACGAATTGTATCATTTGTACAGAAAATACGAGAAAGAAAGCTAGACAAAACTCCGGGCATAGCCGAAACGCTGGATTGGGCCAATGGCTTGCTGGCTCTTGGAGCTTCCGACCTGGACAACGAGAAAGTTATACAAAGCCTGGGATGTTTATTGAAATCCACCAATGATATTGAAAGAGTAAAAAAAGAAGGCATTGAACCTATTATGGAAGAAATTGAAGCCAGATAATGAGCTATCAGCATGCTTCAGATTTTGGGAACTTAAAAGAAGCAACCATTGGGTTTGCCCACTTTGTTAGAGAAAAGGGGTTGAACATTGGCATACGCGAAACCCAGGAAGCCCTTATGGCTGCTGACTTCGGGCTAATCGAATCTTATGATACTTTTCTCTATGCACTGAAATCTATTTTTTGTTCTACAGAGGAAGAAGGCGTACAATTTGAAGAATGGTTCGCACAGTTTTGGGGACAGCGGAAGGGGGCTATTAAAAGTAGGCTAACGATCAAAAATCAATCGAATATTCAGAAGAAATCCCCCGGTTCATTGGTTTGGATGGGGATGGGAGATAGCCGGGAAGATGGAGAAGAAGAAGGCAAAAACGTGTCGGGAGCTAACAAAATGGAGCGCTTGCGAAAAACTGATTTTTCCAAAGTTGCCCATATGGACAGCGAACTGCTCGAACAACTGGCCATGCAACTGTGGAAGCAGATGAGCTTACGGATGAAGCGAAAAATGAAATTAGCCACTTCCCAAGGAAGGATTGACTTAAGAAGGACCATACGAACGAGCATCAGTAAAGGAGGCAACCCGATACCCCTGAAAAGAAAAAAAAGAGTGCCATCCAGGCAACGCCTCGTGATCCTGCTCGATGTGAGCGGATCAATGGATAAATACAGCTTTTTCCTGCTGCGATTCATCTGGTCGCTGCGGGCACACTTTGAACAGATCGAAGCTTTTATTTTTAGTACAAACATTGTCAGGATAACAGACTTTTTGGATAGAAAAGACCTAGAGCATACGCTTGGCCTCCTTACTTCTTCTGTGCATAACTGGTCGAGTGGAACCCAGATCGGCGAATGCTTAAAAACTTTTAATGAAGCGTATGCCAAGCAGGTATTATCAGGCAGATCGACGACCATTATCCTCAGTGATGGTCTCGATACCGGAGACCCGGAGCTGCTGGCCGTTGAGCTGGCCAAAATCCGACGTCGGACGCGGCGACTGATCTGGCTTAATCCGCTCAAAGGTATGCAGGGATATGAACCTACGGCCAAAGGGATGAGTGCAGCTCTTCCGGAGTTGCATGTATTTCAATCCGCTCACAACCTCGATAGTCTGTTAGAACTGGAAAAATATTTATCTTATGTTTAATCATTTTTTAGAAAGGTCAAAAGACCTGTATAATAAAAGGGAGCCTTTTGCCATAGCTTTTGTCGTAAACCGGCAGGAGCCCTCCTCCGGCAAGCCAGGAGATAAAGCGATCATTGAAAAGAGTGGCCAATTGACCGGCTGGATCGGGGGGGGCTGTACGCGCGGGATCGTATTGAAAGAAGCATCTAATGCGATCACGGACGGCAAACCGCGATTGGTGCGCATCAGCCCGGATGGGGAAAGTAAAACGGAAGTGGGGGTGAAGGATTACAAGATGACTTGTCATAGCGGGGGGAGTGTGGAGATCTACATCGAGCCAGTCCTACCTCGCCCGCAAATATTAATCTTTGGAAAATCACACGTGGCCATGGCATTAGCTAAGATTTCCAAGGCCATGGATTATACAGTAAATGTGGTTAGTGAGGGGGCTGATCCTACTGCTTTCCCGGATGTTGACAGGCTGATGGGAAAAGCCGATCTTCAAGAATTCATTAATCCCAATACCTGCATTGTAGTGTGTACTCAAGGTGAAAATGATGAGCAAGCACTTGAGCAAGCGCTTAGCAGTGGAGCCCCCTACATTTCTTTCGTAGCCAGTCGCCGAAAAGGCAGTGCGGTCTTTTACAATCTCCGCCGGCTCGGCATTACTTTCGATCAATTAAAAACGATCAAAACTCCGGCCGGTCTCGATATCAATGCTAAGCTACCGGAGGAAGTAGCTATCAGTATTCTGGCCGAGATCATCCAGTTTACCCGCACCGAAAAGCTTGTGGAAGAGCAAGCGGCCAGCTCCGCTACTGAGGTGAATGACAACATCTTCATCAATCCGGTCTGTGGGATTCCCGTTGAGAAAAGCACGGCCAAGCACGTCATCGAATACCAGGGTGAAAGTTATTATTTCTGTTGTGATGGCTGTAAGCTGAGTTTTGAGAAGGAGCCCCAGAAATATGCGATTGGAGTGGAAAATCTTGGGGATGTGTAAAAAGGCCAAAGGCCTTTTTACACATCCCATAATATGTTTTTTGTCTGCTTTTAATCTAAATCTCTATTCGGGGGTTAATAAAAGAGTACCAATTTAATAAGCATGTCTTTCAGCAAAGCAGAACTCAACCGATACGCCCGGCACTTTGTGCTGCCCGAATTTGGCATGGAGGGGCAGGAAAAACTAAAAAAATCCAGTGTGCTGGTGGTTGGAGCAGGTGGACTGGGCTGCCCTCTGCTGCTGTATCTCTCAGCTGCGGGAGTCGGCCGGATCGGCATTGTGGATGATGATGTAGTAGATGAATCTAATTTGCAGCGGCAGGTTCTGTATACTGTTGCTGACCTTGGGAAATCGAAAGCTGAGACGGCCAAAGAAAAGTTGCTGGCTCTAAATCCCCACATTCAGATCGATGTGTACAAAGAGCGCTTTGTGCCTGATAATGCACTGGATTTGGTGTCTAAATATGACATAGTAGCAGACGGTACCGATAATTTCCCTACCCGCTATCTGGTAAACGATGCCTGCGTTTTATCCGATAAAATAAATGTATATGCTTCCATATTCCGGTTTGAAGGCCAGATTTCGGTTTTTAATTACTTGAATGGAGACGGTACTCGCGGACCCAATTATCGAGATGTTTTTCCCGACCCACCACCGCCCGAATTGGTGCCGAACTGTGCGGAAGGGGGCGTCCTTGGCGTTCTTCCTGGTATCATCGGTTCTATTCAGGCGAATGAAGTGATTAAAGTACTTACGGGAATTGGAGAACCTTTGAGTGGACGCTTATTTCTGTTCGACACCGCTGATTTTTCTACCCGCACACTGAAAATCAGGAAAAACCCGGATCTGGAAATAAAAGACCTCAGTTTTTACGAAGAATATTGCATGCCCGGGCGAAGTCATATCAAGGAAATGGATGTTTCAGCTTTGCAAAAGTGGATGGACGATGGAGAAGATTTTCAGCTTATTGACGTGCGGGAGCCTTATGAATACGAAGTTGCCAATATGGGCGGCGAACTTATTCCCCTGGGAGAAATCCTCCAGCAGGCTGACCGAGTTGTTAGAGATAAAAAAGTAGTGATCCACTGCAAAACAGGCGTTCGCTCTGCAAGAGCTATTGAACAGCTAGAACGACAGTTTGGTTTTTCTAATTTGTATAATTTGAAAGGAGGGATAGAAGCCTGGCAGAAAAAATAAGAACGGGGGCCGTCGGCCCCCGTTCTTATTATAAGGTAGACATACGTTCAAACGCCACCCCTTTTGTACGGCCATTACCGACTTCAAAGCCACTCACCCTTCCTTGCGGATTGCGTTTAAAAGTCATCTCACTGACAAAAAATTCACTACCCGTAAAACTGTCCTCTTCGGCAGGGCTTAGTTCAATATCCTCCAAACCATAAATTTGGGCTACTAACTGGCCTTCCTTAATCGAAATGGTGTAGACCGTTTCCAATTCCCTTGAATAATATTTTCCAACATAAGCTTGCAGTTCCTCTTCGCTCGGATCAAAACCTGCCAATTTATTAAATTCATAATCTGCTCCATCTGCAGTTAGGGTAGCACCTTTGACTTCATTTTCTTCAGAGTGGAAGGTAATAGAAATATTACCGCCTTCCCCCTCAAAGGTGTTTTCTGAAACTGCAGTTAGAGGCATTGGAGAGTCTCCGGCGATTTCCATTCTTAATTGTTCTTCTTCTAGTTTTAGCTCAACCATTAGGCCGATTGCATCTGATTTAAATTTCCCCTCAAAGGCTTGTAGTTGCTCGGCTGTCAGTGTAAGCGATTCCTTTTCAATTTCTTCTTTGGCTGTTTCCGCTTCTTCGGGCTCCAGGTGTTTTTCAAAAAAAGCATCGATGATTTCGTTAGCAACTCCCAGGGAATAGCTGCCGTTATTGCTGTTGGTAACTACTCCCTTATCGATTTCCGGGAAATAGATGAGGTTGGTTCTATGAGCAATATCACCGCCTGTATGGGAGTATCGTTTAAGGCCTCTGTATTCAGAAATACCCAAGCCCAATGCATAAGACATGGTATCTCCATTATTTAAAATACCGGGTGTTGTTAATTTTTCAATGATTTCCGCTCCTCCTAATTCGCCGGATTGAAAGTTTTTCAGCCATTTGGCAAAATCATCGATGGTGGTGTATATGCCGCCGGCACCATAGGCTGCGTAGAGGTCGCCTGCTTCGCGAAAACCATTTTCATCCGAAATATACCCCTGGGTAGCGTTGGGGATGATATGGCCGGGATCTCTTCTGATGTAGGTGCTCTGCATACCGAGTGGATCAAAAACGTTTTCCTCCATCCATTCTGGGAAAGATTGGTCGGTCAGACGCTCTACGATATGAGTTAGCAAGATGAAGGCGGTGTTGTTATAGTTAAATTCTTCTCCCGGAAGCGCCTGTAATTCCGGTTGCCTTTGAACAATTTTGATGGCTTCTTCCCTCAGGATTGCATCTTCCCCATTCCAGCCTCTCATAGGAAGCATATTATAGATTTCTCTTAATCCATTAGTGTGGTTGAGTAGGTTTTTGACTCGGATGGTTTGCTCAAATTCAGGTAGTTCAGGCAGGTGCTTTCGGATATCATCGTCCAAGCTAAGTTTGCCTTCTTTTTCCAACAAAAGAATCCCCATTGCGGTGAACTGCTTGCTAACAGAACCAATGTTAGATGGCATATCAGTGGTGTAGGGGATATCATATGCCAGGTTAGCCATTCCAAAACCTTTGGCATAAGTGACTTTCCCTCCTTCAATAACACCGACGACGGCTCCGGGGGTGAAATCGTTATCATAATCAGACAGCAATTGATCCACTCTTTTCTGAGGGGTATTCGCCTTTGGCTCATTTTTGATCAATTGAATGGTGTAGGAGCCTTCTCCTTCTTCAAAAGCTTTGACCTCTACCCGGTACGTTCCTTCTAAGTCAGCGTCGAAAGAGAAGTTTTCCATTCCTGTGGCAGGCCCATCAAAAATAGCGATTTCTTCTTCTTCTGGGTTGAAAATATGCACTTCCACGTCAACTGTTTTTTGGTTGACCTGACCGAATACGAAATAACCGCCCTGGACATCCACTTCATATTTATGGGTTTCGTCTTTTTCCAATTCGCCTGCCACCAATATCCCGTCAGGAAACAGCGTGGGATCTTCAAGGGCTTGTCCGGTGCCGGGCGTTTTTAAGGGTTTTTCATTGTTTGAACAAGCGAATAAGGCGAGCATTAGAAAGGTACAGAGCAGTGCATTTTTCATGGCTTGAAGATTTTTACAGTGAAAGATGTTTTCCTTTTCTTTAAAGATAATAAATAACAGATACCTAAAACCTCATACAGGAAGGGGAGGCGAACAAAAGCCCATGCGGACAGGCGGACAATTCCGGACAATTCCGGACAATTCCGGACAAAAGCGGACAGTTGTTGGTATCAGAGCTGAAATTCGGGTAACTTTGCAAGAGCGAAAAAAAATCGGTAGTGACCTGGTGACTTGGAGTCACCAGGTCACTACCGCCGCTCCTTGCCTCCTATAATATTACACTACACTCCAGCTTTACTGGACCTTCAATTCTCCAAAAATATTAGCGTATCTTTAACTACTTTCCTGCATTTTCCCCCAGTACTTTTTCGTTTTAATGAACAATAATCCGATCCAATAACCACAATCTACTCCTATGAAAAACCTAAGCCTGTTTTTTATTTTCTTCCTTTTTACTTTACTGTCCTGTCAGCCTGAGCCGGGAACAAGCCCGGAGCAAAATGAATTGATCGAAGAAGCTCCTCTCCAAGCAGAGGAAGGCCCGACGGAGGCTTCTCCTGTTTCTTTGGAAGAGGAAAAGCCTGCTTTAAAAGAACAAGCAATTAACGAAAAGCGGAAAGAAAGCCTCCCCAACCCTCCATCTATACCTGAACCCGTTCCGCAACACACTGATCAGGAAACCATCCAGGAGCGTTTCGAGCCCCCGGCAGGCTTTCAGCGCGTCGAATCAGGTGTAGGTAGCTACGCTTTTTATCTTCAGCATCTGCCACTCAAACCGCCGGGAACCAAGGTGGCATATTATAATGGTGATACCAAACCCAATTACGGGGTGTATGCTGCGGTGGTGGATATGGATATTGGAAGCCGCGATCTTCAACAGTGTGCCGATGCCGTCATGCGACTTAGAGGAGAGTATCTCTGGCATCAGCAAGAATATGAGCAGATCCACTTTAATTTCACAAATGGATTTAGAGTAGATTATGAAAGGTGGAGACAGGGGTACCGGATTCGTTTTGACGGTAATAAAACCTCCTGGGTGAAAAATGCATCACCTTCCAATTCTTATAAAAGTTTTCGAAAGTACATGGACCTTATCTTTGCTTATGCGGGCACTGCTTCTTTAGAGAAGGAATTAAAGTCTGCGGCTGCGAATGATTTGAAAATCGGAGACGTTTTTATTCAAGGGGGCTTCCCCGGGCATGCCGTAATTGTAGTGGATATGGCCGTCAAAACCGATACCGGCGAAAAGGTTTTTATGCTGGCCCAAAGCTACATGCCGGCCCAGGATATTCAGATCTTGCATAACCCTGTTGAGGAGGATATCAGCCCCTGGTATCACTGGCCGATCTCCGGCGCATTGTATACACCAGAGTGGCGGTTTGATGATCCGAACCCCAAAAGATTTTGAAAGCGCTGAAAGGAAGGTCGCCAAACTCTAGGTTGGCTGCTCATTTGATGATGTTCGTCATTGGAATTTTGTTTGGACCAATATAACTTATTCATTAAGCCATAAGTGTGTGGGCCACCACCACTTAATATTGCCAAACAAATAAGACCAAAATGAAACAATGGACGAACTCCAGGGTACTCATCTATGTACTGCTGTTACTTATACCTATATCTTGTGGGATCTCCAAAATTAACGATCATCGAAAGTTAAGACAGAACTACAAAAATGTAAATGCGGTCCTGCATGCGGAAAACTTTCAAGAGTCGTTTTTCAAAATTCATTTTAAAAACGGAGACGTTGCCATCATCAATGGTTGGAACTTAAGCCCTTCCGGCGATTCCTTAATTGGCGCGGGGCAATTGTTCGATTTCAATCGCAGTAGACTCGATAGTGGAGAATTGGCCTTTGCAATCGAGGCCATGTCTATTCTGGAAACGAATAATTATGAACAGATAAAATCGAAAGACAGTGAAAAGATGGCCGCACTGGCCCTTTTGACCGGTGTGAATGTGGTAGGTGCCGTCGCGTGCCTCGCTAACCCCAAGGCTTGTTTTGGCTCTTGCCCTACTTTTTATATTAATAATGAATCCAACCTTCATGAAACAAGAGCGGAGGGTTTTTCCAATGCCATTGCACCTGTACTTGAGAATCGGGATGTGGATGCACTCAAATATGCAACCTCGGAAAAGGTATTTCGGGTTTATATGAAAAATGAGGCGTATGAAACGCATGTTGTTAACCAGGTAGAATTATGGGCTGTGCCCAGAATGACCAATGAATTGGTATTTGTTGATGAAGCGGATCAGTTCTATATCACTACCTACCCTGAGAAGGCTTCTACCGCTACTGTGAATGGAAAAGACGTCTCTGCCCTTTTGTTCAACCATGACGAAGACGAATATTTTTCCTTAACGGACTCGAATGATCTTACCGTAAAAGAAGACTTATTGCTCGAATTCAGCTCCCCTGCTCAAAGTTCAGTGGGACTGGCCTTGAGTTTCCGGCAAACTTTACTCACTACCTTTTTGCTTTATGAAGGACTTTCCTGGATGGGAGATGAAGTAGGCGACTATTTTGCCAAGATGGAAAATAGTAAATCCCTGCGGAAAACCATGGATCACCCCTTTCGAATGCTAGGAGATATCGAGTGTTTTGTGTGGGATGAGAAAAAACAAGACTGGCAATTTGTCCAAAAAATGCATGAAACCGGACCTTTGGCTAAAAACCTTCAGATCATTCCACTTCCGCCACATTTAATTAAAGCTGGGGAAGATGTAAAAGTAAAGCTGACCATGGCCAAGGGATTGTGGCGTCTTGATTTTGCCGGATTAGCCGAAATCAAAGAAATGGCCAAGCCCATAAAGTTACCGCCCTCTAAGTTGGTCTCCCTGACAAGACCTAATACGAAAACAGTAGACCGGCTGGTAGCGGATGATGAGAAATACCTGGTCACTTTCCCAGGAGATGAATATCTGTTAGAATATGAAATGCCGACTCTAGAGAAAAACAAGGAGCATGAGTTATTCATTGCCGCCAAGGGGTATTATCTGGAGTGGATGCGCTCAGATTGGTTAGCGGATAAAGATCCTAAAAAAATTAAGAGACTTTTAATGGGGAATAAAGCCACCTGGCATAGCCTGGCCAGAGCATATAAAGAGGTAGAATCAGAAATGGAGGACATATTCTGGAATTCCAAATATTACGAACCTCAAAATTAAAATCATGTCAAGGTACATCATAGTAATAGTGGTTAGCATACTTATTACATCATCTTGTAGTGTCAATAAATATGTTTCAACTCCTAAGGAGATCTCAACCTTTGTAAACGGAATGTACTTTAAAGGAGAAAAAAAGAAAGGGAATTCCCTTGATAGATTTTTTAAAGGAGAAATCATTGCCGTTGAAGAAAATGGTTTGCATTTGCTCACCTTTGGAAAGATCGATACGGTAATTTATTTGCCTAAAAATGACGTTAAAAGAGGGAAGATTTCTATAGCCCTGTCAAGTGATAAGCCGGGAAAGTACGGTGCCTGGGGGCTTATTAACTTCCTTCCTTTTGCGCATGGGGTCTTTGGTGTATTCTCTTTGCCAATAACAGCAATTACCACCGGTACCATCATTTCTGATGCCGCAAGAGGGGGCTACCGAATACGTTATCCCAAAGAAATTGCCTGGGAGGATATGCATAAGTTTGCGCGTTTTCCTCAAGGCATTCCTTCGAATATTGACTTGAGAGACATTAAACGAATACTGCCGGAATGACACAGGGGATTCACTCTTCCCATTGCTGACGACCTTTGAAAATAGCGATCGACCGGGGACTTACAGTATATTCAAACTCATTCATTCTTACTTCTTCCTGCTGGTCAACAGCCGTATCCAGTATCCTTACCCAACGATTACCTCCGTCTGTTTCAAGCGGCGGAAGTTCAAAGGACAAGGGCTCCCAGAAGGCATTGATAATAATATGAAGCTGATCTTCGTATTGGTGGTTGGTGAGGGTGAATGCGATGGAGTGCGACTGATGGCTAAAGTCGGGCTCTCCGACCTTCGTGCCGTGCCATATAATATGAGTAGTGTCCTTGCTTTTCTCCAGATTCCAAAAATGTTTTTCCTGAAAATAGCGCGTCGATAAATTAAACTGAATAAGCTGTTTGACATATCCAAAAAGGTCCTTTTCTCGCTCCAGGGCCGACCAGTCAAACCAGCTGATTTCGTTATCCTGACAATAGGCATTATTGTTACCTCCTTGCGTTCTTCTTACTTCATCCCCCATTAACAACATCGGAGTTCCTTTTGAAACCATTAGTAGGGTGAGAAAATTTTTGATCTGTCGGACCCTTAAAGCCTCAATACTGGGATCCTGGCTGGGACCCTCTTCTCCATGATTCCAACTGTAGTTGGCATCCGTTCCGTCCCGGTTTCCTTCCTGATTGGCCTCATTGTGTTTGTGGTTATACGAAACCAGGTCATTCAGCGTGAAACCGTCATGGCAGGTAAAGAAGTTAATGCTTCGATTGGGATTGCGTCTTTGGATGCTTTCAAAAAGATCGGGACTTCCCAAAATACGATTCGCGAGTGTGCCAACCATTCCTTCATCCCCTTTTAGGAACTGGCGCACATCATCCCGGTAACGCCCGTTCCATTCAGCCCATTTATCTCCGACAAAATTGCCTAACTGATATTGCTCCAGATCCCATGCTTCGGCAATAATCTTGGTAGGTGCCAGGACGGGGTCAGATTCAATTTCCCACAGCAGCGGAGGGTTTTTTAGAGGCGTTCCGTCTTCTCCTCTTGATAACACAGAAGCCAGATCGAAGCGGAAACCATCGATATGCATTTCTGCTACCCATGCTCGCAAAGAGTCCCTGATCAGCCGGCGGACCACCGAATGGTTAGCATTCAGCGTATTTCCGGTGCCCGAAAAGTTTTTATAATAATGCTTGTCGTCTTGCAAAAGATAATAGCCCAAATTCTCAAAACCTTTTAAGGAAAGCGTTGGCCCGTTTTCATTACCTTCTGCCGTATGATTATATACAACATCCAGGATCACTTCAATGCCCGCTTTGTGAAAGGCCTTGACCATGTCTCTGAATTCATTGATCAATTCAACAGGGTCGTCGGTACAGCCGTAGCCGTTGTGAGGGGCAAAAAATGCCATGGGTGCATAGCCCCAGTAATTGATCAGCCCTTCGGGCGCTTCGTGAGGGTCAAATTGTTGTACCGGTAGAAGTTCTACGGCTGTTACGCCTAATTCCTTTAAGTATGGAATTTTTTGGGTAAGGCCTTTGTAAGTGCCTCTTTCATGAGCCGGCAGCCCGGAGTTTGGGTGTTTGGTAAAACCACCAACGTGTAACTCATAGATGATGGATTTGGCAAAAGGATTATTCAAGCATTTATCCCCCTCCCAATTGTAATTATTTGGATCGATTACCACACTTTTGGGAGCATAGGCGCAGTTGTCTCCCGGGTGCTTAGCCTTTTCCCTGTCATAGGTATCCGTGACTACGGCTCGGGCATAAGGGTCGATCAGCACCTTTTGGCCGTCGAAGCGCCAGCCTTGATCGGGCTCGAAAGGCCCATAAACCCGATAGCCGTACAATTGTCCTTCTTTTAATCCCGGTATGAAGCAATGCCAGTAATAAAAAGTTCTATTGACTTCCCGATCTAGTCGGATAACATGTGCAGGCCTGGAGTGATCTTTAGAGTCAAAAAGTAATAGCTCTACCGAATCGCAGTTTTTTGAGAACAAAGAAAAGTTAACTCCGCCGTCTCTTACCGTTGCTCCAAGTGGATAGGTCTTACCTGGATTTATAGTGAGGGTATGTTTTTTCATCAGACTATGGTTTATTAAAGGTAATGGGGCACCGAAAAGCGCCCCATTACCTTTATAGTGAACTAACCTGTTTGTTTCAACAGCGCAAAAAGAGTAAGCTTGTCGAGGTATTTCAATAGCGGCTTATAGGGAATGCCCTGCTGCAGGACGAAAGCTGTAAGCAATTCTTTCACATATTGAACAAGCATCTCTGTTTGCCAGGGCTTTTCAATATATCGATCAATGGCGGCCTGGTTAATGGCCTTGATGGTATCGGCATGGGTGGCCAGGCCGGTAAGTAGAATTTTTTTACTACGCTTAAAACGGGGATCATCGTGCAGTTCGGTGAGGAACTCCACCCCGTTTTTTCCAGGCATGACATGGTCTGAAATAACGACTGCCAGGAAATCGCCCTTGGCATCAATGTCGTCGATGATGTCTTCTGCCTCACTAGCCGATTCGCATTCCTCTATCACCAGGGCCTCCTCAAAAAAAGAAAGGTCCTCTACAATAGAGTTGAGTACTTCCCGCTGATCTTCAATACATACAATATATAATTTTTCCATTTTCACCCTTTTTGGTCATCGTTAGATAGGGATATTTACAGTGAAGGTGGTTTTACCTTCTTCACTTTCTACACTTATTTCGCCATTATAAGACTCCACAATGCGCTGTACAATGGATAAGCCGAGGCCCAACCCAAAGGTCAGGCCGTTTACTTTGGTCGTTACATTCGGCTGAAAAATTTTCTGCCGTAATGATTGAGGTATACCTGGGCCGTTATCTTCCACTTTTACCGTTACCATTTTGCCTTTTTGCTTGGTTTTGACAGTAATACAGGGCTTTTTCGTTTGGTCGCTCGTGAGTGCCTCGATAGCATTCTTGATCAAATTGACCCATACCTGTGTCCAGTCATTGGCATGTGCAGTGATATTCGGTAGTGGGTTGAGATCGAGGTTTAAATCTACCTTCTGGGTCATATCCTCTAAGATTGACAGTGCGGTGCGGATGGTTTGGTTAATATCGATCGTGTTGAGATGCACCCGCGTATCGGTACCGAGTTGCTGAACGGAACGGACAACCTCGCTGGCGTGCCGGGCGGCAATGAGCATGTCGTGTATGGCCAGGCCTGTTTCGTAATAATAGTTGATGCGTTGGAGGTAGTGATCCAGTTCTCCGCTGAAGCGATCCAGTTCGGGGTTGCTAAGGCCTATTTTAGCGATCGACTTGGCCTGGTTGGGAGGGATTTTGTATCGTTTCTCCAGTTCATTTTTTCGTTGACGAACTTCTTTACTGGACAAGCCGTGCCCTTGGTTTAATCCTTTTTCAAAATAGGGATATAAGCCGCGACTGTCTTTTTCCTGGACGTATTCGGAAATTCGTCCAACCAGCCACTCCGATTTTTTTTCAATCACTCCTATGGCGTTATTCAGTTCGTGGGCCAGGCCGGCGGCCATCTGACCCAGGGCAGCCAATTTCTCTGCCTGGTTTAATCTCCGAATAGTATTTTGACGATCCATGCTGACCCGGATTGCCAACAACTGCCGCATATAAATTTCTTCCACCACTACTGGTAATATGTGCTCGGCGAACTCTCCATAGCTAATATCTTCCCTTTGTAGATCATTTGCATCAATGTAGGCGACGATCGTTTCGCCCTCTGCAATAACGGTGGAGTAGCTCTGGTGTGTTTTGGAAAAAAAGCTATAAGCGCCTACTAATTTGTTTTTACCGGAACGGAAAATTTCGAAACGCTCATCCAGATCATCTTCAATAAAGCCCACCAGTGTGCCTTTGAGGACAAAAAACAGCCGCTCATTGTGTTGGTTGGGCTTGAGCAGGCAGGCACCTGAATCAAGAGCAATGCGCTTGTCAACATTGGAAAAATAAACTCTTTTAAGCCAGTCGATATGTGGTTCTGTTCTTGTCAATGTTTCCATTTTTTCGTCAATTTATAATGTCTTTCTACCTTCCATGACCACCGAAGCCTTGACGTAGGTGGTTACCTGCTACCCTTTTTACGCAATGATCCAAAGCGTTAAAAAGATAAGTCCGATCCCAATAATGCCTACTAAAATACCCATTTTTGCCATTTGTGCCGTTTGAATCTCTCCTGTAGCATGTGCCAGCGCATTTGGCGGAGTACTTATTGGCAAGGCCATACCCAGGGAGGCGGACAGCGCTACTGCCAATACGATCGTAGTGCTTCCTCCTATCTGGCTAATGCCCGGCAAGGCAACGGCCAACGCCGCAATGATTGGGAGCAGTAAGTTGGCTGTGGCGGTGTTGGACATGAAGTTGGCCATGACCATGGCCAGTAGGGCAGAACCGCCTATAACAGTATATATGGACATCCCTTCAAATGGAATGCTGGTAACCAGGTGCTCGGCCAGGCCGCTCTGGTCCAGTCCGTACCCCAAAGCTATACCGCCCGATACTAACCATAAGATATCCCAACTCAGTTTTTTCATGTCCTCTTTGTTGATAATATCAGTTGCCAGGAATACTGCCACCGGTAATATGGCTACAGCGTAGGCATTAATGCCATGTAAAAAGTCAGTTAACCAAAGGATTATTGTCAATAAAAAGGTAGCATATACGGTCCAGGCCTTTCTGTTTTTTAGAAATCGACCTTTGATATTCAATTCAATGCGGTCTGACTGGAAAGGAAACACTACCATCAGCAGTAGCCAACTGATCAGGAGCAAAACCAGGGCGAGGGGAACGCCAAAGCTCATCCATTCGCCGAAACTTATCGAGTCGGCTCCGGTCAGGTATTTCAAAGCAATAGCATTCGGAGGCGTGCCAATCGGAGTGCCGATACCGCCGATGTTGGCAGCCAAAGGAATGGATAAAGCAAGGCCCGTTCTTCCTTTATCACCTTCTGGAAGTACTGCCAGGATAGGCACTAAAATAGATAGCATCATGGCCGTAGTGGCCGTATTACTCATAAACATGGAGAAAAAAGCCGTGATGAACATCAAGCCAAGCATCACCCACCTGGGTTGAGTGCCGAAGGGGCGCAGTAAGATCCTGGCCAGGTTAGTATCCAGCCTAAACTTAGTAGCGGCCTTGGCCAGAAAGAATCCGCCAAGAAAAAGCATGATGATCGGCGAAGCAAATGCTCCCATGATGTCTCTATAACTCAAAGCCGTCCCTTCTGTACTGCGAACCCACTCTAAACTGGTATCCGATACCAGGATCAATTCCAGAAAAATGATCAGAATGGAGGTGGCATGAATAGGGATGGGCTCCAAAATCCAGCAAAAGGCAGCCAGAAAAAAAATAGCAATTATCCGTTGTTCAATGACTGTCAGATTTTCTATCGGGAAAAAGCCGGCAGGTAGGATCATGCAGAGTAACGGAAGCCCAAAACAAATCAAATAAATGAATATTTGACTCAGTTCTCGTCGGTTGATTTTCAGCGGTATCATGCTTTTATAATTCTACTTAGTGTTTTGTTTACACTAATATTGGTCAATGAGCGCAATATATGTGTATTGAAAAGGGAAAACAATGCTTAATGTCACCTTTTTTAGATAGGATACCCTTGAAAAGAAGTAAAAGTCAAAAAATTGAAAGCTAAAAATCGGCTGATAAATTCTCTTGTTCTTTTCAAGTAATTGATAACCAATAATTAATATCGAACATAGCCCGTCGAGTCTCTGTTTTATTATAAACCAAATTCGAAAAAAGATGAAGAACGAAATAAGGGAAAGAGAAATTATTGAACAGACTTTGAATGAACTACTAGTTAAGTGTAATGATGCCAAGGAAGGCTTTATCAAGGCCGCCGGACTGGTAGATGATCCGGAACTAAAGGATTTACTTATGAATAGAGCTAACCAAAGAATTCAGTTTGCTTCGGACATAGAAAATGAAATATTGGCCTATAGAGCATCTGTAGACTCTTCTACCAGCATTATTTCTTCTTTTCACAGAGTTTGGATGGAAATTCAAAGCACTTTTAATTCAGATGCTCGAGCCATCATATCCGAGTGTTTGAGAGGAGAATATGCCTCATTAGAAGACTACGGTAATGCTTCTATTGTGGATGGTTTGCCTGGTACAACCCGCGCTATGGTTCTTCGGCAAAAAGAAGCGGTCAGAAAGTCTATTGGAGAATTGCGCAGGTGGTATGCTCAGATTCAGGAAGAGGCGATGGCCTAAGTACTGAAGGGTATCTTTTATTTCTTAAGAACATAAAAAAAATCAATGAATAAAGAATCATCTATTGCGGCAGTGAGTTCTTTGTGGCTTCGTCACAAAGATGCTGCTAATCAATATCGAAAAGCTTTTGCCCTGGCTGAAAGATCGGGGATAGAAAGGTGGCTGGAAAAACTGATAGCTTACAGAGAAGACCTGGAGCAGGATTGCCGGGAAATGCTCGAAACTTTGCCTCCTGTACCTGTTACACCGAATAAAAATATAACATCCGCACTGAATGGGAAATGGGCTCAGATAAAAGATGCTTTGTTAATGAAAAATTATTCGAAACTGATAAGTATTTGCTGGGAGGCTGAACAAATAGATTATCATGCTCTGAAAAAGAGTTTGGACATCGAAAACCTTCCCAAAGGGATTTATTACTTTCTGGATAATCAAGGAGAGAAAATGTTAAGTATGCAAAGAAAGGTAGAAAGAATGCATACCGTTCCCGATTTTAATTAAAGAAGCTCTCAACGGATTTCTCATGCTTAACATACATGACTTTTGCTAATAAAAGTCATTGCTTTTTTCTGGAATTTTACTTGAACTTGTATATGGTGGCCGGTGAAAATCTTCGCTTAAAAGAAGTTGGTGAGGCGTCATAAATCAAGTTCCTAATCAAAATATATCGAACTATGTTGAACTTAAAAAAATTTAAAGCGCTCATGGAAAAGCGCGATTCTATATTGGTTTCTATTTATTTACCGACTCACAGAGCCGGAAACGCTCAGGCGGATCATTTGAGGTTTAAAAATGCCCTTTCAGAAGCAAAAGAACTATTGAAAATAAAAGGCTTGAATGATAAAGATGCTTCGGCCTTCTTACGCAAAGGTTATGAGTTACTGGATCAGGATGACTTTTGGATCCGTTTGTCAGATGGCCTGGCCGTTTTCATCAAGGATGACATGATCGAATATTATCTGGTACCTATCCGCTTTAACAATTTTGTTTATGTTGGAAATGAGTTCTATCTAAGGCCTTTGTTCCCTGTAATCAGCGGTGAAGATCGTTTTTTCTTGCTCGCGTTCAGTCAAAACAAAGTACGCTTCTTTGAAGGAGATCTCTATGGTATCACCCCGGTCATTATTGATGATTTGGTACCGGCAAATATGGAAAAGGCGCTTCAGTTGGATAGCGAAAAAAGTAAGATTCAATCGCATTCAGGCCGTGGTGCCGCACAGGCTCCTGTATATCATAGCCACGCTACAGAGCAAGATCAGAAGCTCAATCAGTTGAAAACCTATTTCCGAATGATCGACGAGGGACTGATGGAAATGCTTCATGACGAAAAAGTACCCATGATCTTGGCATGTGTAGATTATTACGCGCCGATTTACAAAGAGATCAGCCGGTACGTAAATGTGGCAGATGTTCACATCGGTGGGAACCCCGATAATGAGAACCCCGCTATGCTACACGAGAAAGGCTGGCAGATCATGCAAACGTTCATCAAAAGCAGGAAAGAAGAGATCATTGAAAAGTATGACGAGTTGATCGGGACGGGCAAAGCTACGTATAACATGCTGGAAGCCATGCCCGCCGCAAAAGAAGGGAAAATCGCTTCTTTATTCGTCCATAAAGATCGCTACACCTGGGGGCGATACGACGAAAATAACCATAAAGTGGAAATGCATAAGGAACGCCAGGACGGCGACGTAGAACTGCTGAATGAAATTGCTCTGGAAACCTTTAAAAACGGAGGAGTCGTATATACTGTCGGGCAAAAAGAGATGCCGCAACCAACGGCAGAAGTGTGTGCAGTGTATAGATATGAGTAAAAAAAAAGAGCGGCCGGCCGGCCGCTCTTTTTTTTTATAACCTTAATCCTAAACTCAAAACTACCCGGTTTTGAATATACTCATTATCCACAACCTGCAAGGGGCCGTCATTTGTCACATAAGGCAAATAATTCTCTTGCCAGCGACTATTGTGGTATCCTAGTTCTGCAAAAAAGCGATTGCCGCGGTATCCGACTCCCAAACCAAAAGAAAAATTAATGGTGTCATCACTTGCTAAGGCAGATGGATGCACACCAAATCCTCCTCTGAATCTAAAGTTATTCGATGCATATTCGCCGCCCACACGGGCATTGACTACGGTTTTTAGGGTAGACTGCGTTTCATCGTTCACGAAGCGTTCATCTTCAGGAGCGTCTGGAAATTTAAGCTTAGCGCTGGCAAAGTCAACTATCTGAATGGAAGCACTGATAAAGCCAGACTTATCGATCACGGCTCCAAGGCCCGCATTAAATCGCCAGGGTGTACTTAGGCGATACTCAAATATCCCCTCAGGAGATTGCGCCAGATTGTCAAATGCCTCACCATCCTCTACATACTGATATCGAACATCGGAAATGAACGAGTCATCGAGCGTCCAGGCCGTCGGCGTATGTATACTACCGCTGACCCGGAACATCTGGTTGATCCGATAGATAATACCCAGCTTAGCATTGACTCCTATCCCGGTAGTAGTAAGTCCTTCAATAAACTCAACACTTTCAAAAAAGGGGATTTCGTCATTGTCATCTGCTTCGTAATAGACCTTATCTTCGCTGTATTCCAAAAACGGAATGCCCACTGCAAAACCTACGATCAACTTTTCCTGGATATTCCCTCCTATGGTGAGTTGCAATTCATTTAATTGTCCGGTGCGGAAAATGTCTTGTCTTCTGTAAAGATTAGCCTCTGGGGCTAATTCTACATCTGATTCGAAAAAGCCATCATCCTCCAGATCATAAAGCGCTCCCGCATCGAAAGCCGGGCCGGCCTCGAAGTCGTCCAGGCCGGAAGTATTTGCCAGCTCCTGGAAGCGATTCACAATGGACCCCTGAGAGAAACCTTCGAAGAATAATTCCTGATTATAATTAGCCAGACGTTGAAAAGATATACCAAAATTGGCCGTTTTAAAGTCGGAATTGGCCGGCCGGTTCACAAAAACACCAGCGGCATTCTGAATGGTAAACAATTCGTTGGTTCGTTCATTGAAGCCATTTCCCTGCCCCTCCAGTTTAGATTTGATGTTGGTAAAACTAAAGCTGGGAGAAATTCCCGCTGCGGAAATCCGGTACATGCCGATGCCGGCCGGATTCACGTGCATGGAGGAGAACTCAGCCCCCAGGGCATTCATTGATCCATTAACACCTACCGATCGGGCAGTTCCTATATAGTCGTATTCGGAGTATCGTAAGGCATCTACGAAGCTTTGAGCGTGAGTAAAGGTGACGGCTGCAAGTAAAGCCGGCAATAAGAAAAAATATTTGAGTTTGTTCATTGTTATCAGTTTCGGTTACGAAAATATACGTTTACCCATTCAAATTTTTATTCAAACGGGTGGTAATTTTTACATCAACCGGCCAAAGTGGTGAAAATAATGGTAAGTAATAAGGAAATGGTGTGCAACTTAGGTACATAAAAAAGAGTGGACCTACATAGTGTAAGATAAATCCACTCTTTTTTTGGCCCCAAGAGGGATACTCTTCGAGCATTACAGCACTCGGAAAAAATAATTACAAACTGGGCCGTATGGCCCAATTTGTAATTATTTTAGTTGTTACCTCTGCTTCTGGAAGATCCGGAAGAAGAAGATCTGGTTCTACTGGAAGAGCTGCTGGTACTGCTTCTGGTAGAAGAACGAGTTGGCGAACTAACCCGGCTTCTGGTAGAGCTGCTGCCAGAATTGATCCGGCTTCCGGAAGAAGACGGTGTGATACTTCTGGTGCGTGTGCGGCTGCTTCCGCTATTGATCGTTCTCGTACGTGTTCTTGAAGAAGGTGTAATACTTCTGGAACGGGTACGATTAGAGTTGTTATTAATCGTAGAATTTCTTGTTCCGCTATATGGCTGAGCCGTGGCAGATCTGGCTCTTGAGCGCTCTCTTGAGTTAGTGGTACTGAACTCAGGGTTGCGACTGTTAGGCTTCAAAGAGTTGGAACCCGCAGGGGAATAAGGATAAGGCCTTTTGCCATCCACTGTAACCGTAGTCGTATTCCGGCCGTCACCCACTGTACCTCTTCTGGAGGATACATTCGGGTTGGGAGAAAGTGAACTACCGCTGCGACGAGGAGTAAAGGTCGTACCCCGGCTATTTACATCCGAATAGTAATTGGTGGCATTATTATAGTTGTAGCTGTTACCCCAGGATGGAGGACAGTACAATCCGTTGAAGGAGCTATAATAGCCAAAGGGCGAAGCGCCGAATCCAAACCCAAAACGACTGCCGTAAAAGCTATTGTATCCAAATGGGCTATAGAATGGATCATAGAAGGATCCGAAACTGTTAAACCTATTAAACCTGTTAAATGGGCTATACCAGAAACTACTTCTGGCCCATGCACGACGCGTATAGTAATCATCATAAATAAGCATCGTCATCCCCGGTCTCATGAATGGATCGTAATACATCGCATCGATGTAAACAGGATCGAAAAATCCAAATCCAAACATCGGCCTGTGAAAACGACGTATGCGGGAAGTGTAATAAAAGTCATAATCATTGTAATACCCTTGCTCGTCATCATAGTATCTGCTGCTCCGGGTATTATCAGTTCTTGAAGAATAGCGATTGGTACTTTCAACAATGACATCTTTATCCGGATCGTAGTACACATCATCCCACTGTGCCTGGACACCAAAGGCGCCTACAACAAGTAGTGTAACAATGAGCGCTGTAATCTTGTAGAATTTCATAATTAAGTTTTTTTATAGTTATTGCAGTGCTCTCTTTTTTAGCTTCTTATAAAAGTATCAAATAAATTCCGCTTTTTTTGTTAAATCTATTACAAAGCACGTAATAATACTGTTAAAGATTATAACAAGAACACTTTAACAAGTGTTAAAGGGAATTTTTTTGTAGTAGCATATGTTAAAACCCTAATCTCATCTAAATTGAAGAGCACTTTTGCTTCATTTATAGGACGAGAAACCATCATAAATGTAACAATAATATAGCGAAAAAGATTCCCTTAACACAGACTTAAGCGGAAAGGTTATTATTGTAGACATTTTTTCTTTTATTTTGTGGCTTTTATTATTCAAGGAATTAGGATAGCTGCCTGCAGGCAGCTATCCTAATTCCATCAATCTTAGAGACTTATGGCTAAAGCGATTACAAGCAGGAGCGAAGATTATTCTCAATGGTACATCGACATTGTTAAACGAGCCGGCCTGGCCGATAATTCGGCCGTGCGGGGGTGTATGGTCATCAAACCT
>JAUIKE010000356.1 GCA_030430845.1 Bacteroidia bacterium | reverse complement strand
AGAAAACAATGGAAATTGGCTTTGATAGTCTGGTTCTCCTCTCAACTGATGCTAAAATAACAACGGCCTGACGAAATTTTATTCCGTCAGGCCGTTCATGCATCCCTTTTCAGGGATGCCCTAATTATTCACTTAGTCGTCCCTCGACTAATGCCATCACTTCTTTTTCTCTTTCTTCTGCCAGCCGTAGATATTCTTCGCCTTTACTCAGGACTTCGGATACATAGGCTTGATCTTTCAAACTGGCCACATTGACTTTGACATTGAGAAAGGCACCACGGACTGCTGCCCGGGCGCATAGGGCCCCTACGCCGGCATCCGTCACTGAATTGGGATTGCCGGTTTCGGCCATCGCTTTGATAGGTTCAAAGGATTGATAGGCCAGCTGCATTATTTGGAAGGGCGTTTCGACGGCCTGGCGCGTCGCTGCCTGAATGGCTTCGGATCGGGCCTGTTTTTCTTGATCTGTACTTTTGGGCAGTCGAAAAGCGGCCAGGATACCGTTGAAGGCCTTGGTGTCTTCATCTACCAATTGCAGCAAGGCATGTTTAAGCTGCTGGCCTTGTTCGGCCCATTCGGAGAATTCCTCCCAGCGCTGATCCCATCCACGCTTATGGGCAGAAAGATTGGCGACCATGGCACCCAGTGAAATACCCAGCGCACCGACGTAGGCAGAGATGGAACCTCCACCCGGAGCAGGGCTTTCCGAAGCCGTTTCGTCGGCAAAGGCCTGTAAGTTCATGTCGAGCAAAGGCCTGGATTCCTCAGCACGCAATTGATATTCGATGATTTTTTTCTGTGGGTCGAAGGGGCCTAGCTCGTTCAAGCCAAGCGAGTTTACTGCGATTCGGATAAGTTCAGATTCGGAAACGCCCACTGACCTTTTTTGCTGTTTTAGGAAATAGTGTCCGGCGTCCAGCATTACTTTCAAAGGCACCAGGCCGACCAGCTCGGAGCCCGTGACCCTTAGTCCCCGGTCCATAGCACTCTTTCGGCAGGCTTCAAAAGCAACATGAAGGGGGGTTATGTTAATATTGGTCAGATTCATAGAGATCTGAGCCATCTTATATTCCTCAATATACCAACCAATAGCTTTCACGGATTTGCAGGCTCCGGGTGTCCGAACTGGCTGGCCGGCTTCGTCTTTCACAACAGCTCCAGTAATCGGGTTGCCCGTACGTTTCACCCGGCCTTTTTCTCTGACATCAAAAGCAACAGAATTAGCCCGACGAACGGAGGTCGTGTTCAGGTTGACATTATAAGCCACTAGAAAATCCCGGGCGCCAATAGCAGTGGCGCCGGCCTGAGCATTGAACTGGGCCGGCCCGTAGTCGGGAGCCCATTCCGCACGGGAGAGTTTTTGGGGCAGGCCTTCGTATTCCCCGGAACGAACGGTGGCCAGATTGCGGCGTTCTTCGCTGCTTGCTGCATATTCGTACATGTAGACAGGAATGTTGAGTGCTTCTCCCACTTTTTTTCCCAGTTGATGAGCCCATTTGGCTGTTTCTTCCATGCTAGTATTGGCGATGGGGATGAGTGGACAGACATCGGTGGCCCCCATGCGAGGGTGTTCGCCCTTATGTTTACTCATGTCAATCAATTCGGCAGCCTTTTGGATGGCTCTGAAAGCGGCTTCCACGACTGGTTCTGGTGCTCCTACGAAAGTGACAACCGTACGATTAGTAGCGGCTCCCGAATCTACGTCCAGCAGTTTGACACCTTCTACCGATTCGATTTCATTGGTGATTTGCTTGATAATGTGGAGATCGCGGCCCTCACTAAAGTTGGGCACGCATTCGATGAGTGCTTGCTTGGTCATTCGTGATGTTTGGTTTTAAGAGGGGTGGCTAAAAAGGGGGCGTCTCATAACTCCTTCGTCCTACTAAGGCGGATTCGACGCCCCCTTTTTAGCCACCCCTCTTTTGTTCAGTAGTGAATTCCCAGCAAAGGTATTAAAATTGTGGAATGGATGGTATTTAGTTATTTGCTAAGTAGCAGGCATTGATACAGCTGCATTAGAGAGCAATCGCTCCCAATACCGATCCGTATGTGCTTGTACTTCATCGAGTAAATGCTGATGGCCTTCCTTAAACAAATGACGGAAGCGACCCTGATGCTTCATACATTCTGTGACAGGCATCTCTTTATCCGGTCGGTAATTGATGGTATAATGTTGATGTTCCACCTCAAAGAGTGGGAAAAGTTTGCTTTCCACTGCCAGTCGCCCAATCTCTATGGATTGGCCGGGTTCGGTCTTATGCCCGGGAGGGCAGGGTCCATCCACCATGATAAACCGAAAGCCTTTGGTATTTTTCGCTTTTTTGATTTTGGATCTCAGATCTTCCATGAATGCTAAAGAAGCTGTGGCCGCATAGGGCAGGTTGTGAGCTGCAATGATGCCCATCAGGTCTTTGGGCCAGGTACGCTTGTAGCCCTGGCCGGGATTGGTGGTGGTCACCGCACCGTAAGGGGTGGCTGTACTGGATTGGATGCCGGTATTCATGTAGGCTCCGTTATTGTTACAAATGTAGAGTATGTTTTCCCCGCGGGCTGCTGCACCGGACAAGGCCTGAAAGCCAATGTCAAACGTACCTCCGTCGCCGGCTAATATGGCAACTGTGGTATTCTGTTTGCCCTGACGGTCAAGGGCGGCCCTCACGCCGGTAGCAGTGGCAGATGCCGCTGCAAAAACTGTATGGACCACATTCGCTTTCAAGTCATTCAGCGGATAAGGACCTGTTATGATGGAAAAACAAGAGGCCGGTACTACAAATACCGTATCCTTACCAAGAATATCGGCCAGGTGCCTCGCCAATAAGGACCAACCACATCCTCTGCAACTCAGGGCTCCGGAATAGACTTGTTCTTCCTTTATTAAAAAATCTAGTGCAGGTTTCATATTGAATGTTATTTTATATTGGGAAAACGGGCGGAGCCCGTTTTCCCAATTTCTTAACTTACATCTGCCCAATTCACTTCTTCAGGCTGATGAAGCGCTTTATAGATGATCTTTTCAATGGTAACCGGCGGAACGTCTTTCCCTCCTACTCCAGCATAAAAATCGTAGAGTTTAAAATCCGTCGGATACAAGGCTCGTTTCATTTCCTGTAGGATGGCTCCTTCGCGATCTCCTAGGAAGTTGCGCTCCACACAGGCAATCACGGCATCCTTTGGTAAATCTGCCAGCGCCTTGCGTACCGAGGCTTTTGGGAAGGGCCGGAACAGGCGAATTTTCAAAAGTCCTACTTCAGGGTACTGCTTAATGACGCCTCTGACGGTGCTGGATATGCTGGAAATGGTGACCAAAACAAGTTTGGTTTGGGGTCCAATGTTTACAGCTTCTATATTAGGGTAAGAGCGACCGAATTTTTTGCCGAAGGCTTCCCCTACCGACTCAGAGAGCTCTTCTACCGCCTGGATGTCTTTCCAATAACTATAGTTGATCTTATTATAATGCTCAGGTGGGATCAGCCCTCCAAATGCTTTGGGGTTTTCTAAATCCACTTTCATCGGACTGTTCCGGAAGGGAGGCAAGAATTGATCCACCAGTTCCTGGTCCGGCACCCAGACATTTTCGCTTGTATGGCTTTGGTAAAAAGCATCGAGCACCACCATTACCGGAATATGCATTTTTTCCGTAATGACATAGGCCTGGATGATGGTATCGAGTACTTCCTGCGAACTTTCTCCATAGAATTGGATCCAGCCGGTATCTCGCTGTGAGAGCGAATCAGACTGATCCGACCAGATATTCCAGGGGATGGATGGCCGCCCCACATTACAGACTACCATTGGCAGGCGGAAATGTGATATGGCCTGCAAAACCTCATGTGCATAAAACAGCCCCTGTCCGGCCGTAGCTGTAAAAACGCGTTCTCCTGTAATGGCAGCCCCCATGGCTGCTGCAAATACAGAATGCTCACTATCCATATTAATATAGGTGGCGTCGAGTTCTTCCTCCGCGACCATTTCGGAAAGGCGCTCTACAATGGTCGTTTGCGGAGTAATGGGATAGGCCGGAACGAAGCCGACCCGGCACAGGCGAGCTCCTTCTGCCGCTGCGTAATTCCCTTTCATGATCTTTTCCTGATGATGGGGGTATTTATTTTTATCAGCAGGCATTTTGTTAAGGCTATCTAAGGTTTCCGTTTTCATGATTCTGCAGCTTCGGTTATTTGAAAATCAATGGCTGAGCACGGGCATTCCTGGACACAAATACCACATCCTTTGCAGTAGTCGTAATCGATACGCAAACGGCCCTGCTCATCTACATGAATGGCAGCGTCCGGACAGAAGTTGAAGCAGTTACCGCAGCTGAAACACTCACCACAATGCAGGCAACGGGCCGTTTCGGCGATAATTTCTTCTTCGGTCATCTCTTTGGATACTTCCGTAAAGTCATTGTGAAAATTGCGTGAGTGATAGAGCTTGGCGTGGTGCCTTG
>JAUIKE010000131.1 GCA_030430845.1 Bacteroidia bacterium | reverse complement strand
ATCCCACTAATCAAATAGCAGGAAAAAACGTCAGCATCAGTTCGACCAAAGGTCGGAATAAGCATCTCAGCATCGTTGTGACGCCGAAGGCGGATCAACTAGTATCTAGCACCTGGCAACCAACTTTGACCCAAACCGCCTCCTAACCCCATCCATCGCCTTCAACAAATTCAACTCCTTCTGATCCGTATCGAACAAATCCAGCTGAGGCTGTCCTTGTACCAGACCGCTAAACTTTACACCAATCAAGCGAAGCATCTGCCGGCGCTGATAGAGCTGGTCGAACAGCTCCTGGGCATGCAGCATAAGAACACTGTCATTAGCGGTGTAGGCCAGTTTCCGTTGTTTCGAGAAGGTATTAAAATCCGAATAGCGGATCTTCACGCTGATGTTGGAGGTCAGCTTACCCGACTGGCGCAGCTCGAAGGCCAGTTGGCTGACCATGTATCGCAAGCGTTCCTTTAGCCAGTGGACGTTCGTAGTGTCAATCTGGAAAGTACTTTCCGTGGAGATTGACTTTCGTTCATGATAGGGCACCACCGGGCTGTCGTCAATCGCATTGGCCTTTTTCCAGAGCGAGCGGCCATGGCGGCCAAATTCACGCTCTAATAATTGTGGAGGGACCTGACTGAGCTGCTGGATCTTTCGAATACCCATAAAACTGAGTTTTTTATAGGTATACTGGCCGACGGACGGCAATTTTTTCACGGCTAAAGGCGCGAGGAATTGCTTTTCCGTCCCCAGGTCCACCAGTTTCATCCCGTTGGGTTTGGCTTCGCCGGTGCCCACTTTCGAGACCAGTTTGTTGGTAGAAAGGCCCAGGGAAATGGGCAAGCCCGACTCCTTCATGATCTTTTGGCGCAATTCTTTTGACCAATTCCAGCAGCCGAAATGGCGATCCATTCCTGTCAGATCAACGTAAAATTCATCGATGGAATACTTTTCGAAGAGCGGTACTTCCTCTTCAATGATGTTGGTGATCAATTCGGAATATTTGGAATAGCTGTCCATATCCCCCCGGATGACGGTCGCATCCGGGCAAAGGCGGAGGGCCATTTTGACCGGCATGGCCGATCGGACGCCAAAGGCGCGTGCTTCATAGCTGCAGCTGGCCACTACGCTCCGCCCGCCGATGATCAGCGGGCGTCCCTTCAGGGCACTGTTTTTAAGGCATTCGACGGATGCAAAGAAGGCATCCAGATCGAGATGCAGAATGGCTCTGTCAAACATGTTTGTAGTTTTTTAGCCAGTGCTACCTCATCCGTTCCAGGCAGATGAGATAGTACTGGTCAACTCATAGTATTAAATTATTTGTTTCAAAAATACAATAAATTCTGAAACAAAATGTGTTTTTACGGCGCGAAATATGTTAATGATTGGTGGATTTTACAAAGACATGTCATGTTTAGACATGACATGTCTAAACATTCATAGCACAAACAACTGATTATAAGCAATTTAACTTCTTTGAATCCAGTGGATATCTCCTCCTTAAGAGGACATGACATGTCTAGATATGACATGTCTCAAGCCAGGTCTAATTACAAACTACTATACCGCTTCTTATACTCATTCGGAGTCAAACCCGCATGCCGCTTAAAGACCTCTCGGAATGCTTTCGGATCATTATATCCAACTCCGTACATAACCTCATTTACAGTCTTCGGCTCCATCTCAAGCGATTTTTTGGCCGCTTCTATGCGCACTCTTTGCAAGTACTCATTAACGGAATTACCTGTTGCCGTTTTAAACCTCCTTTCCAGTGTTCTTCTTACCGTCGCCTGCTGGTTGGCGAGCCTAGAGACCGAAAGTTTTTGTTCATAGTTATTTTCTATATAATCCTGTACCTTTAATACCACTTCATCCTTATGATTTTTCTGGCCTTCAAAGATCATAAAGGGCGATTGGCTGCCTTTATCTATATCAATCATGAAGGCCTTGGCCGTCATAATAGCAAGTTCCCTCCCCCCATGTTTTTCGATCAGATAAATGATCAGGTTGGTAAAGGCATAGGCTCCTCCACTCGTATACAAGCCATCTGATTCGGTCACTATATTTTCGGCCTGCACATCAATATCCGGAAACATTTCCTGGAGCTCCCGTGCATGTCCCCAATGCGTCGAACAGGTTTTTCCCTTTAGCATACCTGTTTTGGCCAGTAAAAAAGCACCAATACAAAAAGCAGCGACTTCGGCACCTTTTTCATACTGCTGCTTCACCCAGGCTATTATCTGAGTATTATTCTCGATGGCTTCGCTCAACTTCCCATGCACGGCAGGCAAAATGATCAGATCGGTTGTTACTATTTCGTCGATCGTTTTAGGAGGCGATACGGTGTACAGTCCCTCCGCATCTTTCGAAGGTTTGGAATGGCCGACAAATTCAATTCACAGAAGCCATTTCCTTTTTCGTACTATGCGACAATCAGGAAGAAGTCGATTATTTTTGGCATAATTTCACCTCTGATGGAGGGGAGGAAAGCCAATGTGGCTGGTGCAAAGACAAATTCGGGCTTTCCTGGCAAATCATTCCGGCCCGTTTTATGGAAATGATGGCATCCGGTAAGCCTGAAAAAATCAAAAAAGTCATGGAAGTGATGATGCCGATGAAAAAAATGATTGTATCTGATTTTGAAAAAGCATTCAATTAGGAAAGTGAAAGTCCTCTTTCGCTTATTTCTAGGAAAAAAATAAAAAAATTGAAATGAGAACATTAAAACTACAGGTACAAGTATCCATTGATGGCTTCATCGCCGGGCCGAATGGAGAAATGGACTGGATGGTATGGGATTGGGATGATGAGCTAAAAGATTTTACAACCCAACTAACAGAGTCCATTGATTGCATTGTTCTGGGAAAATCCTTTGCCCAGGGCTTTATCCCTCACTGGCAAAAAGTAGCCCAGGATGCCGACAATCCGGAGCAGGAGTTCGGCCAAAAAATAGTAGATGTACAAAAGCTCGTTTTTTCTAAAAACCCTGCAGCCCCGCCGGCTGAACTAGACCAATGGAACAATGCCAAATGGGCCGGTACCAGCCTGGCAGACGGCATAAATAAACTAAAAAAGGAAGAAGGCAACGATATCATTGCCTACGGCGGTTCTGAGTTTGTTTCTTCCCTAATCAAAGAAGCTTTGATTGACGAACTCCATTTATTTGTTAATCCCGTAGCTTTAGGAAATGGAATGCCTATTTTTCATCAACTGACTAATAAACAGACCTTCCAAACCAAAGCAATGAATCATTTTGAATGTGGGATCGTTGTTTTGACTTATGGACTTAAGACTTGATCGGATATTTTAGCCGCTGATAAAAAACCTCATTGCTTATGACTAACAAAAAATACCAAACGGTAGACGAATACATCGAAGATCTTCCCGAAGAAAAAGTAGCCATCCTTCAACTAATGCGAAGCTGCATCCGCAAAGCCATTCCAGAAGCTGAAGAAGTGATTAGTTACAATATGCCTGCCTACAAATTCAATGGCATGCTAGTTTACTTCGCTGCTTACCCTAAGCATATTGGCTTTTATCCGACACCTTCCGGGATCGAAGCCTTTAAAGACCAATTGAAGGGATACAAGCATGCCAAAGGATCCGTACAATTCCCCTATGATCAGGACCTCCCGGTAGCATTGATTGCCGAAATGGCCAAATTTAGGCTGGAGGAACAAAAAAACAGAGGCGGTCGTTGACCGCCTCTGTTTTACTACTCTTTAGGCCATACATTATCACTCGGATCTCCATCCGGGAATCTCGCATGTGGATCCAATGTGATTTTCTTGATTTCGCGGCCTCCCAAATTCAACTCCGCCTTAAAAGTCTTACTGCCGTTAAACCACACATCTACCGGCCAGGTCATCATAAGCGTGTTTTCATCGATCTGCTCCAGGTTATTGCTGGCTTTTATAGCCCGGGCTCCTGGTTCCAGTTCAACCTTCAGCACCACCGGAGAAGGCATCTGCCCTGCCTGATGAACCGTAACGATCGTGCGGCTGCCCTTGGATTCTACTTTTTGAATAGAGCCGTCAACCGCCTCTGTCGTCCAAAG
This sequence comes from Bacteroidia bacterium, assembly GCA_030430845.1. GTDB lineage: Bacteria > Bacteroidota > Bacteroidia > Chitinophagales > Saprospiraceae > JANQPA01. Next base: position 21,148 of record JAUIKE010000131.1, on the reverse strand, counting down.
CCAATAGTACCAGAACCACTCCAGATCTTCGCCCAGCGCATTGTTCATAAAGAAAACATAGTCCCAGGGAGAAGGATGCTTAAACTTCCAGGCATCGGTATATCCGCGCATGGCCTCCTGAACGGCTTCATCTCCAACAATTCCACCAAGCATGGAAAGCATCAGGGGCGTTTTGCTGTAGGTCTGGAATCCGTACATAGGGCCGCCGTAATTAGCCATCCACATCATCGGCGGTTCAATCTCATTTCCGCTTATGGAGCCATATCTTTGTCCCAGACCGTCCAGGTTGGGTTCCTGGCCCTGGCGGTGAGCACGAGAAAGAATATTCATGTATTGGTTAAAGCCTTCGTCCATCCAGCCATAGCGAGTTTCGTTCGTCCCCAGCATCATCGGCCACCACTGGTGTGCAGTCTCGTGATCGGCAGCGCCCTGGTTCGAGTTAATCACCATCGGATATTCCATGCCGGCGCTAGGCCCATCCTGCAGAGTCAGTTGCGGGAATGGATAAGGAGCCCAGAGATCAGAATAAAATTCCATAGCATGGCGGGTTAGCTCTCCGGCCCGTTCAAAGCGGTTAGCCCGGGAAGGCAAGTATACCATATGAATAGGAACCGGGCCTTTGCCGGGGATAACTGCCCGGGTAGCCCTCCAGACATAATCAGGAGAAGTCGCCCAGGCAAAATCGTTGACATTATCTGCGACAAAATTCCAGACCAGATGATCTCCCTCTTTTGTAGCACTTCCGGCTCCTCTTTCGTCCTCACTGACGATCATGACCTCTTTATCCGTCTGCAACACCTTCGCCAGACGCTCGCGTACTTTCTCACTCAGCACTTCATCCGGATTTTGTAACACACCGGTACCACTCACGATCCAGCCTGCCGGCACATCTATTTTTACATCAAATCGACCAAAGTTATTGAAAAACTCGGCAGGGCCGAGGTAGACATCTGTGTACCAACCGTGCAGATCGTCATATTTGGCTAACCTAGGGAACCATTGCGTAGGCTGAAATACATTGTCTTCCCAACGCTGTGTCATTCGGTGGCCGCGACCATTAGGGCCTCCGGGAAGCTTGGTGTGCCAGTCGATCTCGATGGTAGCCTTGCTTTTTGCCGGGATGGGCTTGGAAAGACTGATGGTAGCTATCGTTTGCTGAAGGCCGCTTACCTCCGGTTTCTCCGGCAAGCCGCCGCCTCTCCTCCAGGGATTCGTTCTGGCGTAAAGATCTACTTTTTCACCATTCACTACCAAACGGGTAATCACCATACCCTCAGTGGTTTCGGCCGGAACGGAGAACCCTCGGGGCACATCGGCCCGGAAGATGTTGTGATCCAAACGAAGGACGATGCTCGTCAGTTCGTCCTGGCTGTTATTGTGCAGCGTAATCGTTTCTGTACCAGATATTTCCTGTGTTCGGGGGTTCAGACTGGCCTCGATGTCGAAGTCGGTCTGAATCTGCCAGTAGTTCGGCCCGGGCTTGCCCGTGAAATCCCGTGTACCAGCCTCCATCGCCTTCCTGATGGAATTGGTCAGAGGTACATCTCGGCGGATCGCACGAGTATCGGTATTGATTGATTGTCGGATGGGTTGCTGGGCGAAAGTTAATGTAGGTAAAAGCAGAAAGAGAATGAGAAATCGCTTCATTTTGTTATAGCTGTTTTTATTTTATGGAGAAAAATGTCGGATTAATTTTTAGGTTTTTAAAGGTACAAAAAATTGAATTCTACCGGTTTTCAAAACTGATCATATCAAAGCGCTAACCGTCTAATTTTTGGCTTAAGAAATGCTATGTTAGCATCTCTAAGGGATTTATTGCATTAATAATACATATCTTACCGTTATTTCTACTAAACTATCATTCATTTAAAACCTTTTCAAGCCTTTCTATTATGAAAAAACAAGTAATTAATCCCTGGACATGGCAGGATAATTTTGGTTTCGTACAAGCCAACGACATCTCCGGTGCAAGTCGTATGTTAGTATGTTCTGGCCAGGTCTCTGTTGACGAAAACGGAGCACCTGTGCATCCCGGCGATATGTCCGCCCAGATGAGCCAGGCCCTGGGCAACCTGGAAACCATCCTTAAGCAGGCAGGACTAGAACTGTCAGATGTCGTCCGCCTGAATTGCTACACCACTAACATGCCGGCCACTCTTGAAGCATGGGGCACATTGGCAGAACACCTGGCTAATGCCAATTGCAAAACAGCAGTTACTTTGCTGGGGGTAGCCGCCTTGTTCCATCCGGATATTATGGTTGAAATAGAGGCTACTGTCGTGAAATAGTTTTTTAAAGAAAAAATCAAGCCGATGTCTCCTTTAAAGATATTTTTCTCTTGTACACTGATGTTAATTTTTTCCCTTAAACTATCCGCCCAGGATCTGGATAAAACAAAAGCCGAAATTATCCAACAACTGGATCAACAAATGGACCATTACGGGCAGGTCGCCCACCAGATCTGGGGCTTTGCCGAAATGGGATACCAGGAACACCAAAGCACTCAATTATTACAGAAAACATTAAAGGATGCTGGGTTTTCAATTGAAGCTGGTGTAGCCGATATGCCGACGGCCTTCGTCGCTTCCTGGGGAAGTGGAAAACCCATTATTGGTATCCTCGCTGAATTCGACGCTTTACCGGGTCTGGCGCAGGAAGCCTTTCCTGAGCGCAAAGCTATTGATGGACAAAAAGCCGGCCATGCCTGTGGCCACCACCTGTTTGGAACCGGATCTACTGCGGCGGCTATTGCCGTTAAAAACTGGCTGGAAGAAAGCGGTACAAAAGGCACCATCCGCTTGTATGGAACCCCTGCAGAAGAAGGTGGAGGAGGTAAAGTTTATATGGTGCGTGAAGGATTATTCGACGATGTAGATGCCGTCATCAACTGGCATCCAGGCTCAGGAAACCAGGCCAGTGCCGGATCTTCCCTGGCTGTGAGGGGCATTAAGTTCCGCTTTCATGGAAAAGCTTCCCATGCTGCAGGCTCCCCCGAACAGGGAAGATCTGCCCTGGATGGAGTAGAAGCCTTTACAACGATGGTCAACCTAATGCGGGAGCATGTACCGGATGCTACCCGTATCCATTATGTCATTTCCAGAGGTGGCGAGGCCCCTAATGTGGTGCCGGCCTTTGCAGAAGTCATTCTTCGCATTCGCCATCCGGATGTAGAGATGGTCAAGTCCATTTATGATCGGATTGTGCTGGCCGCAAAAGGTGCCGCCATGGGAACGGGTACGACCATGACGCAGGAAATCTACATGGGATATTACAATCTATTACCCAATGAACCTTTAGCCGAAAAAATGTATGAGAACCTGAAAATAGTGGGAGGGGTCACTTATAATGAAGAAGAGCAACAATTTGCTCAAAAGATCATCGGAACATTAGACAAAAAAGGAATCACTCCCGATTTGTCACAGGAAATAGAGTCCTATAGTGTTAGTTATGTAGGCCGCGGTGGCTCCACCGATGTGGGAGACATCAGCTGGCAGGTGCCCACAGTGGGCATGTCTGCCGCTACCTGGGTGCCGGGCACTTCTGCGCATAGCTGGCAAGCGGTAGCGGCTGGTGGTACAAGTATTGGGACAAAAGGAATGATGGTAGCTGCAAAAGCGATGACCATCACTGCCATTGACCTGTACAAAGATCAATCGATTATAGAAAGAGCTAAGGCTAAGCTAAATGAGTTGAGGGGAGAAGATTTTAAATACGAATCTTTAGTAGGGGATCGCAAGCCGCCACTGGATTATCGGAGTCATTTGACCAATTAGGCTTTTTTTTGACACGGATCTGCACGGATTGGTACGGACAGATCAGTTTTATCCGTGTGAATCCGTGTCAAAAAAATCATTTAACAAATTTAATCTCCACTCTCCTATTCTGCGCTCTGCCTTCTTCCGTATCATTACTAGCTACCGGCTGCGTTTCTCCGAAGCCTTGTATCTTTATTTTTGAAGGCTCCATCCCTTGATCGACCAGATATTCCTTCACCGCATTTGCTCTTTTTTCCGACAAATTCTTATTATACTCCGGAGAACCGGTATTATCGGTATGCCCTAGGATTTCAATACTAAGATCATTTGATTTTATGATGCTCGCCATTCGCTTTAATTCAGGATAGGATTCGGATCGGATCAGGTATTTATCCAGGTCAAAAAACAGATTGTTAAGGCGGATGGTCGTTTCTTCTCCGATCATTTCATCAATCTTTTGTAGTTCGATTACCTCATTAACTTCCAGTTTGTCTCCTTTTTCCAATAGGTCCACATGATTGGAGCGAGGGAAATAGCCCTCCTTCGTGATCACATAACTATAACGACCTTCATGGGGCAATACGGTGAAAAAGCGGCCGGTGAGTGGATCCGTGCGCAATTGACCGATGACCTCGCCGGTAGTCAGGTCTTCCAAAAGCACATCAGCTTCCACAGGATTCCCATCCTTATCCTTGACTGTAAGCGTAATGGTAGAAACCAGTTCGGGCCGCAGGGCTTCCGGCAAAACGACCTGATAAATATCTGAGTTGCCGCTTGCTTCGGGCGCAACGGAAAAATAAGCCATCTCACCATCGGTGCTGATCTTGTAGCCCCAATCGTCGGTGGGTGTATTGATGATCTTTCCCATATGCTCCGGCTCACTCCAATTAGTCCAGGAATCATCCAGACGGGTAGTTTTGAATACATCCAGGCCGCCCAGGCCGCCGTGCCCCATCGAGCTGAAATACAGGGTGCGCATATCCGGATGCAGGAAAGGTGAGCGTTCATCAAAAGGAGTATTGATGATGTCCCCAATATTAAAAACCCTATCCCATTCGTCTTGCTCATTTTGAATAGCCACAAAAAGATCTATTTGGTTGTTGATCCGGCTGCTTATGCCGTCTTTTCGGTATCGAGCCTCAAAAATAATTACCCGGCCGTTACTAGCCACCGTAGCCACCCCTTGCCAGGCCGTAGCATTAATAGAAGGTGGAAAATCTTTTACCTCCGACCAACCATCCTTGGTTTTGTCGGTATAGGATAACTTTCCACCGTTAAAGATCAGCATGCGATTACCATCCGTCGTTAGAGAGACCGGTGCATAAAAAGCATCGCTCATGTCAAAATCCTGTATCTGCTCAGCCTCGCTCCAAGTCCCATTTTCCAGCCTGGCAAAATAAATGTCTTCTTTAGCACGACTCAGGTAAAAATTGCCTTTTTTACGACAGAAATACAAAGATTGCCCGTCCGCAGAAAGAACCGGAGTGTATTCGCTGTCGCCGCTGTTTACTTCCGGGCCGCCCAGTTTTCGCAAGCTAATTTCAGGCGTGGGGGCTTCCAGAATGGAGATCAGGTCCAGGACCATTGTATTATCGTCTTTAAAGTAGGAGCTATACCCCTTCACTTTCGCCAATGCCTTTTCCCAATCCTCGTTTTTTATATCATCTGCAATGATCTCCTGCAGGGCCATAAAAGCTTCATATCGGGGAGCGTACACCTTAATGGTCTCATCATTTTCTTTCATTTTTTTAGACGCCCCTGAGGCAAACAACTCCATTTGCAGGATATCGGCCTCCACCTGAGACATCTTGTGATAAGCAGGGTACTTTTCCTTGAATGCTTTTAGGGAAGCAACCGACGAGCCGATTTTAAAAAACTGATAAACGACTTCCATCGTTTTGGGCAAATATTCTATAGGCACGCCTTCCAGATATTTTTCCAGTTCCGGTACACTCATTGATTCTTCAAAGCGGCTGCTTATCTGATCGTCAATTAATTTTAGCCGGTCAGGATCTTTTATTTCAGGCAGCGAACTGATTAACTCCTCCACCTTTTGAGTCGTTTGTTCTTTTCGAATTTGAAACACCTTCAGGCTGTCTCTAACCATGGGCGCGTAAACGCTGGAAGGGTAGTTTTGGAGAAAGTTGTTGTAATAATCAATATTCCCCGAACCTTTTATCCGCATAAATGCAGTACCGGCCCGGTCCAGTGCAAAGATGTTATTGGAAAAACGGCTGCGGAACTCATCGAAAGCGCCCCACCCGCGTTCTTGGATAAAAGCTTCAAACAAACGGGTTTCCAGTTCAGTATATCCCTCCCGGTATTTGCTGCGCATATCCTGGCCGTAGCGCTCGTACAATTGGATGAGTTCGTCCAGAGCTTCGGTTTGAGTTGCTTTTTTCGAGGCTAAGACGAGAGCGGCCTCCAGGGCTGCCTCCTTTGTGGTTCGGCGACACCGCTGGTAATAATCCAAAAAGTGATCATAAGCCTCCAAAGAAGGATCTTGGCTAATAGCTGCCAAGGCCGAATCAGCGACCGCATTGCGCAGGCGGCTCATGGCTCGGCCTCCTTTATCGTCTTTATCAAGTCGTTTTTGTTTGCCATCACTTAATCGGCTTACCATCCGCCGGGCCTGATTAACGTAATGATAAGCTGAATCCAGATTGTATCCCTCATAAGTCGGATCGGCCAGTATTTGGGCCATCCCAAAATAGGCTTGCAGTTGATCTTCCTCGTTTCCGTTTTCGGCTTCAAATGCAGTGTACGCCTCTTGCAGCCGGCCTTGTTCCAGGTACTCCTCTCCTGTTTTTAACTGGGCATGCAGGATCAGATGGGAACATAAAAAAAGGAGGATGGGGGTATATTTAAAAAGGGTCATGTGGAAAATGTTTATGCTGCTTCTATTGATGATGTCAATTATTATAAACGTTTTTTGGGCTCAATTGGTGTTTTCAAGGGTTCTGGGGTTCTGGGGTTCTGGGGTTCTGGGGTTCTGGGGTTCTGGGGTTCTGGGGTTCTGGGGTTCTGGGGTTAACTTATATTTTTTGTAGTTTTTTCTTTTTGGTTGTCTGAACCGCGGATTTCCGCGGATTCAGCGGATGGCACAGAAACGATTTTTGCCCTGCAGGCAAAAATCATTCTGCGGAATCTGTTAAATCCGCGGAAATCCGCGGTTCAGACAACAACAATAATAAAATAAAATCCCAAAATAACACCTCCATCCTCAACTAGCACTATCCTCCCCTAGAACCCTGGAACCCTGGAACCTTTGGAACTTTTGGAACTTTCTCTCCTTCACTGACAATTATCACCCCTCTGCAAAAACAAAAATCACTTCATAGTGTAAATTCAACACTTACCTTTGTTTTAAATCAAAACGAACCACGATGAAATTATCCAGAATCCAAAGTTTAACAGAAGCCCTCAACAATTTAGGACTTGACCATGTCAGAGGATTGCGCTGGAATCTCCCTCCGGCCGAACTCATTACAAAAGCCATTAAAAACGGCGAAGGTGTATTAACCGACACCGGAGCTTTGATGTGTGACACGGGTAAATTCACAGGTCGTGCACCCAAAGACCGCTATATCGTAAAAGATGCCACTACCGAAAACACCGTTTGGTGGGGTGACATCAACATTCCCTTTGAAGCCGAAAAATTTGACAAGCTTTACAACAAGATGGTCTCCCAAATGAGAGACAAGGAGCTTTACATCAGGGATGCATTTGCAGGCGCTGATCCTGAGCATCGCCTGAGAGTTCGGGTTATTGACACGCAAGCCTGGCACAACCTGTTCTGCTACAACATGTTCATCCGCCCAACAGAAGAAGAGCAAGCCGATTTTGAGCCTGACTTCACGGTAATCACCGACCCTGACTTCTTCGCCGACCCTGCAATTGACGGCACCCGCAACAAGAACTTCGCCATCATCAACATGGAAAAACGGGTAATCATCGTGGGTGGTACCGGCTATACCGGAGAAACCAAGAAGGGTATCTTTGGCGTGCTGAACTTCCTGCTTCCTGAAAAAGAGCATGTATTATCCATGCACTGTTCATCTAACATGGGCAAAGAGGGAGACACTGCTATCTTTTTCGGTTTGAGTGGAACCGGCAAAACTACACTCTCTGCTGACCCCGACCGTTACCTGATCGGTGATGACGAGCATGGCTGGACAGAAAAAGGGGTATTTAACTTTGAAGGCGGTTGCTATGCCAAGGTCATTGACCTCTCTAAGGAGAAAGAACCACAGATCTGGGATGCCATCAAATTTGGAGCGATCCTTGAAAACACCCGCTTCATCCCAGGTACCAACACCGTTGATTACACGAACCGCTCAGTAACGGAAAACACCCGGGTATCTTACCCGATCCATCACATCCCGAATGCGAAAGAACCTTCCTTAGGAGGTGTTCCAAAGAACATTTTCTTCCTGACTTGTGATGCTTACGGTGTACTGCCTCCGATCTCCTTGTTGAGCAAAGAGCAGGCCATGTACCACTTCATCTCCGGATATACAGCTAAGGTAGCCGGTACGGAAGCAGGGGTAACCGAGCCACAAAGTGTATTCTCCGCTTGTTTCGGAGCGCCTTTCATGCCATTGCACCCAACACGTTATGCGGAATTACTTGGAGAAAAAATGGTAGAGCAGGATGTGAATATCTGGTTGATCAACACCGGATGGTCAGGTGGTCCTTACGGAGTAGGCAAACGGACCAAGCTGCCTTACACCCGCGCCATGATCACCGCTGCCCTGAATGGAGAGCTGGAAAATGTAACATACACAGAAGATCCGATCTTCGGCTTAAGGATACCGGTAGAAGTACCGAATGTTCCAGCTGAGATCCTGGTACCTCGCAATACATGGTCAGACAAGGAAGCATACGATAAAAAAGCGGAAGACCTGGCCAGAGAGTTTGCCGAAAACTTCAAGCAGTTCGAAGCCTACGCCAGTGAGGAGATCATGAGCGGAGCGCCTAAAGTTGCACAGCCTGTATAAAAAGTTTTCACTTGGATACAATACAATAGTTTGGTTTTAAATGATAGAGAGCCGTTAGCTGCGAAGTAGTTAACGGCTTTTTTTATTTTGGGGTGCGTAAAAACGAGGAACGATTTACACACCCCCGAAATAAATGCTATATTTTTCACTAAAAAATGATAAATTCATTTTAAAGCATTCTTTTTCAATGATCAGAGCCGTTGTAATATTTTTTCTATCGATTAGTTTTTTTCATATAAACGCCCAGGACCTCACCCAAGGCCTGGTAGGCTACTATAGCTTTTGCGGCTGTAACGCCAACGACCACAGCGGCAACGAAAACCACGGCACGCTCATCGGAAACCCGGAATGTATCGAAGGAATTAAAGGCGAAGGCTTTTACATGAACAGAGGTGGAGGTACCACCGGCTGTGGAATGACTAACACACAGTTTATCCAGCTGCCCACTCTTGGAGCGATCTGGGAAGACGGCATCACCATTGCGGCATGGGTAGAGTTTGAAAATGCCGCCAATTATGAGCGGATCGTTGATTTTGGGAATGGAGATGGAGATTCCGGCGGCATGAATGTCTGGTTTGGACGTGAAGGTAATTCTGATAATCTAACCTTAGAAAGCTGGGTAAGCTCTGATGCTAATCAAAACAGGAGCACCGGCCGACTGGTGGCCGTAGATGCCATTACGAATGGTCAAATTGAGTTTTATTGTGCCACTATTTCCGGCAATACTATGCGCATTTATGTCAATGGTGAACTGCTTGCTCAAAAACAGGGCAACCCCATTGCTAATGTACAACGCGCTCAAAATTACATTGGCCGGTCTAACTGGTGCTTTGCCGATCCTGATTTTCAAGGATTCATAGATGAAGTGAGGATATATAACAGAGCCTTGTCGGATGAAGAGATCCTACAGCTATATGATTCGCCCCTTTATTCAAGCAATTATACTACTGAAAGTATTTGTTTCGGAGAAAACATTCAATTGAATGCTCAAGAAGGAATTGCCTATCAATGGTCGCCGGGTATTAATCTGAGCGCAACGGATATTGCCAATCCCATCGCTACTCTCCCAGCTACCGCTGAATATACTGTTAAAATAAGCCTTCCCGGGGGCTGTATTATCACCGATACCGTTCGAATAGAGGTCAATGAACTGGAAGAAACCGAAATTAATGAAACCATCTGTGAAGGATTTTCTTATGAAGGGTACACCAGAAGCGGCACCTATATCGATGAGTTTACATCACAAGCAGGCTGCGACAGCACCCGCACCCTAAATCTGACCGTATTACCGGGGAATTCACTGTCAGAGGTAAAAACCATCTGTGAGGGAGAGCGTTATCGGGGATATTCAGCCTCAGGGTTTTATCAGCTTACCCTACCCTCCGACAGTGGATGCGATACGCTTTTAGAACTAGACCTGCAGGTTTTACCATCTCCGGCTATTCATAACATTCAGATCAGTCCGTCCTCTTGTGGACAGGCCGACGGCTCTATCAACTTTTCTTTTTCCGGCGGTACAGGCCCTTATACGATCCTTTTGAATGGGAATCCCATTCTCGAGAGCAGCCCAAACAATCAATTAACTTCCGGAGATTACGAATTAAGTATTGAAGACGAACAGGGCTGCCGGCAGGATACCTTATTGATGGTTCCACAGAAAGATTGTGAATTCTACCTTCCAAATGTATTCTCCCCGAACGGGGATGGAATCAATGACGAATTCAGAGTCTTTTCAGGAGCCGGCTACTCTGCCATTGTAAAAACTTACCGCATCTTTGACCGCTGGGGTGCGCTGGTCTATGAAGCAGGTGATTTCTCATTGGAATCCGATGGTTTGTGGTGGGATGGCAGATATAATCGAGAAAAAGTGGCAGTGGGTACCTATGTGTATTTTGTTGAAATTGAGTTGGAGGATGGTAGTGTGGAAGAGTTTAATGGAGCAATTGGAGTCATCTATTAAGCTTGAAATTCCCTGTGCTGCTTTGTCTTCGAAACAAAATTTGCATCAAATTCTATCCAGATTTATTTTTTAATTTCAAATCTGCATATGTTCACCAGGCTTTCTGCTTTTCCCATTTTTAATTTTTTATCATGAAAAGATCGTTTTTCAGCGAAAGTAGAATTTTTCATAAAAAAACAGAAAGTTGTAACATTTGGTGCTGGTTCGAAGTCTAGGGGGAGCAAACAATCATCATATTTTAAATCACCTAGACTAAAAATGAAATTAATAACCATCAAATTATTCGTATTAAGCATTTTGATCCCTTTGGGTTTTGCCCAAAATTCTCATCCACACAAACCATCCGGATTGAGCGTTCATTTTCAGGAAGCCAATTATGAGTGGACTGCTAAAGAAAAGAAACTTATCAATAAGCTTATAAAAAAATCAGAAAAGGAGATACGTCTATTATTACCACATCTGCCTCAGAACATTGAAGTGGACATTCAAATCATTGACAGGAATATCGATGTAGTGGGAGGAGTAAGTGGCCGGACGGAATCCAACGTTCCACCGCTTGTGGTTATTGAAATATCCAAGGTATTTCCCGGTGGGATTACGGCTGCTGTAAAAGCGGCCCTGCGCTCGACTTTGTTTCACGAATTCCACCATCTGGCGCGTGGCTGGGCCATTAAGGACAACAAATACGGCCCGGGAATATCCACAGCGGCAGTAAATGAAGGCCTGGCGGTCGTTTTTTCAGAAGAATACGCTAAAATTAGATTTGAAGCCAATGGATATCCTAAGGAAGCCGACAGCTGGGTAAAGGAAATATTGGCATTACCAAAGGACGCTAGTTATCATGAGTGGATGTTCCAACACCCGGATGGCAGAACTGCGATAGGTTATCGGTCCGGTCATTTCATTATCCGTCAGGCAATGGCTAGTTCCGGAAAAGATGTTATTGAATTGAGTCTATTAGAACCCGAAGAAATACTGAAATTGGCCGGTTATTAAAATTATGAGAGAGGCCGCCGTCGCGGCCTCTCTCATAATTTTAAGGATGAGCTGCCACCCAAATCTCCCCATCCTCAAATATCTCTTTTTTCCAGATAGGCACGGTTTCTTTCAAGGTATCGATGGCATACTGGCAAGCCTCAAAGGCGGCTTTACGGTGCGGGGTTGCGACTGCAATCACCACCGCAACTTCCTGAATCTGCAGCGTCCCTACCCGGTGATGGATGGCCATTTTCTCCACCGGCCATTTATCTGCTGCCTGCTCTGCTATCTTTTGCATTTCGGAGATAGCCATGGGGGCATAGGCTTCAAAATCAAGGCGGAGCACCTTTTTGCCTTTTGTTTGGTTTCGGACCGTTCCAATGAATACGGCAATGCCCCCCGCATCATCATTACTGACAAAATCAACACAATCCTGCGGCACTAAAGGCGTATCCAGCAATTTAATATCGATCATTTTTCGTACTTCCGTTTTTCTTTGTCAAATATAACAACATAAGTAGGAAGTTGCTTAAAGTGATCCAGGCTTTACTTAATGATTCGCCCCAAATGCAGGATCCGTCCTCCTGTTTGATTGACGGGGCTAACAGACTTCCCGATCACAATACCTTGTTCGGGCGCCCAATATTGTTCAATAACATCCCCAAAAACATTGCGCATGACGCCAATGTGTGCTCCGTCCTCGATCACATCCGTAATATTAGGAAGTACACTTAACAGACCTCCGGAGGAGGTATAGATCCAATAAGAGTCAGCACAAATAACCGCTTCTGATTCCGCCTCTTCGATATCTCCATCTACCATACCGAGGTAGCTCAAAAGGTTATGAATGCCGGTAAGGCTCGACCGGATCATGCCTTTCTGAAACAGGTTAGGATTACCCACTTCCAAAGTAATGGCATGAATCCCTAATTCTGCAGCAGCCCCTCGCAGGGTCCCATCCGATGGTGGGTTGTTAACGATGATCTGACTATTTTGCAGCAAGGCCATCTTTTTTGTTTGCTCATTGTTCAGGTCTGCCCGGATATAATAGGAATTAATCCGGCCAAAGCTGGCAGTATGCAGGTCCAATAAATAGTCAAAATGACGAACCACCCTTTCCATGAACCGATAAGCATACACCTGGCTCACATTTCCATTTTCTTTGCCCGGCATAATGTGGTTTAGATCCACCCCGTCAATAAACCGCCGTTTTCTTCTAAAGAAAGAAGGGACATTCACTACCGGTACGCCAATGATTGTGCCCCGAAGTTGTTGCACATCAATTTCATTAAAGAGTCGCTGAATAACCGGAATGCCGTTTAGCTCATTGCCGTGCACAGCGGCTGTCAGGCCCACCACCGGACCATCATCATGGCCTTTTGCGATTATGACCGGAATATAAACCGGTGCGCCCAGGCCGTCATTGACCAGGTGGAGCCAAAAATGCTTCGTAGTACCAGGAGCCACCAGGTCCAGGTTTAAGGTTTCAATAATCTCTGCTTCAGGCCCTACCAACAAGGAGTTTTTCATCCACATTTTTTTTTACATAATTCCAAAACAAATCTGTAATATTCTCCAGGATATGAGAACCACTTTGCTCATTGATCTGCTTCAAACCACCAATACTTTGGGTATTGATTTCGGATAGTACACGTTTGCCTTCGTCATCCGTCAGGGTATCGAACCCGAACATGAAGACGCCCTTTTTCAGCAGATCCACTCCTAACTGTTTGGCAATCAGCCGCTCTTCTTTAGTGATAATCGTCCGACCGGAAGCGCCGCCCTGCGCGCCATTACATAACCAGTTACCTTTAGCGGGTTTTCTCAAAGAAGCGCCCACTATTTTACCATTGCAGACGACGATCCGCTTGTCTCCTCTTCTGACGTGCTTAAGATATTTCATAGCCAGCACCGGCTGGGGCCTTTCCTGGAATTGCCTTGTAAACTCGGCAAAGCTCAGTATTTGATTACCCATCCAGACCTGATCCCCGTCGATCTTAATCACTCCGTTGCCTCCGTAACTATTCAGAGGTTTGAGGACAATGGGAAATTGGCGGGCAAAGTCCTCAACTTGCTCAATGTCCTCACAATATTGAATAGGAGGGCATAAGTTGGCATGCCTTAGCAGATATTTTTTAGAACCGGTTTCCAGTATTCCGTTCGGATTGTTGATGATCCTTTCGGCAGGGAAAATACTGGTCAGGAAATCAAAAAACAGCTTATCTGCGGGAGGAGGCATCCTCAGGAAGATGAAATCATATTCCCCGGCTTCTACCCAGCGAGCTTTGGCCTGATAACTTTTTCCGTCTTCTGAAAATTGGAAATCTTCTGTAATGGGAGCTGCTAGTAAACGACTTTCCAGATGATACTTAAAAAAAAGTTTATTCGCTGGAAGGCCGGCGCTTGCAACATCGATTTGCCCACATGCTTCATGCCTGGCAAGTGCGGTGAGCAGTGCATAGATCGAATTACTCGAGCTGTGCGTTTTGTGGTTGGTGAGTACCAACAGTTTATATGTCTTCATGTTATAAGAAGCGATGGAGGCTGTCACATACGCCTGAGGCAGATGTGACAGCCTCTATCGCTTAAAAGACTATTGAACTATTTCATCAACAAGTGCGGGATCATCGTTTAGTTTCGAGAACGTTCGAATCTTAAACTTACCCTGTTTACCAATCAGTTTGATCGACAATTTGTCGATGGCTACCATTGACAATACAGTTTGTATGTAAGCCTCGATGAGGTCATCTAAGCCCACTCCCAGTTTGTTAAAATCTCTTCGATCCATGAGTAACAAGCGGTTAGTATCGCTGTCCCATTTGCCTTGCCCCAGATTAATGGAGAGGTTGGTTCCCAGCATTTCCCAGGAATCAGCTCCTTGTTGGATATGGTCCTCCAGGGGAGCTTTGGCCCTACGAGCATACAAACAAAGTGGCTGGATGCCGTTGGCTGTAGCACTGACCATCATCCTTAGGTCGGCCACGAATGTTTTCCCTTTGGCGTTAGGGATGGTGCCCACATGGTAAAGTTTACCCTGTGAGCTGGTAGAACTCCAGTTGATATTACCGATCAGACTCTGCACAATGAAGCAATCATAGGCAAAGTCCATTTTCATAAAGTGATCCAGTTCTTCTTTGGATATGATCGTAAAAACGCCTTGTCCGGCATTGCTGTAAGGTACTTTTACTACTGCCTGTCCGCCCATTCTTTCAACCCACATTGGAATATCACTTTTCTGGACATCCCGGATCGTTTCCGGGGTATTGACCTTGAGACCGGAGCCTTGGAATTCTTCATTGAAGGTTTCGTAAGCCTTGGCAGCCATCATTTTGTTGCGGCCTCCTGCCAGGCAGGCTACCACAGGGTTAAAGATCCGGGTCTTGGTAGTGACCGGCAGTCGGTTCCAGGGCTTTTGGGTCAAATATCTGAAGGCGGCTCGTACGGGCTCCCATTGATCCGTGTGGGGATGTTTTATCTCTATTACGCCATCTACGATCCGGAGTCGATCCGTCTCTTTATTTTCATACCATTCTACCAAAAGGACTTCTTCCTGAAATACATCTGCAATAGCAGCGGCATAACCAGAAGCCTCCATTGGGTTTTTATCGTGTATAACCGCCAGGCGTCCTTTGATTCCTCCTCTTCTTTTTACAAATGGGAGGAAGCTTCGCTCAATGAGCCATCGATAACTGCCTTGCTCCTGATTCTCATCCAGTAGAGGCATGGATTTTTGCCCGGAAGGACAAGAGTTGTTTTCTATAACCACCATTTGCCGCTTACCGCCCGCCGAAGTAACATTAAGCAAATCCGCTCCGCACCAATGAAAATACTTGGTGGCGTACTGAAGGACCTCTCTAAGGCTATCAGCTTTGACCATCGGATGTAGGTGGCAATATCGGGTAATGATCCTTTCCTGGCCCATGTTAAAAAAGAAATGGACCATAGGGTGAATAGTGGCATTCAATGCTTTGGGGTACCAGTGTTGATGAGGTTCAAAGGTTCCTGGTACGATATTTTTTACTGCGTTCACCGGTTTAACTGCTGTTAGCATTTTAAGATTTTTTTTTTAAAACGGTGCCAAGAAATAGATGAAATCTGAATAAAATCTGAATAAATCTGCTAATTGAATCTATTTTTCAAATCTCGAGAAAAAAAAAGACAGCCATTCCGCATAGCAGTCTGGCTATCAAAATATTACCAGCAGTGCTGGTGTAGCAGTAAAAAAATATTTTTCGTCAATTTACACACCTAAAAATTATACATGGATAGCTTTTACTCCAAAATGTTCACACTTTGGAAAGGTGTAAATTGCCTTTTTCTTCTTTTAGATATCTAAGCTTTAAGACCGATAAATAACTTGAATCATCTCCGTCTAAATATCGCCGCAATTTTTTCAAGCTGTCTCCCGATAAAATCGGCCATAAAGCCTGCTCATGTTGATCGATTAACTTCAACAGTTCTTTGATCTCCTCATCCCATTCAAGATAGAAGCGATCCAGATCACTAGCGGAGACCTTGCCACGACATTCTTTACGAGAGCAACTCAATTCCATAGTATATTCCAGATTGAATAAGCCGTAATCATCTGTAATCTCTTCTCCCGGCAAAATATCTCTGCGAGCAATTTCAAACCCGTATCCGGTACTGATCGTGTTACTGTAGCAACAATGGTTGACGTACTTGGCGATATCCCAGCTAACAATGCGACGGCCGTTTTCATCTATGTAAGAGTATTTCTCAATTGTCTGTTGCAGGGTCAAAGGAAGACTGAGGTATTCTTCCCTGGATACTTCAATCTCATATAAATCTTTGGCATAAACGATGGTCCCTTTGGGTATAAAAGCGGTAGCAAATACTCCAAATCCGATCTGATCGTTGATATGCTTTATTTCAGTATTAGGATGGATCATGATATTTTTTAAAAGCTTAGGGTGTCAGCTGTTTTCAGCCACCCGGTCAGACTATATCGTTCTTTTTTTACAGGTAAGACGGCATGTTCGATCAGTTCACTGCGCATACAAACCATGCGACCTCCCACGGGAAGGATATCTAACTCTCCATCAGGTAAAAACAAACGAAGAGCGCCTCCCCATTCAGGCTTCCATTCCGGATTGAGATAAACGATTACAGAGATCTTGCGAGCATCTGAATCCTTGAAAACATCGAGATGTCTTTTATATTCTTTCCCAATCGGGTAAACTGCAAAATGAAATTCTCCTGAGTGAAGCCCCAAAAAGCAAGTCCGGTTAAGGTATTGTTGCAACAACCCAATATCCTCCCAATAATTTTGGATCAGGGGTTCTGCACTTTGTTCATCCAGCCACAGGATTTGATCACCCCGTATTTGGTCTTTTTTTGAATAGTTTTGCATCCGGCCAATGCCGGCTTCTTTAAAATCACCAGCTTGATAATAATCCATGGTCAGGGTATGAAAAAGACTTACCTGATCGGAGGACAGGAAATTATCCACTACTGCATAGGATTGGGAGGCCAGTTCATCCGCTATCCGCTCCCAGTCGCGAATGAGGGTATGCGATATATGGATCATTCGGCCTGGTCTTGAAATTCAACATGCGTCCCTTCAAAAGCTTCTTCCAGCCAAAACCTCTTTTGATTTTTATTTTTTTCCCGGGGTTTTTTACTTTTTTTTTGTTCGGTTATCCCAACTGATTGAAATTCCTGTTTACCTTTTTTAAATTGTTTTCTTTTCATGATGCATTAATAAATCAGAATATGCTCTTTATCTCCTTTTTAGTGATGAACTGATTTAAACTTATTAGCTGAATGCGAGACCGGTAAGTCCCCTCAGCTCAATATTTATCGGGCAAAAAAAGAGGTCAATTCTGAATATTTTTGGAATTTTTCAGGTTTTTTACACCCTAAAAAATCAGCTTAAACAGGACCAACTAGTTTTTCACAAAAGAAAGCTGCATGAAATTGCTTATTATTGAGAGTGACGCTGAATTGACCTCGCAATTACTCAAGTATTTTAAAAGGTCAAACTACCACTGTGAACTAGCTTCCTCTTTCAAAGAGGGGTTAAAAAAGCTCATTAATTATGAGTATGACTGTGTTTTGTTGGACCTCAACCTGAAGGGAGGAGACGGCATGGAACTGGTTCATTCCATACGCCGTGAAGACAATCAGACGGCTATCCTTATTATTACGGCCAACAGCAAGGTGGAGGATCGGATTTCGGGCCTGGAGGCAGGTGCCGATGACTTTTTGCTGAAACCTTTTCACCTAGGCGAACTCCATGCTCGTATCAAAGCGGTTATGAGGCGCAAGAATAACCAATTCAGTAAAGAGATGGATTTTGGCGATATAAAGATCAATCTGGAAGAAAGAAACGTATATGCAAAAGGAAGCGCCCTTCAGCTGACCAAAAAAGAATTCGATATGATCGTTTTCCTTGCCAGGCGAAAAAATCGGGTGGTCACAAAAGAAAGCCTGGCTGAATATTTATGGGGAGATTATATGGAGGATGCGGTAACCTTTGATTTCATATATGCCCATGTAAAAAATCTTCGCAAAAAACTATCGGAATCCGGATGCGGTGAGTTTCTGAAAACCGTTTATGGCATTGGCTATAAATTTGTGGCAGTTTGAGAATTTTTGTTAAAAAAATTCAGAATTTATTCAGAATCTAATTATTTATTGGCCACAGTTTGAACCGAAATTTCTTAAATTGGTCTTACAATAAGATGTAGATCTGTTAAAAAACAGACATGGTTTCTTCCTTACAGGTTGATTCTTTTATTCATCTTCAATGATCAGAGTTAACTCTTTTATTGTAAGAAATTAATTTTTCTAAAAAATTTTGCGGGAAAAGCATTTAAATTTTAATTTGCCCACCTATTGCAACTGAAGTAATTTATTTTGGCAATACAGGCAATACTTTATTTTTCATTTAAACTACATAAAGATGACCAAATCTGTGGCTCGCTATTCAGATGAAGACTTAATGGAGTTCAAAGCTTTGATCGATAAAAAGATGGAAAGAGCTAGAGAACAACTGGAGAGCCTTCAGGAGCAAATTCTCGAAATTACTGAAAACACCAGTGACGAGCACGGCGGAGATTGGGTGGACGATAGCAGCACCTCCTCAGATATTGAAATGCTCAATCGCATGGCCATTCGCCAGCGTCAATATGTGCGTGACCTGGAAAATGCACTTCTGCGTATTCGAAATAAAACTTACGGTATTTGTACGGTCACGGGAGAACTGATCGACAAACGCCGCCTGATGGCTGTTCCTACGACAACCAAAAGGCTGGAGGCCAAATTAGGGCAGGTCAAACCCGCCCCTCCCTCCAATGAAGATGATGATGAGGACGATGAGGAAGAAGCTAAGGCAAAAAAGAAAGAAAAGAAAAAGCCGGCAGAAAAAAAGATCATTACACGAGTCATAAAAAAATCGAGCAGCGCTCCTAAAAAACCGGTTCCTCTGGATGATGACGAGGATGACGATGTTTTTGATGATGACGTTGCTTTCCTTGATGATGATGACGACGACATTCTGAAAAATTCCATGGATGAGTTTGATGAATTGCCGGATGATGATGAACTACCGGACGAAAGTACAGAGGACGATGATGAAGATTAGAAATAAAGCAAAAAGGGGCGACCGGTGGTCGCCCCTTTTTGCTTTATCAGCCTAAGGTTTCATCCAGAAAACCCAAAAAACTATTTGACACGATTTGATTTTTAATTATCTTTGCATTCCTTTTTTAAGGCATACATATTTTTTAAAAAATCAATTTTGGGTCAATGATTATTATTGATGTAAAAGATGGTGAAAATATAGATAAAGCGTTGAAGAGATACAAGCGTAAATTTCAGAACGTGGGTATCATCAAAGAACTTCGTAAGCGCAAAGAATTCACCAAACCTTCCGTAAAACGCCGCAGTGAAGTTTTGAAGGCGGTTTACAAAGAAAAGGTTAGAAGCCAACAAGAAAACTAAGTAAGCAATATTTCGATTTACTTAGAGGGTATAAAGCTGAAGGTGACCAATGGTCGCCTTTAACTTTATACCCTTTTTCTATAATATCTATGGTATGGCAAAAAAGCAAAATATCCGGGTAGACCTCAATCTCAATATCAGAGGCCTCAAAAAGTCAGCCACGCTGGCCATTAATGAAAAATCCAAAGAACTGATAGCCCAGGGTAAAAAGGTCTACAAACTAGGTTTCGGACAATCCCCTTTCCCGGTGCCGCAGCCGGTAGTTGACAGTCTGAAAGAGCACGCTCAGGAAAAGGATTATCTGGCAGTCAAAGGTTTACTACCTCTTCGGGAAGCCATCGCCGGGTATTATCAGCGTAACCAAAACGTAAAGTGTGCTGCTGATCAGATCCTGATCGGGCCGGGCTCCAAAGAATTGCTTTTTTTGCTGCAACTCGTCTATTACGGCGATTTGGTCATACCGACGCCCTCCTGGGTATCGTATTCTCCGCAGGCACTCATCGTAGGCCGGCGTGTCAATTGGGTACGCACGCATCAGGAAAATGATTGGCGTCTGACAGCCGAAGAACTAGAAAGCATTTGCGAACAGGACCCCGAACGCCCTCGTATTGTTATCCTCAATTATCCTTCTAACCCCACCGGCGCTACTTATACGGTTGATAAGTTGAAGAAAATCGCGGAAGTCGCCCGCAAATATAAGGTGATCCTCCTTTCGGATGAGATCTACGGAGAGTTGCACCATTCCGGACAGCACGTTTCTATTGCTCGTTTTTACCCGGAAGGGACCATCATCAGCAGTGGCTTATCGAAATGGTGTGGAGCCGGCGGTTGGCGACTGGGATTTTTTGTTTTCCCCGAAGGTTTAAGCTGGTTGTTAGATGCCATGTCTATCGTAGCTAGTGAAACCTTTACCTCTACTTCAGCTCCTATTCAGTACGCGGCCGTCTCTGCTTTTCAGGATAATCCTGAGATTACACAATATCTGAAAGATGCACAGCGCATCCTGCGCATCATTGGCCGTACGGTTCATGCTAAGCTAAATGAACACAAGATCTTTTGCCCCAAACCGCAGGGTGGGTTCTATCTATTCCCTCACTTTGATTGGTACAAAGGAAGTCTTATGGCTCGCGGCCTGACCGACAGTAGCAAGCTTTGTGATCGCCTCCTGGAAGAGACAGGTGTAGCTCTTTTGCCCAGCTTCGATTTCGGACGGCCTTCTGAGGAGTTGACGGCCCGGCTTTCTTACGTCGATTTTGACGGAGCAAAGGCGCTACAGATTGCTCAGTCTAAATATAAGGACAAGGCTTTGGATCAGGCATTCATGAAGGAGTGTTGTAGCGATCTGATGGAAGCCATCGATAAGTTGGTGGAGTGGGTACAAAGAGCTTAAGTCCCAGGGCAAACGCATCTAAATGCGTAAAATTTTCTGTCGGTATTTATCTTGCATGGCAGCAAGTCTCATTTTACGATTCAGGCTAATGTTCTTTGAA